>NZ_CP104467.1:4567151-4874366 GCF_025369935.1 Paenibacillus andongensis | reverse complement strand
TGTGACTACCTTGCAGAATCGAATTGATCGTTCAAACGAACTATTTGATGCGCTGCGGCGAGGGATTATTCAAATAGAGAGCTTTACATGCTTTCCTTTGAAGGAGGGGGCGGAAGCCCACAGACTCTTAGAGAGCAGGAGAAGCACAGGGAAAATCTTATTAATTCCTTAACATGGAAAAAGGCGATAGAATACGTTTTTTTACGTATTCTATTGCCTTTTTTGTTTTTTCATTGCCTGGCAGGAGGTATTGCTTGTTATGTTAATAGTATAGGTCATCTGGAAAATGAAAGCCTTTTTTTGATCATATAATCCATGGATATGCTCATCCTATGCATTCTACCTCAGCAATAATCATGCTATCCTGATTACATATGACACGAAGGAGGCAAGTATTAGCAATGAGCATAAACAAATTGAAAATTGGTGTAATCGGTGCAGGTTCCATATCCGATATGCACTTTGAGTCCTATGTGAAGCAAGCAGACGCAGAATTGGTAGCCGTATGTGACTTGAATCGTCAAAGAGCTGAGGATAAAGCCGCAAAGTATAATGTTGAGCTTATTTACACCGATTATCGGGAGCTTCTGGCCAATCCAGAGGTCGATGCTGTAAGTATTTGTACTTGGAATAATACACATGCTGAGATAAGCATTGCAGCTTTGCGTGCCGGCAAGCATGTTCTTGTAGAAAAACCACTTTGCAAAACCGTGGAAGAGGCTGAGCGCATTCAAGAAGCCGTTCGTGAAACGGGGAAAATTCTGCAGGTAGGTTTTGTACGAAGATATGATACCAATGCTCAACTCGTTAAGCGCTTTATCGATAACGGCGATTTGGGAGAATTGTACTATGCCAAAGCTTCGTGTCTTCGTCGTTTAGGTAATCCAGGGGGCTGGTTTGCTGACACGGAACGATCTGGCGGTGGACCTTTAATCGATATCGGTGTACATGTGATTGACTTATGCTGGTACTTAATGGGGAGACCGAAGCCTGTATCGGTCAGTGGCCATACCTATAATAAGCTTGGGAATCGGGCGAACGTACGCAATCTTTCCTTTTACAAAGCCGCTGATTATAATGTTGATTTGAATACCGTCGAAGATATGGCCAATGCCTTAATTCGCTTTGAAAATGGAGCTTCCCTAATGGTTGATGTTAGCTTTACCCTGCATGCCAAAAAGGATGAAATCGCTGTCAAGTTGTACGGAGATAAAGGCGGCGTGGAATTGGAGCCTGAACTTGTACTCGTTACGGAAATGCTGGATACCATTTTGAATGTATCGCCACAGACAGATAGCAAATCTATCAACATAACAGAAGCTTTTAGTCAGGAGATCAGTCATTTCTTAAGCTGTTGTCGAACTGGGAATTCACCGATTAGTCCTGTAGAAGATGGACTTACAATGATGAAAATTCTTTGCGGTATTTATGAATCAGCTGCCAAGGGTCAGGAAATCAGATTATAACTATCTAGGATCAGATATGGAGGAACGGATATGAAACTTGGGGTTAGTACGTATAGTTTATTTCAAGCTCTGAAGTCTGGAGAAATGGACATTTTTGGTGCTATTGACTGGATTGCTGACCAGGGTGGCGAACATGTTGAGATAGTGCCCCTTGGCTTTGATTTACCCGGGAATCTGGAACTTGCAGATGAGATAAGACTTAAGGCGCAGTCACGCGGCATCGAAATATCTAATTATGCGATTGGAGCAAACTTTCTAACGGATTCTCAAGAGGCCTATGAACAGGAAATTAAACGGGTCAAAGGGGAAGTCGATCTCGCTGCTAGGCTTGGTGTAAAGAGAATGCGTCATGATGTCGCATCAAGTGAGGATCGTTCTATTGCGAACTTTAACAAAGAACTTGAGCGCATGGCGGAGGCCTGTCGGCAAATTGCTGACTATGCTTCGCAGTATGGCATCATAACGAGCGTTGAGAATCACGGATACTTTGTGCAGCATAGTGACCGCGTTCAAACGTTAATTCAAGCTGTAGACCGTCCTAATTTCCGCACAACGCTAGATGTTGGCAATTTCATGTGTGTAGATGAAGATTCTGTTGCTGCAGTGAAAAATAATCTACCCTTCGCTTCGATGGTCCATGTGAAAGATTTTTACCTTCGTCCTTCGTATCAAAATCCAGGCAATGGTTGGTTTCAAACCTTACAAGGCAATCATTTGCGCGGCGCTATTGTGGGTCATGGTGATATTGATATGAAAGAAGTATTACGCGTTATTAAAAGCTCCGGCTATGACGGATTCATTTCCTTGGAATTCGAAGGCATGGAGGAATGCAAAATGGGCACGATGATTGGGTTGCAAAACATTAGAAGGCTATGGGATGATGTTGGATAGGCAATAGAATTCAGCAATGCGAAAGGTGTGTTGATGAAATATGGGGAATCCGATTGGCATTATGGTTGACAGTCTGCGTCTTGGTTTGCGCGACGGTTTGAAGAAAGCCAAAGAACTCGGTGCAGACGGGGTACAAATATATGCAGTTTCAGGTGAGATGGACCCAGCGAACTTATCACCTCAAGCGCGTAAGGAATTGAAAGCTTACATCGAGTCATTGGGGCTTAGCATCTCTGCTCTGTGTGGGGATTTAGGCGGTCATGGCTTCCAAGATCAGTCCGTGAATGCCGACAAAATTGAAAAATCAAAACGTATTCTCGACCTTGCGGTTGAACTGGGAACCAAAGTCGTAACCACTCACATCGGTGTCGTACCTGAACAAGCCAATGGCCCAATCTATGAGACGATGCTGCATGCGTGTGAGGAATTAGGCGTATATGCTAGCAGCTTAGGCGCTTACTTTGCTGTGGAAACCGGACCAGAAACAGCTGCTCACTTGAAAAGCTTTCTAGACACATTGTCTACCAATGGCGTCTCTGTTAACTTTGATCCGGCGAATATGGTGATGGTGACTGGCGATGATCCTGTTCAAGGTGTTATTACGCTGAAAGACTACATTGTCCACACACATGTGAAGGACGGTATCCGACTGCGTCAGGCAGACCCGCGTGAAGTGTATGGTTCACTGGGGTATCAGCCGATGAGTCACGAGCTTATCGCCGAGGCAGCGACATCAGGCCCCTACTATCGAGAGCTCGCTCTCGGCGAAGGTCATGTCGATTTTGGTCGCTATTTTCAGGCGCTTCGTGACATTGGTTACACGGGCTATTTAACCATTGAGCGCGAAGTTGGGGAAAAGCCTGAGGTCGACATTGCGAATGCGATTGCGTTTATTAGGAAATATCAATAGATCGTCGGGACAGCATCGGTATCATCAGGGGATTATTGGTGAACCGTCGATTGAAATCGATAAATAGAAATCGATAAAACATCGAAAAACATCGATAGAACATCGATAGAACATCGACAGAACATCGGAAAATATCGGAAATCATTGAAAAACATCAGAAAATCACCAGAATCAAAAGAACTTCGCAATCTTGCGAGTTCTTTTTTATTTTATAATTTATATGTTTTGGGTTTTGGTTTAAGGTAAAACTTAACCCTTATTTAAACTATAAGAATTTAGTCGGGAAGCAAAAAGGAAAAAACAAATAGGGGATGCCATAGTCTCCGCAAGCAACTACCTTCTGTCAGCGTATGAACAACCTGCATTTCATACATGATAAACATTCAAAAAGTAGAGTTATAAGGGATAACCTGCAAAAGATACATCTAAATCGAACGTTTTAGTCGCTATTGGCGCTTTTCGAGCAAATGAGATGTAGTTTTGCACCTAGAATTAAAAGTGGACATCTCTTAAGTGAAACTAAGATAATATCAATAAGAGGAAGAGGTGTCCGGGATGGAACGAAATCGTTATAGTGAAGAATTTAAGAAGCAGACAGTGAAGTACATCTTAGAGCAAGGTAAATCAATGCCGCAGATGTCCGAAGAGCTCGGGATATCTGCGGGTGTTCTGCACAACTGGAAAGCTACATACCGTGACGAATTTCAGACGGAGTCAGTAATTACTCCGGAAAGAGTGCGCCAGCTTGAGCAACAGTTACGTGAAAAAGATCTGGAGTATCAGGAGAAAGAACGCCAAAATCAAGATCTCCAAGAGGAACTCGCTATTTTAAAAAAGGCGCTGCACATCTTCAGCAAAGAAAAGAACTAAGGTTCCAATTCATCGAGGATCATCGCTCCGAGTTTCGATTGGAGAAGATGTGTGACGTGCTACAAGTGTCTAGGAGCGGCTATTACAAATGGAAAACTGTTGTTGTGTCCGAGCGTAACAAGCGCAAAGAGGAACTAACTAAACGCATTAAGTGGCATTTTCATGATTCGGATGAAACTTATGGCAGCCCGAGGATATTCAAAGAACTTGTGAAAGAAGGCTGGACCGTAGCGGAACGTACGGTGGGTCTTATTATGCGCGAACATGGATTACGTTCGTGTATGGCGCGGAAGTTCAGGGTCACTACGACAGATTCTAATCACGATCAGCCCATTGCTCCCAATATCCTTGAGCAAGACTTTAAAGCAACGAAACCAAATGAAAAGTGGGTAGCTGACATAACCTACATTCCTTGCCGTCAAGGGAGGCTCTATCTGGCTAGTATCATGGATCTGCACACGAAACAAATCGTTGGATGGAAACTTAGCGATCGAATGACGACTGACTTGGTAATGGATGCGCTAAATCAGGCATACGCCTCTAAGAAGCCAGGCAAAGGTCTTATCCATCATTCTGATCGCGGCTCCCAGTATGCCTCAAAGGAGTACCGTGAGCAGTTAGCAAGCTACGGTATGAAGCCAAGCATGAGTCGTAAGGGCAACTGTTATGACAATGCTTGTATTGAGGCTTTTCACAGCATCTTAAAACGTGAGTGTATCTACAGCAAACCCAAATTTAAGACGAAGCAAGAAGCGCAGGAGAAGTTGTTCCGATACCTCGAAATCTTTTACAACCGGAAACGATCTAACAGCACGATTGGCTACATGTCTCCGTTACGCTTCGAAAAGTTGTACTACCAGAACGCAGCTTAACTAAAGAAGTGTCCACTTTCTTGACAGAAGAGCATTTTTACAGGTAAGCACCTTGAAAACGGCAAATCTTCTAAAATAAGATGTACTTTTTGCAGGTCGAGGCTGGTCTGCAGACAGTGAAGTTTATTTGTTTGACTTGTTCGGAAACCGCAAACATACCGCTTAATGTTGTGCAGGATTTCGATCGAATGGATTCAGGATATGCCACAGTCCCCCCACAATTCGCATGTGAAAGTTGTGGCGGAGCCATGTACTCAGCGCATTACAAAGGGGTTCGTGGGCACGAATACAAAATTAAGGATGTTCGCTAAACCAAATAGGACCGTCGGGAAATGTTCCTGACGGTTTTCCTTATTGATCAGGTTTGGCGGTCGAAAATAGACCGCCCATGGTTGAAGCGGTAGAGAAAGTGCTGTGAGAGGTCCGAAAAGAACCTCTCAGCAGCAAGTGAATCGAACAAAAGCTGGCTTGCGACTTGAGAGGTCGAAAATAGACCGCTCGGGGTCGAAACGGTAGAGAAAGTGCTGTGAGAGGTCCGAAAGAGCCCCAAAAACGACTTTACAAAGCGTTAATAAATAAAATTCCCGTAGGGAATTTATGGTACAAAAGGATGATTTTTTTTACTGCGTTGAAATCCCTTTCAGTTTTTTATTCGCCAAATGGCTAGGTCTATGTAATCAAAACGTCTAGACCTTTACTCCTGAAAATTACTATTTTCCAATTAATGAGACAGAAAACTACAAATAATACGAAGTATGTAGTCATATCCAGCCCTTTTGACTGTAAAAATTTAACTGTTATGATAATGGTAAACTTGGGTATTGTTTAAGGAACCAAATACAAATATCGGTTAAAGGATGATTACACAGATGAGAAAGATGTTCTCTGGTGAAAGTAAAGTCTTTTACTTGTACCGGTATATTTCACTTGGTGGAACTTCGTTAGTGTATGCCATTGAGGATCGTGGTCCCCCGTTAAGTATCAAAATTGGCATCATCTTGGCGCTGTTCATCTTTGCCAAATGGATTACGGACATGTATAGCCGAAGTGGCCAAGCCTCTCGCACAATTAAAATAACCGTTGGCTTGGAAATGACCGGGATGATGATCCTGCATCTTCTAAGCGGCGGTATGGACAGTCCGTTTCTGTGGTGTGTATTCAATCCCGCCTGGATGGCTGCCAGCTATCTTTCCTCGGTTTACTGCTGGTTTATGATGCTGAGTTACTTCTTATTTGTCACCGCATTTTCCTACTTTTTTGCCAATGACCAATCGCTAACCACTATTTTGCTAGAAGAAAATCGATTTTACTTGATGTTATTGTTCATGACGCTCTCGATTCAGCTATTAGCTGGCGTCAAAAGTAGGCTTGAGATTGCGAACGCTCGAACCACGGAGACGATGGAGCATATGAAGTCGCTGTATCAAATTGTGGAAGCAGCCACGCATAGCGAATCGGAGAATTTGAAATTGATTTTTGCTGAATTTGCTCTAAAGCTGACCAAGCTCAAGATGTCCTTCTTCTGGGATGTCAGTGGGAATGGCGGGCATGATCCACTTATTACCCAAGGTGTTACGCCAGTTGGCGTAGAAGCTTCCCTGACTACAGCTATTGAAATGCAAGCAGCCGAGCTTAGACAGCTCGATAGCTGTATGGTGATGAATTTACCTGAACATGGTGATTTTCTTGTAATTCCCATCAAGTCGTCAACCCGATTCTGGGGTGTGATGGGGGTGAAGATTGAGCGTACCAGCTATGAGGAAGGCAGGCATTGGTTCGTCAAACAGCTGTATTTTCTATCTGAGCTATGCGCCGTCATTTTGGAGAGACATCAGCTCGAGCGAATCGAGAACCAGTTGATGATTATCGAGGAGCAGAATCGAATTGCCGATGAAATGCACGACAGTGTTTCGCAGTATATTTTCGGAATTGTGTATGCCGTACATTCACTGAGCCGCAAATGGAAAGACATTTCAACGGATCAGATCAAGGATCAGCTGCAAATCATCCAAGAGTCATCTGTAGCGGCATCTCAAGAGCTTCGTTCCACCATTTATAGTCTGAGCTCGCGGAAAAATGGCGGTGCGTTTTGGATCACAACCGTCAAGTCCCATCTAGACAGCTTGTCCAAGCTGCACGCTGTGAAAGTAACGTTGAATGTTACTGGAGATGATCATGGTTTACAGGTCAATTATCAAAAGGCATTGTTTAGAATCATATCGGAAGCAACCGGAAATGCCATTCGTCATGGCCGAAGCAGTCACATTAAGGTAGATCTCAGTATGAAGTCAGATGAAGTGAAGCTATCGGTCTTGGATAACGGAAGTGGATTCAGTGTCACAGAACGGTTGTCGGATCCTACGGTATCTGGACTTGGTGTGAACAACATGGAGCTGCTAGTTCAGTCTTTTGGCGGAACGATTAGCATTCAGAGCACGACAGGAAAAGGTACACATATTCAAGTGACCCTCCCATCCGGGCATCAGGATAAAAAGGAATTAAATGAACTTCAGATGATGGGCTAAACAAGGTCATGAAGGCTATTCCCATTCTTATGAAAGCAGGTGGTACTGTGAAAGTTGTTATCGTAGATGATCATCCGTTGGTGCGAAAAGGATTGTCAGCTGTGCTAAAGCTTGAAGCTAACATCGAAATTTCTGGTGAATCGGAAACGGTGGAGCATGCACTCCAGTTAATCAAGGAAACGAAACCGGATCTGGCTATTGTAGATCTTAAGCTGGGGAATCGCTCGGGGCTCGAAGTGGTTGAGAATATCAAGGATTCGTCATGCCGAAGTATCATTCTGACCTCATCGACCATGGAGCAGGATGTAAGAAGGGCAGAGGCTGTAGGTGCGGATGGTTATGTACTCAAAGAGGCGCTGCCAGAGGAATTGCTGCTTGCCATTAAATTGATTTTCAAAGGGAAAAAGTATTACGATCCAGGATTAATGGAAATGTTGTTCAAGAAAGAGGAAGAGGATAGCTTCAGTAAGCTTACGCCGAAGGAGCGGGAAGTGTTAATTGGTCTTGGAGAGGGTTTGTCCAATCAAGGAATGGCTAAGAAACTGATGGTAACTGAGTTCACAGTCAAGAAGCATGTTAGCCAAATTCTAAACAAATTATGCGTCAACGATCGTACCCAAGCGGCTTTGTTAGCGCAATCCAAGGGACTGGTCAGCAGTTTTCAGTAAGACATCCAAGCAGTCATGGTCCGAAAGTATACCATCGCTTTATTACATATAACCATTGGTGGATACACAAAATAGACCCTAAAAATTATAATATCGAGTAATATCATAATTCTGGGAATTCATATAGTATTTGTGTATAACCAACTAACTGACAAAAAGCGGCATTCTTCATTCCTTTTGATCGTAGAGTGCTTCACCTTAGCTACTAACTAGCTAACTCTGTCGAAAGAGATTGTTGAATGCTCTGGCTAAAGGAGTGATTGAATGTCGGTTCGATAGTGGGGGATTCAGGTAAATGAAACGCTTTCATTGCAAATATCATAGCTCAATTTTGTAGGAAAAGCAAGACAGTATTCATCGATTTTTAACTATTTTTTTCGGGAGGGTACCATGGAGAAATCGATCTTGGATTACTTTGTACTCATTCGCAAAAAGCTGTGGATGATTGCACTGTTCGTTCTACTCTCGTGTCTGACAACGTTCTATGTCAGCAAGACTTTCGTCGAGCCTGTTTACAAGGCAAACACACAAGTGCTGGTTAGCAGCACGTTCAAGAGTGAAGAGGCGATAGATCTTAACGATGTGTCAATGAACTTGAATTTAATCGAGAGCTACAAGGAAATCATGAAATCAGATCATATCATTCAAATGATGCTGCAGAGTCACCCTGAATTCGGAATGACCCAGAAGGAGCTGCTGAAGAATCTGAAAGTGAGCTCCACAGATAAAACGCAAATTATCAAAATTGAGCTTGAGGATCATAGCTATGAAAAAGCGGTTGTGATTACCAAGACACTTGCTGATACGTTCATTAGTGAAGTGCCAAGCTTGATGAATATGAATAATGTCAAGATTTTTTCTAGTTCTGATGCTGCTGTGAAGCCATTGCCAGTCAATTCCAGCGTAATCATCAATCTTGCTTTGAGCTTTATTTTATCGGCGATGGCAGCCATTGGTGTTTTCTTCTTCTTTGAAAACATGAATGACACTATTCGTTCTGAAAAAGAAGCCGAGCACATCGTTGGGCTGCCGGTACTCACTTCCATCGGAACAATTAAAAAGGGTAAAGCATCGAAACCTTCGCGTGCACGAAGCAGAGAGGTAGGGGAAAAGGCATATGTCACAGCTAAATAATGTTCTTGTGGCTGAGTTGGATCCGATTTCGTCGGTCTCCGAAGCTTATCGTTCCTTGCGTACAGCGGTACGCTATAAAAAGGTTGTACCAGCCGGGCAAGGAATGGTGCTCATGGTTGCATCTCCCAAGGCGCAAGAAGGCAAGACGACGACCCTTGCTAATCTGGCTATTACCTACGCTCAGGAAGGCAAGTCTGTCCTGGTTCTGGATTGTAATTTACGGCAACCAGCCCTGCATGAGATGTTTGGTGCTAAGAATACGAAAGGTTTGAGCCACTTCTTAAATAAGGGGCTAACCATAGAGGATGTCATTACACCGACAGGCATCATCGGGCTTGATCTCATCGCCAGCGGTGGTCAACCGCTGAATCCATCCGAGCTGTTAGGCTCCGCCAATATGGAAGCCTTGATGAACCAGCTAAGGCAGCGTTATGAAGTCATTCTCATCGATTCGCCATCAACGCTTGACTATACGGATGCTTGTTTACTTTCTGAGTATAGTGACGGCGTGATGTTAGTTGCCAAGAATGGCAAGACGAAGCGAGAGTGGGCTAAGCAAGCGAGAGCACAGTTAGAGATGTCTGGAGCCAGAATGCTCGGTATTGTTTTCAACCAATAATTGCATACATTAGCGGCTAGACTTTCTATAATCGGTAGGAGGATGAAAAAGATGAAAAAGGTGAAAAAAGCCATTATTCCGGCCGCAGGTTTAGGAACGAGATTCCTGCCTGCTACGAAAGCAATGCCCAAAGAGATGCTCCCGATCATCAACAAGCCGACTATTCAATACATCGTGGAAGAAGCCATTGAATCCGGAATCGAAGATATTATCATTGTTACGGGTAAAGGGAAGAGGGCAATCGAAGATCACTTCGATAATGCTTTCGAGTTAGAAAACAAGCTGTTGGAAACAGGGAAGCTGGAGCTTCTCAAGGAAGTTCAGCGTTCATCCAAGGTAGAGATTCATTACATTCGTCAAAAGGAACCCAAAGGTCTGGGACATGCGGTCTGGTGTGCAAGAAGGTTCATTGGGAATGAACCCTTCGCTGTACTGCTAGGTGATGATATTGTCACAGGGAAGGTGCCTTGCCTAAAACAGCTCATTCAGCAATATGAATTATCAGAAAATTCAGTTATTGGCGTACAAACTGTACCTCCAGAGCTTACCAATCGTTACGGTGTCATTGATCCAGGTGAGCAAAATAACCGCTTGTATCAAGTGAAAGACTTTGTTGAGAAACCAAAATTAGGCACTGCCCCTTCCAATCTTGCCATTATGGGTAGATATGTGTTCTCCCCTAAAATCTTTGAATTTTTGGAGCTTCAGGAGAAAGGCGCTGGCGGAGAAATTCAACTGACAGACGCGATTCAGAAGCTTAATCAAATAGAACGAGTGCTTGCGTATCATTTTGACGGTATCCGTTATGATGTGGGTGAACGCCTCGGTTACATTCTCACGACAATGGCATTCGCCTTGGAGAGTAAAGATCTTCGGCCCGATGTACTTGAAGCGATGGCTGCCATCCTTATCAAGGAGCAATATGCACCAATTCTAGAGCATCTGGGAGGTGGAGACCATGAGCTTGCGCGAACTGCAGGAGGATTATGAGTACCTGGGACCTCAGAAAATTCCCCAGAAGAGCTATTACACGGCTGCTACCCCTAGACCGCAAGAAGGGAAAAGCGCTGCTTCCTATTTGTTTGTTAAGCGGATGCTCGATATTGTGTTGTCCCTCATGGGCCTTCTCTTCCTGACACCGTTATTTATCATCATTGCGATTTGGATTAAGTTAGAAGATCCGAAAGGCTCTGTTTTCTTCAAACAAAATCGAGTAGGTAAAGACGAAATACAGTTTCCGATGTATAAGTTTCGCTCGATGGTGTCCAATGCGGAAGAGCTGAAGCAGCAGTTGATGAGTCAGAATGAAGTTGAAGGCGCAATGTTTAAAATGAAAAATGACCCTCGCGTCACACGCGTCGGACGATTATTGCGCAAAACAAGTATAGATGAGCTGCCACAATTGTGGAATGTACTCGTTGGTGATATGAGCTTAGTCGGACCAAGACCCGCTTTGCCGAGCGAAGTTAACGAGTACACACCTTACGAGAAGAGACGTTTGGTCGTTACTCCTGGTTGCACGGGTTTGTGGCAAGTCAGCGGACGAAGTAATTTAAGCTTCGGGCAAATGGTTGAACTCGATTTGACTTACATCAGAGAACGAAGTATTTTCTATGATTTGAAAATCATCTTGAAAACCGTTTCGGTCCTTCTTGGCTCCAAAGATGCCTTTTAGCGAACAGAAGGGAAAGGAGCAACACCATCGTGTTCATTCATTCAAAACTAAGGGTATCCATTGTCATCTGTACCTATAATCGTGCGGAATTGCTTCAAATCACCTTGGACTCGTTACCTGCTTTAAAGGCGATAGACAAGGCTGAGATTCTCATTGTGGATAACAATTCCACAGATCGTACACGAGAGATCTCACAATCGTTTATTCAGCGTCAATCAGGTGTGACGGACGTTCATTATTTATTTGAACAAACCCAAGGGCTTTCGGCTGCGCGAAATAGAGGTATCCAAGAAGCTAAGGGTGATATTATTGCCTTTCTCGATGATGATGCAGTTCCTTGCATGGAATGGATTCGCACCATCATAGACACCTTCGATAGTCGGCAGGATGTCTATGCGCTGGGAGGTGTGATTCGACCTCGTTTCGAAAGTGAACGACCGAAATGGCTGATCAAGTCGCTAGAGCTGCCCTATACGATTGTTGATATGGGAGCAACTATGCATGAGTATCCGATGAACAGGCATCCATTTGGCGCGAATATGGCGATACGTAAATCCTTTCATGACAAATACTTGTTCCCAACCGACCTAGGAAGGAAGGGGACACTGCTGTTGTCTGGGGAGGAATCCTGGATATTCGATCAGATGAAGAAAGAAGGGAAGGCT
Source organism: Paenibacillus andongensis (assembly GCF_025369935.1). Taxonomy (NCBI): domain Bacteria; kingdom Bacillati; phylum Bacillota; class Bacilli; order Caryophanales; family Paenibacillaceae; genus Paenibacillus; species Paenibacillus andongensis. Next base: position 4,862,071 of record NZ_CP104467.1, on the reverse strand, counting down.
ATTCTTTATCAGCCTTCCATGGTGGTTGATCACTTCATCGCGGATAGCCGGTTGACGAAGGATTGGATCAAGCAGCGCTATTATTATCAAGGTGTTACGAATGGCTCGATGCATAAGAGTCTTATCAGCAAGCTTGTTCTTCTCGGTAAGGTTGCCAGCAAGGTGCTCTACATCGCCGTAGATGCCTTGTTCGCACATACCGAAGGAAGAAAATTGCTGATCACGTGCCGGTTGCAAAGCATACGAGGCACGCTAGACACGTTACGTAGACGTGGAAAAATGCGCTTAACAGGGTGAGGATACTGATGACGACGGATCTTCCAATTCAGCTTAAAAAACCGATGTATTATGGTGCGGTCTATGTCCTTCTTGCCGTCATGTTGGGCGTAGCAGCTGCATATCAGCCTATGTTCAGTATTTTGGGGCTGGTCATGCTATTCTCAATCATTTATGCCATCTATCGGCCAGAGAAAATGAGTTATCTAGTCCTTTTATCGACCGCCATATCGATTAACTACATCGTTGAAGCGAATGTACCTGGATTAGAGATTATTTCTCTTTATAAACTTGGGATTTTAATTCTGTTAGTTCCCTGTATGCTGCAAAACGGACTTCGATTGAAGTTCATCTATCCCATAGCAGCTATCGCCAGCATGTTATTCCTTACCATTTTCTTCTCTGATTGGCATCCAAGGCTGACATTATCACTCACCTTGAAAGCATTTATCGGACTAACGCTTCCCTTCTTTTTTCTCATGATTAAATGGAAAAAAGGGATAGCGCAAAAACATATCCGGATTATTTGCCTACTGCCTTTGGTAAGTGTTGGAACTGGGGCGTTGCTTCAATTGGCTCATCTGTATTCGTTTCTCAATGTCGAGTTCACGGGAGCGATTCGGGTACAAGGGGCGAATATCGCACCCCACTTGGCGATGCTAGCTTTTCTAGGCATTACCGTTGCATTAATAGAGACTAAACGCAATCCGCAGCAAGCCAGATTTTTGTATTGTACATTGGCTGCTAACTTTGCGATTCTGATCGCTACGGGAACTAGAGGGCCTATCCTCGCCATGCTGGCCATGGCTGCTTACTATTTTTACGATATGGTTAAGCAGTATATCAAAGGGAAGCTAATCTTAATTATACCGCTGCTTTGTTCCTTGGCCTTGATCGGAGGGGCTGTCTATGTGCAGTGGGACAATATGACAAAGCGTTCGTTCGAACGCCAGACCGGCACGGGGATTGACTTGTCAGGAAGAACCGAAGCATGGAGCTACTTCTTGAAAGGGGTGAAAGATTCTCCCCTGACAGGTAGAGGGCTAGGAGCGGTTACCGTTGCAAATGATGGAAGTTTATATGAAGGATTTGTGGTCCCCCATAACGAGTACATCCGCTTTTATTACGATGCTGGTTATATCGGATGCAGCCTGTTGTTCCTTTCATTACTAGTCTTATTTGGAATGATCTATCGAGTAATCCCGCAGAGAATTAAGATTTATTACGTGGCGTTCATCCTGGCATTCTTTCTATATTCCTTGTCGGATAACACGTTATCGACTGTTCAATTCATCATTCCTTTTTGCTGGTATTTGAATAGCTTGTATATTCTGTCAACGACAAATTCGAAAAAAGAAGAAGTGATCTGATGAGTAGAGTGACTATGTTCGATGTACACTTTGATAATTATGATTTTCTGGACTTGCTTGCCTATATGGATGAAGTCATACGTCAGAAAAATCATTCTTACATTTTGACCTGTAATGTCGATCATTTAATCAAGCTCAGAAAGGATGCTGAGTTTCAGAAGGTGTATTCAGGTGCAGGGGCTATTGTTGCGGATGGTATGCCGATCATATGGGCATCGAGGATGCTCCGTAAACCGCTCAAGCAGAAAGTATCCGGATCCGACTTGTTCACAAAGTTAGGTGAAGCTTTCGCAAGCAGGCAATATAAGCTCTTCTTCTTAGGATCAGCTGTCGGAATTCCGGAGCAAGCGGTAAAGAATCTGAAGCTCGTATTTCCAAATCTGAATATCGTTGGCTGCTATTCACCCTCCTATGGTTTTGAGAAGAAAAAAGAGGAGAATGAGCAAATTGTTCAGATGCTGATTGATACGCAGCCTGACATTGTGTTTGTTGGCGTTGGCGCTCCGAAGCAGGAAAAGTGGATTTACCAGAACTATCTTCAGTATAAAGTCCCGATCTCGATTGGCGTTGGCGCAACGTTCGATTTCATTTCGGGCACAGTGAAGAGAGCTCCGAACATTATGCAGAAAACAGGATTCGAATGGTTCTGGCGTCTTGCTCAAGAACCACGAAGATTGTGGAAGCGCTACTTGGTTCACGATGCGATGTTTGCGGTCCTGCTATGGCGGGAAGTTATTAAGCAATTCAAGATGAAACGGGAGGGGACGGGAATCAAAAGTGGATGAAATAAGCAAAATGATTAAGCCCCCTTCTATCATGATGCAGGCTAGTCGGATGACAGTCCTGTTGGTTGGAATGGCTTTGCTCGTCTCTTTACTCATCGGTTATTCTAGTGCAACTCTGAGTCCTGAACTTAGTATTCAAATCACGATCCTGTCGATGCTGCTGTTTCCCGCCTTTGTACTGGCCTTGCTAGATTCGCGTCGTTTGATTCCTTATATGCTGCTCGTTTGGGTCATTTGTCCGGAGATCCGGAGAATTCAGGATTGGATGGAAGGTACATACCATTCTGTTTCCTTGCTGAGCATTGCCCCGCTGTTAACGAGTGCGGTGCTTATCATTCCAGTCCTTGCCAAGTTTCATCAGATGGAATCTCGCATATACAAGCTGCTCATCTATGTGGGGATTGTGCTGCTGTATGGAAGTCTGATTGGCGCAGCTAAGAATGGAAGCGGAGCTTTCTATGACTTAGCTAACTATGTGATTCCATTATTGTTAATCCCTTATGCTGCCTTATCTCATTTCGATAACAAAGCGTTGGACCGCTTAATTGTCGCATTCTCTAACACCGCCATCTTGGTGGCTGTATACGGCATTATCCAATATGTAATGGTACCGCCATGGGATGCATTCTGGATGAACCACGTGGAGATGACCTCCATTGGTCACCCGCTTCCTTTGGAGATCCGAGTATTCTCTACCTTGAATTCACCCGGACCAGCAGGGATGTATATGGGAACTGCGCTTGCACCGATGATTCTGGAAAAAAGGTGGCGGGGACCGCTGGGCTGGATCGGTATTATTCTAGTAACAGTAGGGCTGCTCATCACGTTAGTTCGATCTGCTTGGGTTATGTTATTCATCGATATTGCCATTTATACGGCCGTTTCTGCAGGAAGACAGAAATGGAAATTGATTGCTCAATTAACAGCGGTTATTGCAGCCATGTATCTGATTATTCCAAAGCTGCCCGGTGCACAGGGGCTGATCGCCCGATTAGATACAATGACAGCCATTCAAGACGATCATTCATATAATGAAAGACTGGATTTCTTTCATACCGTTTTCCCGATGTTGTTTGCTAAACCGCAAGGCTTAGGTCTTGGCAGTATTGGTGTCGGCACCAAGCTAAGCAACGGAGGAGCACTTGGTGAATACGGCATTTTCGATAATGGATTCGTTGCCATTTTCCTGACCTTTGGCATTCTCGGAGGCTTGTTGTTTCTATGGGCCTTATGGCTTGTGACTCGTTTTCTTTTATCCCAAAAGAAACAACCGGGCGGTATAACCGCTTACGGAAAACTAGGGCTCTCGGCTTTGCAAGGAAGTATCGTATGTCTCGTATTTGAAAATGGTTATACGGGTTTGAAAGGCTTTCTACTATGGATGGTTGTAGGAATTGGAATCATGGCGCATCAAACGATCGTTCAAGAGAGGAGGCAAATTCCGGATGCAGCAACCAGTCAACTTGAAAATAGTCCGCATAAAGCCTCTATTCGGCTTCATTAAAGCATTCTTTTCAAGCAAGAGTCATATCTCGGCTTCTATCAGAACGATGTTTTTCAGTGTACTTATCTTAGTGATTAACATGCTTACAGGTATTTTAACAGCACGTTTTCTAGGACCATCCGGCCGAGGAGAGCAAGCAGCTATGGTCTTATGGTCACAGTTCCTAGCCTTTAGTTTCACTTTCGGTCTGCCTTCCGCCATTATTTACAACGTGAAAAAGAACATGAAGGATTCCGCCAAGCTTTATTCGACCGCTGTTCTTATGGGTTTGACCGCAGGCATGCTTGCAATGAGCTTGGGGATACTGGTTTTACCCTATTGGCTCCGTACGTATTCAGACAGCGTGGTCCTTTTCTCCCAATGGTCCATGGTGCTCGTGCCTCTCATTGTATTGTCTCAGATTAATAATGCGATGATGCAGGTAAGGGGCGAATATAAGCTGTTCAACCGTCTGCGCTTTCTTGTTCCACTTAGTACGCTCATCGGCTTAGGGCTGCTAATCCTAACAAGAACAATGAATCCTTACACGTCAGCCGTGGCCTATCTCGCTCCGGCGGTTCCCTTTTACATATGGACGACAGTGCGCTTACTTAAGCAGTACGAATTCGTGATCAAGGATGCTTTGCAATCCTTCAAAACATTAATTCGGTACGGTATTGGATCTTACGGTAATGATTTAATGGGCAATGTCTCCTATTATATCGATCAAATTGTTATTATCGGTCTCCTGAATCCGGCAGAGCTTGGACTGTATGCGGTGGCGGTAAGCCTTTCCCGTGTAGTCAACATCTTCTCAACATCGATTATTGTGGTGTTGTTCCCGAAAGCCTCGGGTTTACCTAAGGATCAAGTCGTTGAGATGACCTTCCGTGTATACAGGATCAGTACATGTGTTGCCTTGTTTTGCTCATTGCTGATTATGCTGGTTGCACCTTTCGTAATGCCTTTACTGTATGGCCCTGATTTTAAGGAAGCGATCAGTGTTTTTCGAATGCTGCTCCTCGAAGTTTCCATATCCGGTGGAACCATGGTTTTGGCTCAAGCTTTCATGGCATTAGGCAAGCCCAAGATTGTTACGATTCTGCAAGGAATAGGGCTGCTCATCGTCATCCCGTTACTAACGGTACTGATTCCTAAGTTCGGATTGTTCGGTGCGGGAATGGCCATATTATCGTCGGGTTTATTGCGATTCGTCTTTATTTTATTGAATGTCAGATTCACCTTAAAGACGAAATTACCTAAATTATTGATTAATAAAGATGATGTGCGTTGGTTACTTTCAGCAATATCAGCATATAAAGCCAAATAGTTTGTTTGAAACTGGGGGAGGGGCGAACGAAATGAGTCACTATAGTGACGCTGTGGGAGAAAATCGAATTTCTGTTGTCATCATTGCACAAGACGATGAAACGAGAATAGCGAGTGCGATTGCCTCCTGCAAGCCTTTTGCAGACGAAATTGTTGTCATTGATGGCGGGAGCAAGGACGGAACAGTCCGTGTATCTGAGCAGCTGGGCTGCAAAGTATATGTGAACGCTTGGCCTGGTTATGCAAAGCAGCGTATTTATGGCAGTGATCAAGCTGCCTATGATTGGATTTTCGTTATTGATACCGATGAGGTAGTTAGTGAACCTCTGGCAGCTTCGATTCTGAAGTTGAAAAGTGACTTGTCTGATCCGAGCCAAGCTTATGCTGTCTTGCGTATTGGTGACTTTCTGGGACGCTGGATGGGCAAGGGCGAGAAGCTTGTCCGTCTATATAACCGTACCGAAATTCAGTACCGGGAAAGTCTTGTGCATGAAACACCAGATGTCGCAAGTGAGAATATCACATATGTGCCAGGTGTTCTGTGGCACTATGGTTTCCGCAGCATTCATGATCACATTCAGCGGTTTAATAAGTATACCGATCTGGAAGCGGAAGGCGCTGTTGCTGCAGGGAAACGATTCAGCCTGCTGCGAATGATCGTCCGTCCTCCCTTGCGATTTGTACAGAAATATATCGTTCATGGCTTGTATAAGAAGGGTATTCCAGGACTTGCGGTATCCCTCTTCTGGGGCATATACGAATTCCTAGTATGTATGAAACAGTATGAGCTTGGGCTTGCTCGAAAAAGAGTGAAACAGTCCCAGGAAGAGCCAATTAAGGAGGGGAAAGCTTATGCTACACTGCAATAGTTTGCGGATCTTGTGTACCGGAATGGGTTGGCCATCTGCACAGCCTGGAGGACTAAACACCTATTTCAAATATATTTGCGGAAGCTTAGCGTCCCGTCATGAGCTAGAAGTGCTAGTATGCAGTGCGAATAAGCCAGTCGTTCAAGATGACCTCCGCGTCACGAACGTAGCTGTCACAGATTTGAAGTTAAGTAAAAGACGAGATGCCTTTCGGAAGCACGCTGCCGATCTAATGAATAGCCAGAATATCGATATCGTTTATTCCCACTTTGCTCCTTATAGTATAGGAGTTGCCATGGAGGCCAAAAAGCGAAATATTCCAGTGGTGATGACGTTTCATGGTCCGTGGAGTGAGGAAATCCGGCTCGAAGGCAAGGGGTTGAGACATCGAATCAAAACCATGATCGCTAAGAACTGGGAAATGAAGGCTTATCGGCTGGCGGATGCCTTCATTGTGTTAAGTGAAACCTTCCGCGATATTCTTCATCACCAGTACGGTGTACCGCTTTCCAAGATTCACATCATTCCAGGCGGAGCTGATGTTGCCCGGTTCAAGCCGGCTGCAGATCGCACAGCGATAAGAAGAAAACTGCAGCTGGAGGAAGGGACAACAGCAGTGTTGACCTTAAGAAGATTAGTCAACCGAATGGGTCTTCTTCAATTACTGGAAGCTTGGAAAGAAGTTGCGAGAACGGTTCCGGATACTGTCCTGTTCATTGGGGGCAAAGGGCCGCTGCACGGAGAGCTGGAAAGCCGAATTGCTGAATATGGACTCCAGTCCCGTGTCCGATTGCTTGGCTACATCCCTGATCATGAGCTTGCTGACTATTATCAGGCAGCTGATCTGTTCGTTGTACCTTCCCAAGCGTTGGAAGGCTTCGGATTAATTACCGTGGAAGCCATGGCCGCCGGGGTTCCCGTCATGGCGACACCGATTGGAGGCAACCGTGAAATTCTTCAGAAATACCGGCCGGATATGCTGTTTGCAGGTAAAAGCAGTGAAGATATGGCTTCTGGTTTAATTCGCTTATTGCGGCACAGTGAAAAGTGGCCTACAGCAGAGCAATGTAGAAACCATGTGTTGGAGAATTACACTTGGGATCGTGTATCCCAACAGGTAGATGGTGTATTTAATCACGTCATCGATCAACATCTGATAGCTTACGGCGGCAGTCGTCAGGAAACCGCTGGGAAGAAAGGAGGACGTGAACAAGATGAGGGTAGCTTATTTGGATCATACCGCTAGATGGAGCGGGGGAGAAGTCGCACTTTATAACATCATTACTCATCTCGGAAACGAGGTAGATCCACTCGTCATTGTGGCTGAAGAGGGTGATCTCGTAAATCGATTAAGGGAGAAAGGTGTCGATGTTCGCGTCTTGCCTTTAAGTGATAAGGTACGTAATCGCAACCGGAATGCGGTGAATTTGCAAGCTGTATCTGCCGCTTTTGAGCTTCTCACCTATGGGAAGAGGCTCTCCAAATTATTGAAATCAGAACAAGTCGTCTGTGTACATACGAATTCGTTGAAATCAGCTTTTTATGGAGCTGTAGCTGCTAAATTAGCAGGTATTCCTCTCATCTGGCATATCCGGGATCATATCGGAGTTCCGTACTTGAAACCGATCGTCGCTCAGGCGATACGATGGATGTCCCGCTTGCTGCCTAACGGCGTCATAGCGAATTCAAATTCAACCTTGAATGCTCTGCAATTGCCGAAGTCGAAAAAAACGTTAGTGGTTTACTCGGCTTTCGCAAAAACGAAGAATTCAGGGATGGCTGTAGAGAAAAACTGGATGAAGCCCTACGTAGTTTTGCTTGTTGGCAGGCTAGCGGAGTGGAAAGGCCAACATATTTTACTCGAAGCGGCTAAGTCGTTTCTACCCGATCAGCAGGTTCAGTTCTGGTTAGCCGGGGATGCCTTGTTCGGGGAAGACGCGTATAAGCAGCAGCTGCTTCAGCAAATGGCAGATAACAAGCTCTACAATGTCACCTTATTGGGGCATGTGGATGATATTCAAACCTTAATGCAGCAAGCAGATCTTCTGGTGCATACTTCCATCACACCTGAACCTTTTGGTCAGGTCATTGTAGAGGGGATGGCGGCTGGATTACCCGTGATTGCTTCTAATGAAGGCGGTCCGACTGAAACGGTTGTGAATGGCGAAACGGGACTTCTCATTACGCCCGGGGATCCCGCATTGCTTGCCGATTCCATACGCTACCTGCTGGAACATCCAGAGGAGCGGCGCAGAATGAGCGAGAACGGCATCAAACGCGTGGAACAACATTTTGTCATCGAACGAACCGTTACCCAAATCACTCATTACTATGCAGGTTTAATTGCTAACTCGTAATTATCCGCTAGTAAATAAAGGATGGATCAAATGAAAATAGCAATCGCGCATGATTATTTGGTTCAAATGGGCGGAGCCGAACGAGTGGTTGAGGTCTTTCACCAAATGTACCCGAGTGCTCCCATCTATACGACCATGTTTAGCAATAATCGGCTGCTCGATGAGCTAAGAGATGCGGATATTCGAGCTACCTGGTTGCAAAAAATGCCCGGAGGGAAAAGCCATTTTAAAGAAATGCTCCCCCTATATCCGTTTGCGATTAAGGATTTTGATTTCCGAGAATTCGATATCGTGCTTAGCTCAAGCAGCGCTTTCATGAAAAGTATTCAGGTTCCAAAGGAAACGTTTCATCTCTGTTACTGCCATACCCCGATGCGATTCGCTTGGGATTATGACACCTATATGGAGCGACAATCCAATTCAAGCGTAATGAAGCGGCTTTTGAAGATCTATATCGATAGGCTTAAGCAATGGGATCAAAAAACGTCGGCTAACGTGAATCAGTTTATCGCGAATTCCTCCGTCGTAAAAAATCGCATTCGTAATTATTACCAACGCGATTCAGATGTCATTTTTCCGCCGATTAATACGTCGCGTTTCCACAGTTCAACATCCATTGATGATTATTATTTGATTGTATCGAGACTTGTTTCGTACAAGCGAATTGATCTTGCGGTAGAGGCTTTTAATCAAAATGGACTGCCTTTGTACATCGTTGGAGAAGGACCCGATATGGCGAGGCTTAAGGCAATGGCCAAAGGGAATGTCCGTTTCCTTGGAAGGCTGGATGATGGTTCGGTGACCCAAATGATGGCGCAGTGCCGAGCGTTAATCTTTCCTGGTGAGGAGGATTTCGGTATTACACCGCTGGAAGCGAATGCTGCCGGAAGACCCGTTGTTGCCTATCAAGCAGGAGGTGCATTAGACACGATTGTGCCTCATGTGAATGGTGTGTTTTTCAAACGGCAAGAGGTAGAAGATCTGCTGCTTGCGATTCAGGAAGTGGAAAACCATGCATGGGATGTAAGGCAAATCGTGCAGCACGCACAGAAATTTGATGAGAAAACATTCATGGATAAACTAAAAGACTACATGGGTAAGGCCTACCAACAATTCAGAGAGGGGCATTGATTATATGGATATTGCAGTAATCGGGACGGGGTATGTGGGGTTAGTTTCCGGGGTATGCTTCGCTGAAGTGGGCAATAACGTCATCTGTGTGGATCATGATGAACAGAAAATTGAAAAGCTGCAAAACCTCATTTCTCCGATCTATGAACCTGGCATTGAGCAGCTGATGGAAAAGAATCTGAATGCCGGTCGGTTGACCTTTACCTCTGATTTGGCACAAGCCATCAGTCAATCCGAGCTTATTATCATTGCGGTAGGCACACCTTCTTTACCAAATGGAGAGGCTAATCTGGCCTATATCGAGCAGGCGGCCATGGAAATCGGGAAGGCGATGAACAGCTACAAAATCATTGCAACGAAAAGCACAGTTCCTGTAGGAACGAATGAGCATATTCAAATGATAATTGCCATGAATACGATGCAGTCATTCGACGTCGTATCGATTCCAGAGTTTCTGCGGGAAGGCTCGGCGATCGACGATACCCTTCATCCGGATCGGATTGTCCTCGGGATTGAAAATCCAAGCTTAGCCGCACCTCTTACGGAGCTGCACCGTTCATTTACCGATCAAATCTTCGTTACGAGCATTCGCAGCGCGGAGATGATCAAGTACGCCTCGAATGCTTTTCTGGCGACCAAAATTTCCTTTATTAATGAAATATCAAACATTTGCGAGAAAGTTGGCGCAGATGTTACCGAAGTTGCCAAAGGAATGGGGCAAGATAAGCGAATTGGCTCTTCCTTCCTGAGTGCGGGTATCGGCTATGGGGGTTCCTGTTTTCCAAAGGATACAGATGCGTTGATTCAAATCGCCGGTAATGTCGACTATGAGTTTCAACTGCTTAAGTCGGTTGTCGAGGTGAATAAATCACAACGGTATAAGGTGATTTCCAAGCTGAAGGCGTCACTCGGTCCGCTTAGCGGCAAATCCGTTGGCATCTGGGGATTGTCTTTTAAACCGAACACGGATGACATTCGTTATGCGCCTTCCATCGAAATTGTTGAAACATTGATTCGTGCGGGAGCAAGGCTGAAGCTGTATGATCCCATTGCGATGGAGAAATTTAGGGGACGCCTCGACCATCCGGCGATTCAGTGGTGTGAGAATGCCATGGAGGCAGCCACGGGGTCTGACGCTATTTGTTTACTTACAGATTGGGAAGAATTCAAAGCTGTCCCCTTGTCACAGCTCATTTTCGTTATGGAGCAGCCGATTCTTATCGATGGTCGCAATGTGTTTAGCAAAGAGCAGGTACAGGGAACTGGGCTTAAATATTATTCCGTAGGGCGACCTGACTTGATCGGGGCATCCCGTCCGAAAGCACTGGCTAGATAATTGTCAAATAAACCGAGTGGAGCGTGGTATTCATGAAATTGGTTCTTCTTTCCGGCGGGTCGGGTAAACGACTGTGGCCATTGTCCAACGATTCCAGATCTAAGCAATTCTTAAGGGTACTTGAAGATGCTGAAGGCAGAAGCGAATCCATGGTTCAACGTGTATGGAGACAACTGCAGAATACGGGGCTCGGCGACGATGCTTACTTGGCAACGAACCGCTCCCAGGTCGAAATGATTATAAGTCAATTAGGCGGCAATGCCCCGCTTATTGTTGAGCCTGAGAGAAGAGATACCTTCCCTGCAATCGCGCTTGCTGCTGCTTATATGTATGATGTTGAGAGCTTGCCCCTGAACACAGTGATTACAGTGTTACCTGTAGATCCGTATGTCGACGAGGCTTTCTTTCAGAAAATCAAACAGTTAGAAGATGTTCTGCACGAAACGGATGCGAATTTGGCACTAATGGGCGTTGTTCCAACGGTTCCATCAGAGAAATACGGGTATATCGTTCCCTCTGATAAACGCAGAGAAGGGTCAGAAGCACTTCACGTTAACCATTTTGCGGAAAAGCCGAATCGTGAACAGGCAGCTGCTTTGATTGATCAAAAGGCGCTTTGGAACTGCGGCGTCTTCGCTTTTCGACTAGGTTACCTGATTGAAGTCATGGTAGAGAAGGGCATCCCGATTCAGTATGAAGAAATGCTTAAAAATTATCATAAATTAACGAAAATTAGCTTTGACTACGAAATCGTAGAGAAGGAAGCCAGCTGTGTTGTCGTACCTTACGACGGCTACTGGAAAGACCTTGGGACCTGGAATACACTGACAGAGGAAATGAGTCGATCCCAGATCGGAACGGGCATCGTAACCGATGATTCCGATAATACCCATTTGATTAATGAGCTTGATATCCCTGTCACGGTGATTGGGATCAAGGACGCTGTCATTGCTGTCAGCCCTGATGGGATTCTAGTAACGAGCAAGTCGGAGAGTCCTCGCATTAAGGAAGTCATGAATAAAATTGAACACCGTCCGATGTACGAGGAGCGCAGGTGGGGACGTTATCGCGTGATTGACTACGTCAAATATGCCGAAGATAATGAGGTGCTGACCAAACGGATTCTCGTCCATGCAGGTAAAAATATAAGCTATCAGCTGCATTATAAACGCAGTGAAGTGTGGACGATCGTAAGCGGCGTTGCGGATATTGTCATTAATGACAAACTCTATCAAGTGAAGCCTGGAGATGTCGTTCGAATACCTGATGGAACCCGGCACAGCATTCGAGCCATCACGGATGTTGAATTTATTGAGGTTCAGAGCGGATCCGAATTAGTTGAGGAAGACACAGTTCGTATATGTATGGCATGGAAGGATATCCCGCTTCACCAATTTATTTAAGATTTGTTTTGAAACAACGAACCGCCTTCTATTCGATTAACGCGAATGGAAGGCGATTCCTTGTTTGAAAGCATAACTGAAATTGGAAAAACTTTCAAAACATTAATATAATGCTTATACAAATCTAATATATCCCCTGTATGGTAGATTAAGCAGAATGAACACGCTTATAAGTAGCGTAAATCAGGGTTCATTGTGTCAAACTACCATACTGGAGGAAAGATGATGATCGATTTTTTTGGAAAGGCGGGTGTGCGTAAGAAGGTGGTTTCCTTATTGTTTCTACTCACTTTGCTTGCACCGAATCTGCTTCACCCTAATGTAACGAATGCGTCAGTTGTTCCAATCAACTCACAGGCTACGTACGAGGCTAAGGCAGTACTGCAGCAATTGTATGCCATCTCGGGTGTAAGCATCATTAGCGGGCAGCATGATTATCTAGAAAGTCCGGATGAATGGACGAATCAAGTCAAAGGCATGACGGGTAAATATCCGGGTCTTCACGGTTATGAATTCGGTGCCATTATGAATCAATCCGAAAGTCAACTGGCAGATCAACGACAAAAGGTGGTTAATAGTGCGATTGCGTGGAACCAGGCTGGCGGTCTGGTAACGATATCATTTCATGAAAGTATTCCCGGAACATGCCTATGCTGGTCGAATGTACAGAAGGAAATGAGTCAAGCCGATTTTGATAAATACGTTACGCCAGGTACTCCCCAGTACACGCAATTGCTGGCAGATCTCGATAAAGCAGCTGTGTACTTAGGGAAACTTAGAGATGCAGGTGTTCCTGTCTTATGGCGCCCGTATCATGAAATGAATGGGAATTGGTTCTGGTGGGGCAAGAAGAGCAACTTCTCTGCCTTATGGAATATCATGTACGACCGCTTCGTAAACGTGCATAAGTTGAACAATTTGCTTTGGGTGTGGAGCCCGAATGCACCGAATGCATGGTCTGACTCGTATACAGCCACTTTTCCTGGAGAAAATAAGGTGGATGTTCTCGCCGTTGATATTTATGACAATGATTACCATCCGGATTATTACGCGAAAATTGTTGAATTGGCGAATGGTAAGCCTGTTGCGGTGGGGGAAAACGGTGAGCTGCCTAGCGGCACTATTCTGAATGAGCAGCCCAAATGGGCCTATCTGATGACATGGGGCAAAATGCTGGCCGAAAATAATAAACTGCAAGAAATTGAAACCTTCTATACGAATTCCAAACTACTGACAAGAGAGTCTCTTCAATCTGTGAAAGCTCCTGTTTCAGCACCTGTCTTACAACCTGTCTTACAGGATGAGAGATACGGATTGCGAGCGGAATATTACGATAATAAGGATTTGACCGCGCTGAAGGAAACGAAGGAAGATGCCAAGATTGATTTCAATTGGTCAACGTCAGCTCCTTTTCCTTCTATGCAAGCAGATACGTTTTCCGTAAGATGGACAGGTAAACTTAAACCCAAATATACGGAAACCTATAAGATTTCTACCTTAAGTGACGATGGCATCCGAGTTTGGGTGAATGGCGTGTTGGTTATTGATAGTTGGTTTAATCAAAGCTGGGTGGAACGAACCGGAACCATTGCATTAACCGCTGGCGTGCCTGTTGATTTCAAGGTTGAATATTATGATAATACGAATGGTGCTGTTGCTAAAGTCATGTGGACGAGCCCGTCCCAAGTGAAAGAAATTATTCCCGCGAGTGCTCTATTACTTCCTTGATGGTTGAGAGGTATCTAACATGATGAGATATGTGATTGTACCAACTGCCTTGTTGATCTTACTGATCCTGACCTCGGCGTCGAATAACTACGGTGCATCGGCAAAAACAGATTTTGTAAAAGTGATGACAGTTTCCAATCAGCTTGGTAATCAAATATGGATGTTGGGCAATCAGGACGATTCCGATTTGGAATTTGGTAAAGAAAGCGCAGGACAGAGCAGCTATACCGTAACGCCCGAACTGAAGCAGACGGATGCTTGGGACAATGTGCCTCAAGGTCTTAATAAATCCGTGAATCCTACCTTTGCGATCAACTTCCCGCTCACTGAAATACCCGAAAATGGTGTTCATTTCCGAGTGAGAATTCTGGATGCTTATAAAGCAGTTCCACAGATGGCGGTTTTCTCCAATAAGATGCTTTCTGGCATCATCCAGATTGCTGGAGTCGGGGGGACTACAAGCTCCTACTCGTACAAGAAATTATATGAGCTTTATATTCCTAAGGAGCAGCTGCAGCTGGGAACTAACGAATTGAAGCTGTCAGCCGTAGGCTGTTTGTATTGTACGGCAGATGAGGATAAATTTCTATGGTGGAAATGGGACTACCTAGCACTTGATGCGCTGTCTTCACCTGCTGAAGAACCGATTCATGGGAGATATGTGGAATCCGGTACGAAGGTAAGCAATCTGTCATTCTACTATGATCAGGGAGCAGTAAGGCACCTTCCTTACGTATTGAAATGGTTAGGCATCGCCTACAGCGGCAATGTGATGAGGGTAGATTGTGCGACGGATGTGAAGATGGGGTGCTCGTCGATCAAGTCTTATTACGAAACCCTGCGTGATTACAATACTGCAGCGGTAGCCCTACATCTGCATACAGGGAATATTAAGTTGAAAGAGGATGGCACACTGCCAGCAGATGCAGAGAATAAATTATTGGATTATGTGAAGCAGTATGGGTCCATGTTTCAATATTATGAGATTGATAATGAGCCGGGCTTGTTCAATCGCTCCAAAGGGGTGAATCTAGCCATTGCGAAGTGGTTAAAGACCCATCTTCCTGAGCTTGCTCCTCATGTGAAAACAGTGGCTCCCGGCTGGGCATATGCACCTAAATACAACATGAGATCATGTAGAAATCAATCCTCATCCGGCATGTTTAAATGTGGAGATCCCGACGGGTGGGAAGACGATTCACAGCAGCGCATGGAGCTAGAAGAGTTGACAGATTTAACGAATGGGCATGCTTACGGAAATTCGTATATCGATAATAAGGACGGAAGCTTCTTAGAAAATCTGCAAACCTTCGGAGGGTCAGAGGATGGCCTCAAGAAGCAAATGTTGAATACGGAGTATGGAACTTCGGATAGTCATACGGATCCTAAAGAATTTGGTGCTGCGCAGCCTCATTCGGCGATCTTCGATCGCATCATGAGGGCTCATATCGGTTATGCTGATATGTTTATGCAGCATGCGGCGTTTTATCCCCAATATGCCTTGTTTGAGTCGGGGATTGATTTGAATAATCAAAATCCAGCGCAAATGAAGATTCATAAGAACGTGATGGACAAAGATACTCGAGTTGGGATTATGCGCAGGTTGAATCTGGCCTATGCCACGCATGGGAAACCGCTAGTGTACGAGCTAACTAATAAGTCTGAGTTGGCTGATAAACTTGTTTATTTTCGCGGCGTGGATACATCGACATTGCCTCCACTGCCAGGATCAGGAGCGAAGTCGGATAAAATTCTGTTGAACTTCGTAAATTTTGGGACGAGTACGCAAACGATACAAGCCAAAGTAACTATGCCCGAAGCTGCTTTGTATGAGGGAGAACGATTCGGAGCTGGTGAGACCTATGCGTCAGCTCGTACATATTTGACTGGACTGCAAGCGGCTCCTGAGCTTGAATTCAAGGAAACGCTGCTGCCAGGTGAAGCTGTACAGTATATTTTGGCGCGGACAGATCGGGTAAAACCGATTGCACCTTCGTGGATTCAGGCAAAGCCCATAGAGAATCATGCGATTGAGCTTAGCTGGAAGGAATCGGAAGGAGCTCATAGTTATGATATTTTACGTAAAATAGGTACGGCTGAAGGCGGCTACGAGGTGATCGCTGAACAAGTGGCAGATACAGGCTTTGTTGATGCGGATACGTTGGTTGGAAACACATACATGTATCAGATCCGAGTATCAGGTGCCAAAGAGATTTCACCAGCGGCAACGGCGACGGCTGCTGATGTAGTTGCCCTGAACCGGGCAGAATGGGAAGTAACCAGCAGTTCTGGTAAACCGCAAGGTGCGATTGATGGCAGCCCCTATACTCGCTGGGATACAGGGACAGCTCAAGCACCCGGGCAATACTATCAAATTGATATGAAGAATTCATTCACAATCAACAAGATAGTGCTGAGAAGTGAGAACTCGCCGAATGATTATCCAAGGAAGTATGAGGTATATGTATCTAATGATGGCTTCAATTGGGGATCTTCCGTAGCATCGGGTGTTGGCACAAGCGTTCTAGAAATCAACTTGAAGCCACAAAATGCGCGATACGTAAAGATCATCCAGACGGCGAAAGCTGGGAATTATTGGTCCATCCATGATCTGCAAATCTACGGTCAGAAAACGGATTGATAGTAGTTTATAACGAATAGCAATGAAGGAAGGACAGCTGCTCCGAAGGAGGGCTGTTTTTTTGATGCCAAATAAGAGGAAATGGGCGTTCGGTTCCCGAAAACCACTTCTTATTAGGTCACTCATCTTTGAATGGCCTTGATAGACTCTATGGTGGAGTTTTGCTGATGATCCAATCCAACCAGTCCCTTAACCCTAAACCGCTCAACCGTCCCAACTCGTGTCAACTCTCAAATTTAGCCGCTCCTTCTGCTAAGTAGCCAGATATGTATTGTTCACCTACCTGTGAACAACTTCTTGATGATCTACCTGCCCTCGTACTCAACTTTCTACAATATACGCCAATAAAGGGGCACATCTATCTCATGGCCCAATCAGAGATAAGCAGCACCAACTCATTGCGCAATCACAGGTAAGCTGCATCATCTCATGGCCCAATCACAGGTAAGTTGAGCTCCATTGTTCATCGTTCTATATCCCAAACTCAACCAGACCCAGCATCACCAGATTAAAGCGGAACGTAGAGGCCTTATTTTGCTCAAAAACGCGTATTTCACGTTTTCACGGAACGAGGAGCCTCTATTTCCTTCTTTGGAGGTGTAGAAACCAGAAAAACGCCAAAATAGCGCACCCTCGTTCCGCATGCCGGACCTGCAACGGCATAATAGCCGAAATAGCGTCGCCTCGTTCCCCGCGTTCCTCAGATTAGCAGCTTATATGTCCAAAATCACGCCTACGAGTTGGAATTGTTGTGACTTACATTATTTTTCAGGAGCTGAAGGAGCAAGTGCAAGGGGGCACATTGACCTAGGTGGTAACAACACCTTGAGAAAAGGAATAAATTCTGGGTTGCCCTTCTATTTGATACCGATTATGAAAATTCGCCGATCAAGGGAGTAAGATCATAAAGAAAGTGAGCGACATTTATGAACAGGAGTTCACACTACTGCATCAACAGAATACACTTAAAATAGGTGATATTTAACAACGGTGTGACGAGGAGGGATACAGTTGAGATATACAGTGCAATATATACCTCTAAGTAAGATTAAGCCGGAAAACATCGCTGCTAAGACAGCACTAAGAAATAAGGAGTTTAAAAAAGTTGCGCAAGATCTAATGCACCTGTTGATTGTGCGTAAAAGCAGAAAAGAAGGTGGTTACGTCATCCTTGGCGGACATCATCATTTCGATTTCCTCAAAAAGCATACAAAAAAAAGTGCTGCTGTATGTCTTGTAGATGAAAGTAAGATTTCTGCAAGTGTTAGAACATGGATGAATCGCTTCAGGAAACGACCACTACCTTATGATATTCCTGAAATCTCACCGGAGCGGATTGCAGTCAACAGCTGGTCTATCATTCGTACTTTTCTGAAAAGGGAGCCCCGATTTCGCAGGCTTTCCCGAAGACAGCAATTGAAGGTACTTCGGCTTGGTATTCAATATAGGAAAACAACGATACGATCCATGCAAGCCAAAGTAGAAGATTTATTAAAAAAGATTGTGAACTGATTAGAAAAAAGAAAGGGGCTGCCGCGGGGCAGCTCCTTCCTTTTTACCTAACTAAAAAAATGCCCAAGACGTAGACCATTTTAGCTCGTGGAGCTCTCCCTGTAAGCGCGAATTTCGCGCTTAATTGTTCGGGCGCTCTAGAATAAGCGCGTTTTCCGCGCTTATTCAGCATGGACGCGCGGGACAGTCTGCTGAGAAGTCGATTTTCGACTTCTCAGACTCTGTCAGCAAATTGTTCATAAAATAAGACCCACAGCCAGCTGCTGTGAGTCACTTTTTTGTCGTTATTCCTTCATGTACGCACCGATAAATTGGGCTACTTCACGGTCATATCTCACTGGATTCGAATGTCGGGCAAGACCGTGTCCGGCACCGGGCATGATCAGTAATTGTTTAGCCAGTGGAGCGTTCTTGAACAATGCGTATACCATCTCGGACGGCACGAATAAATCAGCGTCGCCGTGGATGAATAGCATGGGCGTTTTGGATTTTTGGATTTGGTCTATAGCCGAAGCTTCACCGAAAAAGTACCACGCTCGAAGTTTGGTCATCAAACTGGTTAAATGAAGGAGTGGAAATGCCGGGAGCCGATATATTCTTTTCAGCTGGTAAGTCAGTTGGTCCTTCACAGAAGTATAGCCGTAATCCTCTAGAATGGCTTTGACGTTAGTCGGCAAATCCTCTCCGCTGGTCATCATTACCGTAGCTCCGCCCATAGATACACCGTGTAGGACGACCTTCGACTGCTCGCCCGTATGTACGATAACTTGGTTGATCCATTGGACGTAATCCTTGCGTTCGGGCCAACCGAATCCGATATAATGGCCTTCGCTTCGGCCATGCCCGCGGGCGTCGGGGAGGAGGACGTTAAAGCCTAATGTGTCTCTATACATTTGCGCTAGATTGCCCATCTGCGTAGCTTGTCCAGCATACCCGTGCGCGAGAATGACGGTTTTATCTGTCGGTCGATCGGCGGCGATATAGTAAGCATAGAGCTTTAATCCATCGATGGACGTAATGCTCCATTCTGTAATCATTTGCTCCCTCCACCAGGATTCGTTGCCACTAAACGGATTTTCGACGCTTGAAGTAACAGCTAGATCGGGATTGTTGTTCAAAAAGCTTTTGTCGGCGCGGGCAATGGCAACGCGATAGAAATAAAAGCTTGCGGAAACGAGGATAAGAAAGACCATTGCCAATATGACTGCGATCAACAACAAAATCAACAACAAACACCCTTTCAGCTACATGTAACGGAGCCAAATTATGAAAGCAATTTCATCTCACTTAATTTATCAAAAATGATTTGGCAAACAGGAGAGACACGATCCCGGTCATGATAGGTTAACCAGACCAACTCCTCAATTTCAGAAGCTGGACGCAGCTCTCCCTCAAAATCCCCCGTGTAACAAGTCATTTTTACATGCATACCTTCCGATTTACCATGTGCCCCAGCCTCGAATGTGCCAAAATGCAAGACGGTTTCCGGCTTTATTCGAACGGATAATTCCTCTTCTATTTCTCGTAAAAGAGTGTCGACATCGGTTTCATCCGTTTCCCTTTTTCCGCCAGGTAAATAATAGATGTCTTTTCCTTTGGAACGAGCGACTAATATTTGACCATCAACAACGTATATCCAAGCAATTTTATCTATTAATGTAGTCATCAGTAACTCCCTTAGATTATTTTCTGAAATTATAGCATAACGGCATACAAGAGTGTACTCATTGATCAGGCTGCGGCGGCGGGCAGTTGACTATAAATGAAGTCGCAGAGATTAGTTGTGAAAAAGGTATTTCAACAAATGAAACCGAAATAGATATAGTGTAGAACGAGTATGGAAATGTACGATCGAATGCCACACTGCAATGGATGGCTAAATAAAAAAAAGGTCAACCCGTAAAACGGGCTGACCTCATTATATAATGCTCTATGCTTTGAAAGTGGACCAATGCGTTGGTCTAGTGAGCGACGGTGGCAGCTTGGTGTCGCCATCTCCCTTCGCCGCGTTGAGTTGGGCTTGGGTGAGAAAGATACTATCGGTAAGGTTAGCACCGCTAAGATCAGCGTCTCGGAAATCAGCCCCGATGAGGTCAGCCACTCTCAGGTCGGCACCTCTGAGGTTAGCTGCTATAAGGTAAGCCCCCCTCAAATTGGCGCCTCTCAGGTCAGCGCCTTTGAGATTGGCCCCGATGAGGTCGGCTCCTCGACCGTAGGTCTTCTTACGCCCAGCGGGGTTCTTCTGCTTGCGAAGGGCTTCGGCTCGCACGAGCTCGCTCGTCCGTAGAAGCAGAACATTGACATCGGCTCGGTGAGCTGCCACGTCCAGTTCCATGAGAGATTCGGCACTAAGGTGAGTGAGTCGTTCCGTTTCGTCGAGCGCAGAGCTGAGTTCACCGTGGATAGGACGGGCCGGCTGCAACGTCAGCGCTTCAGTCAGATACCAGAGCAGCTCATGGAGCTGGCGCATGATCGGGAACACCTCGAACATTTGCTTCGCGGACCCTGGAACTTGACGCCAGTCGCGTCCACCGAAGGTGACATGGGAAACCTTTTGTCCCGCGCCGAAGCAGTCATAAACCGTACAACCTCGAAAGCCCATCTGTCTGAGGTTCGTGTGAACGCCGCAGCGGAAGTCCGCTTGCAGGTTGGGGCAGGGCTGGCCGGCATCTTTGTCGATCGCGAAGTCTGACGAAGCAGCGTAGGGCAGTGCGACACAGCATAATCCGAAGCAATTCTCGCAGTCGGATTGCAGACTGAGGGGATTCCTGCCGTTCAAAGTTTCTGTATAATCGTGATTCTCAGACATTATTAGCCTCCTTCCGCTATACCATAATCTCATACTTGTCTATTTTAATCGGCAAAGGCTATGTAATGGTCATAGAATGTTTTTTTATAAATGAATAATGAATGATTTATTCAATTCTCTTATAGTATTACTGAATATTTTTTCTGTCAATCGTTGTCTATCACTAGGAGCTAGTTGAGCGCTCGCAAGAATAAGCACCAATACGAAGGAGTAGATATCTATCAGCAGTAATTGGTTCGTTCATAATTATGATAGATTAATGAAACCCTTGGAGACCAAAAGATTTACAGCTATTCGCTCTCAGTTAATCATCAAAGCAAAGGGAGAAGTTCTGGAAATCGGATGCGGAACAGGTATTAATTTCAGCTTCTATAAGGATGTATCTGTAACAGCAATTGAGCCGAATCCATTTCTGAGAAAGACCTCGCTTGAGCGTGCTTCCGTTGCTAAAGCGGCTATCCATGTCATTGAAGGAAGTGCTGAGCAATTGCCATTTGCAGATCATTCGTTCGATACTGTGGTTGGGACACTTGTTTTATGTACGATACCCAACCCAGTAGAAGCGATTAGAGAAATTAGTAGAGTATGTAAACCAACTGGAACCATTTTATTATTTGAGCATGTTCGACATGAAAATAGGCTGCTCAGGAAGCTGCAAGATCTCCTGACTCCGTTCTGGAAACGAGCTTGTGATGGGTGTCATTTGAATAGAGATACCATTCACTTACTGAGTCAAGAAGATATAGAAATAATTGAGATAAATAAACATTTAGGAAACATTTTTATTAGCGTTGAAGCTAGAAAAAATCAGTAGTGAGTACAAATAGGTTCAGTGTAACCATGTTAAGGCGGCAGTGGATTTATAATCATATTTTTTTTGAAAATCGTATTTTTAATAGAGGTTTTTATCCATTAGAGCCGAATAAGCTACAAACACTTGTTTGAAATAAGGGGATGTTTACTCTTGATATTGAAAGAACATCTAATCGATTCCTTTATGAATTTAACCTCAGACGGAATTGTCATCGTTGATGTTACCGGAAAAGTGTTAGAGGTGAATAAGAAGTTTGAAGAATTACATGGCTGGACAAGAGATGAAGTGATTGGGAAAGTTTTGCCGATGACTCCTGATAAATATAAGGAAGATGCTCTTCGGCTCTATCAGTCTTTAATAGATGGGCAGCAAAGTTCGGATTTCGAAGCTTTAAAACTAAGAAAAGATGGTTCTACGTTTTATGCGAATGTGACGGTCTCACCTATGAAAGATAATGAAGGAATTGTTATTGGGTTTATTGGTGTAGAAAGGGACATAAGTGAAAAGAAAAGAGCCGATGAGGAACTATTAGAAAGAGAGAATCAATTTAGAAGGTTGATTAAACTTAATCCAGAACCCATTGCTCTGCATAACGATGGTATCATCAAGTTTGTAAATGATGCTTGTTGTAAGCTGTTTGGAGGTGTTTCTTCCGATGACTTCAAGGGAAAACCCATCTACGAATTTTTCTGTTTAGCTGACAAGGATTTCATTTTGGAGCGGCTTCAGTATGTGATGCAGTCAGATTCTTACACGGAGTTTATGGAGAAAAAGCTGCGAAAATTAGATGGCTCTTTTTTTGATGCCGAAATATCCTCCATTTATGTCCACAAAAACATGGGGTTTCCTGTCGTACAGACCGTGATACGTGATCTTACTGAGCGCAAAAAGTCTGAAGAAGCCCTTATTAGATCAGAAAAACTGTCACTCATTGGCCAATTGGCAGCAGGGATCGCACATGATATACGTAATCCTTTAACCTCCTTGAAAGGCTTTGTGAAATTATTAAAGGCGAAAAATGCCGATTATGTGGATGTCATGCTGGAAGAATTAGAACATATTAACTATGTTGTCAATGAGTTCATGACGCTAGCTAAGCCGCATCTGAATTGTTACATGGAGAGCACTTCCCTAGGACTTGTCAAAAGTGTGGTTGGTTTTCTGCAACCACATGCCCATCTTTATAACGTTCAAATACATATAGATTTGGATCCAGACATACCCGCTATTTATTGTAACCCAGATCAAATCAAACAGGTTTTAATTAATATTTTTAAGAATGCCATCGAGTCTATGCCAAATGGGGGAATCATTCAAATCGCTATCCGAAAAATCCATCAAGGTGTGGTGATCCGCATCGAAGATCAGGGTGTAGGCATTTCTGTAGAGAGGTTATCCCAGTTAGGGGAGCCGTTTTATACGACTAAAGTGAATGGCACGGGTTTAGGGCTTATGGTTTGTAAACGAATAATCGAAGGGCACGGAGGCAAATTGTTAATTCAAAGCAAAGTTAATGAGGGTACTACGGTGGAAATCGAATTGCCTTTAAAAAAAAAGAGCTAGAAGAGCTAGTTCCATGTATTTAAAAAACTAAAAACCGACTCTTCCGCATAAGCTTGCGTAAAGAGCCGGTTTTCTCATTCCTTAGTCAGCGTCACTCTAAGCATTAGACTCGGCAGCTTCCTCCGCCTGATCGGCAGCTGTTTCAACCGGCACTTCAAGTTTCTGCATGCCAAGTATGGTGACCAGAATGGTTTCAGGAGCACTTAACACTTCAACATGCTTGGGAACTTCAAGATCAGCAACGGTTATATGTTCACCGATATTTAGCTTGCTAATATCAATGGCGAGATGTTCTGGCAGTTTTTTCGGCATACAGCGGATCATGACCTCATGGGTTTCTATTTGGAGAATTCCGCCTTCTTTGGTACCTTTAGCTTCTCCTGTAAAATGGACGGGAATCGATGTATCTAGCTGTTCTTTCATATTAATTTGAAGAAAATCAATATGCAGCAATTGCCCCGTCAGGCTGTCCTTCTGGACTTGATGGACGATGACCGGCTGTTTGGTTTTGGACGGCAGGGTAACATTCAGGATGGCACGCGGATTGCGTTTCAGTGATGCGCGGATTTCTTTTTCCGGGACAGTGACATGTTCGGAATCCATACGTGAGCTATACACAACAGCAGGTATATGCCCCTCAGCTCGCAGCTTCTTTACAGGACCTGATCTTTCGGATAGTAAAATCGTTGTAGTCATGCGTTGCACCTCCGTAGCATTTGTAAAGCGGCTTTCAGCCCTAAGACTCATTTACCCAATAAATTGTGCATTGAAACAGGAAAGAATCAGGAAAATTTTTCGTTTTGGGCTTCTTTATCTCTTCATTTGATAGTAAAATAGAGGACAAGAGGAGGATTGATAAATGATGAGTACACTGAAGAGTTTCACTGATTCAGATCAACAAATATCGTTGGAGTTAAGAGATGATCATTTAACTGTGCTTCGTTTCTACGGTGAAACATCCATTTACCCGTTCAAAAATATTTCTCTTGCCTCTGAGCCGATTCCTGAATATCCACTCAATCGTGTGGCTTTAACGGTTATTGATTTCAACACTGGTGTAACCGATTTCAAATTCTCTTCTAGTAAAAATGATTTTGAGATATTCGTCCAAAAACTGATCGAAATTCATAGTGAATTTATTCCGAACCACTAGTTTTTTCGGTAATTGCCCAATGCTGCCAAGGACAGACGATCCCAATCGTTCTGTCCTTTTTGTATTCGCTTATGCAAACACATTATTGTTCCAATCACGCCAAAAAAAGAGGGAGTTTGTCGTAATTTGTAGAATATATACTCTTGAACATCATACACAGTCTCAACCAAAGAGAGGGCTTGCCACATGCAATGGATTCGGAACGCTAAAATAAATTACAAGCTGATTATTATGATTGTACTGCCTATGTTGGGATTGTTGTATTTCTCCTCCAATGCCATCTATGGAAAAGTGAAAGAGCTGTCAGAATTGAACAATCTGCAAACACTGGTCACAACGGAGATCTACATCAATGATCTGATACATGAGTTACAGAAAGAACGGAGCCTTTTGTCAGGTTACTTTGAAGATAAAACGATTACGCGACAACTAGTTGATCAACGTAAGTTAACTGATGAGAAGTCTAGTGCATTTCGGGAGCAATTAAAGTCATTGAACACATCCGTTTTGGGTGATAAGTTCAAGAAAAATGCAAATACTGCGGTGAGCAAGCTAGACCAATTTGTGATTCTTAGGACACAAGTGGATCAAGGAAAAGCGAATGAGGATGAAACACTTTCCTTTTATTTGGAAACGGTGGATAGTCTCTTTGAAATGATGCAAAACACGAACGAAATTAGCTCGAATAAACAAATTTCAAACATGCTTACTTCCTATATTTTGTTTTCCAAAAGTAAGTTTGCCGTGAGCAGGGAGCGCGCAGTACTATTTCATGTTTTTTCCGGTAATCGTGCGGATTTAAATGATATTGAACAGATCGGTGTGTTAGAGAACGAACAATTGCTTTATTATAAGGAATCCAAATTACTCGCATCCGAGGCTGCCCAACAAATTTATCAGAAAATGGTGAAAGGACAAGTAGTTGCCGAGGTCGATCGTCTCGTACAACTAGTCCTAAAAGCAGAACCCGGGAAAGCCCTTGGGGTGGATTCTCAGCAATGGTATAACGTGGCGACACAAGAAGTAGATCTACTTAAAGAGGTTGAGGATGGACTTTCGTCAGAATTAATTCAAAACATGGAATCCATCAAAAAGAGTACCACGCGATCGTTGATTGGTGTGGCCATATTTAATGTCATTATTCTAATCTTCTCCTTTTTGGTCATCGTTTTGATTTCCAGAATGCTTTTATCTCAAATCCACCTGCTAAAGAGATCTACGGAACTCATTCTGACAGGCGTTACAGATATTCATCTGGATGTTCAATCGAAGGATGAATTTGGCGAGTTGATGGAAGCCTTCAATCACATGGTAGCTAGCTTTAAAGAGGTCATTACTCAGGCAGATCGCATCTCATTAGGTGAATATGAGCAGACGATTGTTCCCCGATCGGATCGAGATCAGCTAAGTGTGGCATTAATTCGAATGCTAACCTCTTTAAAAGAAACAACCGCTGAAAATGAACGGCAATTCTGGTTGAAAACGCAGTTAGCTCGTCTGACAGGGCTTTCACAAGGCGTTGCCAATGTACAGCAGCTGGTGGGCATGCTGATCTCTGAAATATCAGGTCTAGTCGGAGCAGGTCAAGGTATTATCTATTTAAAAGAGTCGCAATCGAGTGCGAGCCCATTCAATGAATTTGTCCTGCTGGGCAGCTATGCCTTTAAAGAAAGAAAGAATGTAGCAAATCGGGTTCGACCTGGTGAAGGTCTAGTCGGTCAATGTATCCTTGAGAAAAAGACGATCTTGTTATCGAATGTGCCTGGCGATTATATCCACATACAATCAGGTCTTGGGGAATCGAAACCGTTCCAAATCGTCGTTCTTCCTATCCTCTTCGAGGATGAAGTGTTGGCCGTTATAGAGCTTGCCGCTTTTAAACCATTTACTAGCATAGAGCACGAGTTATTGGAGCAATTATCCGATACACTAGGCGTTGTCATTCAAGCTGCTATCAGCCGCCAGAAAACGGAAGCGTTATTGCGTGAATCACAGCTATTAGCGGAAGAGCTTCAAACGCAGCAGGAAGAATTGCGCACGGCCAATGAAGAGCTGGAAGAACAGACGCTGATGCTGAAGCAGTCCGAAGAAAAGATGCGAATCCAAAGTGAGGAGCTTCAGGCGATTAATGAGGAGCTAGAAGAAAAAACCAACTATCTGGAAGTACAAAAAGCTGACATCGAGAAGCAAAATGCCTTTATTCAATCATCGAAGCAGGACTTAGAAGAAAAAGCGAAAGAGTTGGAGCAAGCGAGTCAGTACAAATCGGAGTTTTTGGCCAATATGTCACATGAACTTCGTACACCGCTTAACAGCTTACTGATTCTATCAAAATCATTATCCACTAATGAAGATGGTAATCTAACGGAAGATCAAATCGAGTCGGCAAAGATTATTCACAGTGGCGGCTTGGATTTATTGACTTTAATTAACGACATTTTGGATTTATCCAAAGTGGAAGCGGGCAAATTGGACATTCTAATCGAAGAAGTGAGGCTGGATGATCTACTTCAGTCACTCCGTTACCAATTTAACCCAGTTGCCAAAGAAAAGGGTCTTTCCTTTATTTTAAAACTTGACGATCAAATCCCGGAAATCGTGACGACAGATGGTCAGCGTACCGAACAAATCCTGAAGAACCTTTTATCCAATGCCTTTAAGTTTACGGCTTCCGGAAGCGTTACGGTTGAGATCGCACGTGCTGGAAAAGGAACAGCTTACCAAAATCACCATCTAGAAGAAAATGGGGCTCTAGCTTTGACTGTAACCGATACGGGGATAGGTATTCCTGCAAGTAAACAGCAAGCAATCTTTGAAGCGTTTCAGCAGGCGGATGGCACGACAAGCCGCAAGTATGGAGGAACGGGCCTTGGTTTAACCATTTCAAGAGAATTGGCTAAGTTATTGGGCGGCGAAATTCATATGCGAAGCAGCGAAGGGAAAGGCAGCAGCTTTACGCTTTATCTCCCGCTAGAAGGAACCGCTAATACCGAAATGACGGAGCCAAAGATAGCGCCGATTAAAGTTGCTGCTGCAGTTGATACTCTACAGACTTCAAGTGAATTGTTGATAGCTAGCACTATGGAAGATCATCTTTTTGCAGATCAGACAGCGAAAACGTTCTTACCTGATGATCGGGAACTCCTTAAGAATAGCATGCAAGACAAAGTTATTTTGATCGTGGAAGATGATCCGGCATTCGCCAAAATTCTTATGGACATGTCATATAAAAAGGGATTCAAATGCCTTGTATCAGGAGATGGCTTTAGTAGCCTTCAACTAGCCAAGCAATATATTCCAAGCGCGATTCTTTTGGATTTGGGGCTTCCAGACATGGATGGCCTTAAGGTTCTTGATCATTTGAAATATCATAATGAAACACGTCACATTCCTGTGCACATTATTTCAGGTCGGGATAAAAGCTCAGACTCCATGCAGCGCGGGGCCATCGGCTATTTGTCCAAACCGATTCAAGCGGAGGACATTGAAGCCGTTTTTAACAAAATTGAACATAAGCTGCAAGAACGCATCCAACAGGTCTTAGTGGTAGAGGATGATTTGAATAATCAAAAGGCTATTCATGAACTGCTCAAGCATAAGAAAGTTGATATTCATAGTGTTTCCACGGGGAAAGAAGCTCTGCAGCTTATGCGATCACAGTCCTTTGATTGTGTAATTCTGGATCTAACATTGCCGGATATGACAGGCTTTGAACTGCTGCAGCAGTTAGTTGTTGATTCGGAGGGCTCCGTACCACCAATCATTATTAATACCGGAAAAGAGCTCACACAAGAAGAGTATAAGGAATTAAACCAGTTTACGGACAGCATTGTGATCAAAGGTGCGAATTCACCGGATCGCTTGCTGGATGAGGTTTCTCTATTCCTTCACAGCGTTCATAAATCTCTGCCACAAGCGCAGAAAGAAATGATTCGTATGGTACGAGATTCCGATGAAACCTTGAAGGGACGCAAAATTTTGCTGGTGGATGATGACCTTCGCAACACGTTTGCTTTATCTAAAATATTAAGAAAACACGGCTTGGATGTTGTGATGGCGGATAATGGGAAGCTGGCTTTGGATAAACTGGAAAGTGAAACCGGGATTGAGCTGGTCATTATGGATATTATGATGCCGGTAATGGATGGATATGAAGCCATAGGTCATATTCGCACCATACCGAAGTTCCAGTCCCTCCCGATTATTGCTTTAACCGCAAAGGCCATGACGGGTGACCGTGAAAAATGTATAGAGAGGGGAGCCAATGATTATATGACGAAACCGGTAGATACCGATAAATTGTTGTCCTTAATCAGAGTGTGGCTCTTACGATAAAAAATGCCTGAGAAACTCGCCGAAAAGATTGAAGTCGATCTTGTACTGGAAGCCATCTATCAGCGGTATGGGTATGATTTCCGTAATTATGCCCGTTCATCTTTAATGAGAAGATTGCACTATGTCAGGCAGAAATCAAGTCTTGTTAGACTGTCAGATATGATTCCGTTAGTTCTCTATGATGAAGCGTTTGCCAATCAATTACTGCTGGATATTTCGGTAACCGTCACCGAAATGTTTCGGGACCCGGAGTTCTTCGTTGAGCTGCGCAGTCTCGTGATTCCCTTGCTAAAGACGTATCCGTTTGTGAAAATATGGCATGCCGGATGTGCGACAGGGGAAGAAGTTTACTCCATGGCTATTTTGCTGGAAGAAGAAGGCTTCTACGATCGTGTACAGATTTACGCGACGGATATGAATCAAGAGTCACTAGCTACTGCGGAAGAAGGCATCTATCCGATCGAAAGTATTCGGAATTTCACTAAAAATTATCAAAAAAGCGGAGGCAAGTCCTCTTTCTCGGATTACTATCATGCGAAATATCAGATGGGCAAAATGAAGGAAGCTTTGAAAAGAAACATCGTGTTCTCGCAGCATAATTTGGCAACGGACAACGCCTTTGGTGAAATGCATCTCATTATTTGCCGGAATGTGCTCATTTACTTTGATAAGCAATTGCAAAATCAAGTCTATCAGCTTTTCAACCAAAGTCTCGTTCCACGTGGCTTCTTATGCCTCGGAAGTAAGGAATCTATCGAGTTTTCGGAGATTCAGTCTCAGTATGAAGCACTCTCCCCTAAGTGGAGAATTTTTAGAAAGCAGCTGCCAGTGTAAGCAAGGTATTGGAGGGGAGTGAGTCCATGCGCCCATTGGAAGCTGTTGTTATGGGGGTATCGGCAGGCGGGTTAAAGGCACTCTCGCGTCTGTTATCTTATCTCCCGTCGGACTACAGCCTACCGATTATCATCGTACAGCATATCTTAGAGAGCAGCGACGGCTATTTAGCTGAATATTTAAATACGCAAGTTGCTATACACGTCAAAGAAGCGGTAGATAAAGAGACCATTCGATCTCAATACGTTTATCTCGCTCCACCTGGTTATCATTTGCTTATTGAAGATGATCGCTCGTTCAGCCTATCCATTGATCCTAAAGTTAATTATTCGCGGCCTTCGATTGACGTTTTGTTTGATAGTGCTGCGTTTGCCTTTCAAGAGGGGTGTATAGGCGTTGTATTAACAGGTGCAAACCGAGATGGCAGCGCTGGGCTCAAGACGATCAAGGAGAGTGGCGGCCTAACGATTGTGCAGGACCCTGAAACAGCGGAGTACCCTGTCATGCCGCAAGCAGCTATTGACACTGTAAAGGTTGATTATATTTTGTCCTTAGAAGACATAGGAAAGTTTCTGAGACAATTCCATGATCTCGAACGAATCCATCATTCTAAGAATTAGGAGGGCCTATATGGAAACTCAGAAAAATAGGCATCAGGCGCCAAAAATTTTAGTCGTTGATGATCGTAAAGAAAATTTATTCGCGATGCAGAAAATTCTCCAAGTGCTCCATTGTGATGTATATGTCGTCCAATCAGGGAATGAAGCCTTATCTTATACCCTGCGCCATGACTTTGCGCTTATTTTACTTGATGTGAATATGCCGGAAATGGATGGCTTTGAGCTTGCAGAGCTGCTGCGAAGCAATGAGGAAACGAAGCATATTCCTATCATTTTTGTAACAGCCAGTAATAAAGAGGATCAGAGCGTATTCAAAGGCTATGAGAGCGGCGCTGTGGATTACTTGTTCAAGCCTGTCAATGCCGATATTCTGCTCAGTAAAGTGAAAATATTTCTAGAACTCAATCGAAGAAATAAAGAGCTGGAGGCCATACAATCGGAGCTTGAACGCAGTAACGAGAGCTTAAGGGAGTTCGCACAGGTCGTTTCGCATGATTTGAAAAATCCGCTGAATGTAATTACAGGGTTGAGCGAGCTTCTTATTGCTAGGCATAGTGCGGATATGACGCCAAAAGGTAAAGAATATATGAACCAAATCTCAGCGACTGCTGAGCGGATGAACCACTTGATCACCGATTTGCTCTCGTATGCCCAGTTAAACGCGAAGTCGGTTACTTTTGGAAATGTTGATTTGAATGATGTCGTGACGAATGTGATCTCTGACCTAAGCAGCACGATCGAACGAAATGAAGGCCAGATCATCATCCAAGACAGGCTACCAATTATTCAAGCGGATGCTACGCAAATGTATCAACTGTTTCAAAATATTATCGCAAACGGGCTGAAGTATCGTAGAAAGGAACAATCGCCGATTATTCAGATTTCCTTATTGGAAGGAAATGAACCGGATACCTTTGTCATTCAAATCCAAGATAATGGCATTGGTATGAAAAAAGAAGACATCCCGTCGATTTTCACTCCTTTCAAACGGTTGGACAATGCCAAAGCCTACGAGGGTACCGGTTTAGGGCTTGCCACGGTGCAGAAAATCATCGAGAGACATGATGGTCTCATGGAAGTGGAAAGTGTTCTTGGTGAAGGCACGACTTTTCGTGTGTATCTTCCGATTTCTCAAGGTTTTTAAAACAAAATGTAAGGAGTCAAGTGAAAGACTTGGTTTAACCCAGGGGGTTTTCCAATGTCTATTCTATGGGGAAACTTCAAACCGCCGCGGCGGTTTTTTTGTTATTTTGGTTTGGGTAAAAAAGCTTCCCCGCGCATTAGCCCGAAAGGTGCTTATTCTCCATATATGTCTCGATAATATCGAGAAGAAATTTATTTTTGATCGGTTTGCTCAAATAATCATCCATGCCCGCAGCGAGACAGCTTGTGCGATCTTCTTTTAAGGCGTTCGCCGTTACAGCAACGATCATGGGACATCGTTCTGGCGGGAGTGTTTGTTTAATTATAGCGGTTGCATCTAATCCGTTTATGATCGGCATTTGGAGATCCATGAATATTATATCAAACCGGTCTCTTAAGGCGAACTTCACCGCTTCTTCCCCGTTAGCAGCAACTGTAATGAGATGCCCCTGCTTCTCTAGCATTTTAATTAAAACAAATTGATTAATGGCATTGTCTTCGGCGATTAGTATGTGCAGGGAAGTATGCGCGATACCTTCATTCGCATTACCCAGGTCCTCATCTGAATGATGATCCTCTTTGAGACAAAGGGTGAAGATGATCGTAGTACCAGGGTCGTCGGAAGGCTCTACCCAAATATCGCCTCCCATGAGTCGAACCAGCTTTTTTGTAATCGCCAAGCCAAGCCCTGTACCCTCATATTTGCGTGTCATCACATGATCGACTTGGTTGAAAGGCTCGAAGATATAGCTTCGCATATTAGCTGGAATGCCGATCCCGCTATCTTTTACGATGAATTCCAGCTGTATGACGTGATCCTCTTGTATACGTTTATTGACATTCACGGAGATGCCACCGAATGGCGTAAACTTGACGGCATTGCCAACTAAATTAATAAGTATCTGCTTCAACCGTTCTGAATCACCAACCAAAGAGTGTGGGATAGTGGGATCTACTGTAAAAGTCGTGGATAACTGCTTTTCATCCGCTTTGATTGATAAAATATGAAACGTTTCAGCGATCGCATCTCGGATATTGAAAGGGATTTCGTGTAATTCCGTTTTCCCAGATTCGATTTTGGAGAAGTCTAAAATGTCATTAATAATACGGAGCAGCGTTTCACCGCTCTTATGAATAATCTCGACATACTCTTTTTGTTCTTCGTCTAACGTTGTCGTTTGCAGGAGAAGGTCCGTCATTCCGATAACGCCATTCATCGGCGTCCGAATTTCATGGCTCATCATCGCCAGAAATTCACTCTTCGCTTTATTCGTATTCTCAGTGATTTGGCGGATATGATCAATCTTCTTCTCCATAGAAGCATCTAATAGGGAATCCGTAAGGATTTGTTTCACATTGTTTTTGCCAACAAATCTTGAAAATGGCATTCCTACGAATTCATTGTTGTAAAAGCCTAACAACTCCTGTGCCCGTGCATTGCCATTGACAATAATACCGTCCAAATCAAGCGAAATGACGGCATCATGTGTATGCATTTTCAGAGGTGTATACCGATCAATTGATTCTTGCAGCTTTTGTTCCACGAACTTGAGTTGCGAAATATCCGTCATATGAACGATACCATAAAGAGGAGGCCCGGATTGAGTATCGTAAACGAATGTGAGTTGGACGGAAGTCCAAATGATGTCGCCATTCTTGTGCAGATATCGTATTTCCATGGTATAAGAAGAAGCAAGACGATTTATCAAGTATTGAACTTGATCAGAGTAGGGGAGCCAATCATCAGGAAAGGTGATTTCACGAATGTTAAGCTTCTCGAGCTCATCTTCCGAATACCCCAGAATCGAGCAATAAGCTGGATTTACTTTCAGTAGGGACCCGTTTAAGGATAAACAGGCAATCCCATGAGGAGAGAACTGAACCATCTGCTCGAAGAAACGATGCTTATCGAGTTGTAAGCTGCTCATCATTAGCCCCCAATCATTTTACCCATATATAACCATCATAAGCTTTTTTTGAAACGAAAACGAATGTCATGCAGGCAGTCAAACTAACGGAAGTCTTCCGATTGGTTCTTTTTATTGTATTGATTTCTGAAAACTTCGGGCGTCATACCGACAGATTTGCGAAATGTCGAGATGAAATGCGAAGCGTCGAGGAAACCGGTCGCGTCAGCGATTTGTTTAACCGTTTGATTAGGCTGGGCGATTAGCAATTCTTTGGATTTCTGTAGGCGCAGCTGCAATAAGTATTGGTACGGAGAGAGACCAAATGCTTTGCGGAACAAGGTATTAACGTGTTGAGAGCTTATGCCAAGCAATTGTGCCATCCATCCGAGTCCAACTTCGGAAGATGAGAAGCTAATTTCAAGCTCCAATAAAAGCGGCAGTAAACGCTCGTGGCTTTGGGAAAAAGATGCACTTCTATTTACGTTGCCGTGCTTTTTGAGCAGAGTCAAGAATTGATAGATTTCAAGTGAACCATTCATGCCCGTGAAGTCATGGCTGTAGCGGTACTTTTCGTAATAGTACTCATGAATACCAGCGAGAGGAGTTTCCGTACCCCAGCTAATTGATGTGGATAACGGTATCTCTAAGGCATATACAATGGAAGCAGCGAGTGCGCCATCGAAGGTTAAATACCACGTCGACCACTTGGCGGCCGTGATGTTATATTCATGCGGGACGCCTGCAGGCAAGAGCATGCCTTGATTCTCACTCAGCTTGACGGATCCGCTTTCGAGGATGATCTCTCCGCTGCCTTCAATCGTTTGGAGCCAATGAAAGCAGGGATAGCCTTCTTCTCGCTTGTAGAACTGCTGCTCATTCTCGTAACCGACAGTTTCAAGGATGAGAGGAAGCTTCCGATCTGTTTCTGTAATGACGAAAAATTTCCTATAATCGGTAGCCATCGCTCAGATCTTCAACTCTTTCATTTTTTAATATGGAATGCGTATTATCTTATATTTTAAAAGAAAATATTGTCTTGTACAATAAGAAGGTAGTTGAAGAAATTTATACAATCTATAGAAGTGAGGAATTCAAAAGATGGCTAAAAAATTTGTATATACACCGCCCGTTAATGGATACCCGGAATGGAATAATAATCCTCAGATTTTTCAATTGAACCGCATGGAAGCGCACGCCACATTAATGCCTTACAAGTCCGAAGAAGAAGCACTTGCAGGGGTTCGTGAAGCGTCTGATTCTTACCAATCCTTGAATGGAACTTGGAAGTTTCATTTTGCTGAGAATGCTGGGGGCCGTCCGCAAGAGTTTTACAAGAGCGATTACGATTGCAGCAGTTGGGCGGACATCGCTGTGCCTTCCCATTGGCAGCTGCAAGGCTTCGACTTTCCGCAATATACGAATATCATCTATCCTTGGGTGGGCCATGAAGATTTGAAGTCCCCATTTGCTCCAGTAAAGTATAACCCTGTTGGCTCTTATTCCCGCAGTTTCACAGTCCCGGCAGCATGGGCAGATCAACCCGTATACATCAGCTTTCAAGGGGTTGAATCGGCTTTTTATGTGTGGGTAAACGGCGATTTGGTGGGCTTTAGTCAGGATTCGTTTACACCTGCGGATTTTGATATAACCCCCTACTTGGTAGAGGGTGAGAATAAGCTTGCCGTCGAGGTGTACCGTTGGAGTGATGCAAGTTGGTTGGAGGATCAAGATTTCTGGCGGTTAAGCGGTATTTTCCGCGACGTTTATTTGTACAGCACGCCAACAACGCATATTTCAGATTTCAAGGTACTGACGAATCTGGACGATTCCTTCGAGAATGCGGAGCTCCGTATTCAAGCAAAAGTCACAAATTACGATGGACTTACCAGCGGTACACGCCGTGTGGAAGCTTCTCTTTATGATAGTGAGTTGAAGCCGGTGTGGAAGGAGCCTCTTTCCGTAGAAGTAAATGTAAGTGGCGCTCCTAATCAGGAAGTAGAGCTCTCCGTCCAAGTGGATCGACCTGCAAAATGGAGCGCGGAAAAGCCAAATCTTTATACACTTGTTTTGAGCTTAAGAGATGAAGATGGCTCGCTTCTGGAAACGGAAAGCTGCAAGGTTGGATTCCGTAAATTCGAAATCCAAGACGGTTTGATGAAGATTAATGGTGAGCGCGTTGTGTTCAAAGGCGTTAATCGTCATGAATTCGATACAGATCGCGGCCGTTCGGTTGATCAGGCAAGCATGCTTTCTGATATTTTGCTCATGAAACAACATAATATCAATGCTGTGAGAACCTCACACTATCCAAACAATACGTACTGGTATGAGCTATGCGATCAATATGGGCTGTATGTGATTGATGAAACGAATCTCGAGACACATGGCACATGGAGCTACGGATCGGACGTTGAAGCAGACGCCGTACCGGGAAGTAAGCCGGAATGGACGGGAGCTGTGCTGGACCGGGCGAATTCGATGATGCAAAGAGATAAGAACCATCCATCGATTGTCATTTGGTCGTTAGGCAATGAGGCATTCGGTGGCGATAACTTTATTAAAATGCATGACTTCTTGCGGGAAGCCGATCCATCTAGAGTCGTACATTACGAAGGAGTTTTCCACTTCCGCGCATCAGGCGCGGCGTCGGACATTGAAAGTCAAATGTACTCCCGAATTGAGAATATCGAAGAATACGCGAGAAGTAACCCGAAGAAGCCGTTTATTCTGTGTGAATACAGCCATGCGATGGGGAATTCATGCGGCAATTTATTTAAGTACTGGGAGCTGTTTGATAAGTATCCGGTTCTCCAAGGCGGCTTTATTTGGGACTGGATCGATCAATCGATCCGAACAACAACACCAGATGGTGTTACCTACCAAGCCTACGGCGGCGATTTCGGTGATACACCGAATGATGGCAACTTCTGCGGCAACGGATTAATTTTCGCTGATCGTACACCATCACCGAAGATTTATGAAGTGAAGAAATGCTATCAGAATGTGAAGTTCGAGGCTGTCGATCTTGGTAATGGCCAAGTGAAAGTGACGAATCAGTATTTATTTACGGATCTGAGTGAGTTTGATTGGACATGGTCTATCGCACGTAATGGTGAGCCTCTAAGTGATTCCAAGCGTGGAGTATTCACTGTGAAGCCAGGAGAAACAGCTGTTATTGAGTTGGCTCTAGATCGTATGGAAACCATTTTGCCGAAAGATGAGTTCGTTCTGACGATCAGTCTACAGCTGAAAGAAGATACGATTTGGGCGCAGAAAGGACATGAAATCGCTTGGGAGCAATTCTTGGTTCCAGTAAGTAAAGCGGCTTGGTCTTATTCGGAAAAGGCAGTCCAAGAATCGGCAGCGACCTTGTCCGCTCAAGAAGCTGTACAAATTGCATCCACGAAGGAAACAATTAGCCTTAAGGGAAGCGACTTCTCTCTTCAATTCAGTGCTGCAACAGGTGATATCACTTCTTACGTGTACGAGGGAAGGGAGCTGTTCTTGACAGGTCCTGCACCTAATTTCTGGCGTGCTTTTACCGATAATGATCGCGGCAACCAGCATCACATTCGCTGCGCGCCATGGCAAGAGGCGGGGAGTGGAAGAACGCTGCAATCTTTGACAGCTAAATCGATTGGCGATGGCCGCGCCGAGGTGAATGTTCGCTTTGAATTAGCGACTAAGCCAAGTTCAGTGGTGCAATTGGTTTACTCAGTATCACCTAGTGGTGAAGTAGAAGTACGAATGGAGCTCGTGCCTGGAGATCGTTTGCCAGAAATTCCGGAGATTGGCGTTCTCTTCCAATTAGATAGCTCCTTCCAGCAATTGAGCTGGTACGGCCGTGGTCCGCATGAGAACTATTGGGACCGTGCTGCCGGAGCCAAACTAGCTTTGCACAGCGGTACCGTCCAAGAGCAGTTCGTTCCCTATTTACGCCCGCAGGAATGCGGCAATAAAACGGATGTGCGCTGGGCGACGTTGACAGATGCGAACGGGCATGGACTCCGTATAACAGGGCTGCCAACCGTGGAATTGAATGCTCTGCCATATTTACCTTCCGAACTGGAAGCTCATGACCATACGTATAAGCTGCCAGCTAGCGACAAAGTCGTGCTGCGGGTGAACTATAAGCAAATGGGCGTCGGCGGTGATGACAGCTGGGGTGCAAGAACACACCCTGAGTTCACGCTGTATGCCAATCGTACCTATGCCTACTCATTCACGTTTAAAGGAATTTAAGTGATTCATATCAAATGAAAAGTGCCACTTCATCTACAGGTTTGCTGTAGTTGGAGTGGCACTTTTTTTGTTCTAATGTGACATAGCCGCTTCGGTTTCTTGGGCTGGATCCAGCTTCTCTTTGCTCATCGCGATGGCACAAACGAAGGCAAGAACAGCAGGGAGTATAGTCCAAGCAAAGGTGAGCACGATGGAAGACGATAGTGCGGTTGTTATTTTCTCGAGAACAGGCGCAGGAATCTCCAGTCGTTTGGCGGGATCAAGCAGCGTATGCGAGTCCCCGGTTGGTATGGCAGCTCCCGTTTGACCTTGGCCTGCAAATACATCCGTCAATTTTCGCGTCAAAGCATGACTCTGAACAATTCCGAAAACGGTGATACCGAGCGTCATCCCCAAGGAGCGGAGGAAGTTCAGTGTTGAAGAGGCTGAACCGCGCTGCCGTGGCTCGAAGAGATGAATAGCAGCGTTACTTAATACGGAGAAGGAAGCGCCGATGCCAAGTCCGATAATAATCATGTAGATCGTGACCAGTGAGCGAGGGGATTCAGGCGATAACGTAGTCAATAGAGCTGTTCCGACAATAAGGAGGAAGGTTGTTGGAATCATTATCGCGCGATAGCTCATTTTATTCATTAAGAAACCGCCGCCTGTTGCCGTTACGACGGAGCCCAACATCATAGGAAGTAGAACTAAACCGGAATTGGTAGCGGTCCCGCCTAATACACCTTGAATGAAAATTGGGATATAGACAGACGCTGTGATAAAAGCTGCGCCGCTAAAAATGGCAACGGCATTACTTGATGCATACAACCGATTCTTGAACATTGCAAAAGAGATAATAGGCTCTGCAGCCCGACGTTCAACGAAGACGAAGATGATGGCTAACACCGCAAACAGCGTGAATAAACCAAGGATAACGGATGAATCCCAAGCGTATTGCTTGCCACCTAATTCTAACGCGAACATAAGGGATACGATGGCACCAACGAGTGTAAAAGCGCCCCACCAATCGATTCTTTGTTTAGAATGCTCAACCGATTCGCGATAGAAGAAAGCGACAAAAACAAGCGAGATTAAACCAAGCGGGAGGTTAATGTAAAATACCCATTTCCAGTTCACATAGTCTGTAATATAAGCGCCTAGAAGTGGTCCGAAAATGCTGGACATACCGAACACGGCGCCGAACAATCCACCTAATTTACCGCGGCTTTCTGCGGGAACGGCATCGAACATAATCGTAAAGGCAACCGGCATCATGGCGCCGCCGCCGATACCTTGAATAGCGCGATAGACGCTTAGCTCTATAATCGAACTTGCTGTTCCACATAGGATGGATCCAAGCATAAACACGATAACACCAAAGACGAAAAACTTTTTACGTCCGTACATATCGGATAGCTTACCGAATATCGGCATGCCGGCCATTTCCGCAACCATATAAGCCGAAGTGACCCAAACGAATTTATCCAATCCGCCTAATTCACCGATGATGGTGCCCATGGCTGTAGCTACAATGGTATTATCCATGGCTGCCATTAGGATACCCAGCAATAGCCCGGCGATGACAATGCCTAATCTTTTGTTTTTATTTTGCGCTAACATAATATTGTTTTCCTCACTTTCTTTGAATCCGATTTAATTTTATTTTCTATAGGTGAGCTGCTAAATGAGGGTAACATGACTTAAGTCGGCTTTAAAGGCTTTTAACAAAGCATAGGTTACTTTATCCATCTTAGCCCCATCAAAGATTGTTTTTTTGACGTCAGCTTTGAAGGAACAGCTTTGAAATGTGGCGTTTCGGAACGATGTTCCTTTTAGATTAGAATGATGAAAAATAGTTCCTGTAAAGTGTAGATTATCCAGACATACACCAGTTAAATCGCTAGAACGGAATTCTGCTAGATCTAACTTACAATTCTTAAAGCTGGCTCCTCTTAGATTGGATTTAGATATCTTTGCTCCCGTCAAATTCGTACCATCGAACTTAACCCGATCTAAGTTGCTGCACTTAAAGGAAGCATTCGTTAAGTCAGAATTGCTGAAATCGGAATCCTGCAGATTGCTGTAATTGAACTTGCCATTATGGACTTGGATAGACTTTAGGTCGGATTTTTGCAAATTATGCATAGAGAAATCAATGCCAATGATTTGTTGGAGCTTCGTGGTGTTGGCATGAATGCTTTCAATTAGTTCGGATATTTCGCCGATGGATGCGATCGTCCTTTGAAAGGCAGCTTCTTCATTGAAGCCATCCTTTTGCAAATCTAGGAGCCTTTCCTGCAAATCACTCAAAAGCTCTTCTTTTAATTCCTGGATGGGTCTCAAATCCTCATAATGTGAAAAAACATCATTCAAATAAGCAACGAGCCTTGGGTTTGGTTTCATTCCTCATACCACCTTTCTAAATGAGCAAATCGAGAATAGTCTTCGCATGTTCCCAATTTAACTTGTTGTTCTTGAGAACCACTTTGCCTTTATCGGTAATGCGATAGTATTTCCTGCGCCCGCCTTGCGTCTCATCCCCCCAGTAAGAGGTTATGCTTTCTTCCTGTTCTAGTCGCTTGAGGCTGGCGTACATAGTCGCTTCTTTCAGTTCATATTCCCCGCCTGAAGCAACATGCACCAGCTTTGAAATTTCATAGCCATATTTATCACCGGAAATTAAAAGCTTGAGAATAATGCTGTCGGTGTGTCCTCGAATGAGATCGGACGTTATTTTCAAGTCAACGATGACCCTCACCTCCTGTATTATAATATATGATAAAGTACTCTATCTGTCAAAGTAATTTTATTTCTGTTATACATATAGGCACATGTTCAGTTTGACCAGATGCACAGACGGTGATAACTTAAGAATGAAACATATTCGAAATCCGTTACTGTTAAAATGAGAGGTGGCATTCATTGTGGTAATCAATCCGGCACAAACGATTGTAGGCTTAGTAGGGACAGGTGTCATGGGCAAAAGTATGGCTGGCCATTTTATTCAAGCAGGCTACGAGGTACATATATATAATCGAACGAAATCCAAAGCACAGGACCTGTTGGATCAGGGGGCTCACTGGCAGGATTCACCGGGACTATTGGCGCAGCAATGTGATGTAATTATTACAATGGTAGGCTTCCCTAATGACGTTGAAGAGATATATTTAGGCGAAAATGGTCTTCTTACTAACACTAAGCCGGGCAGCTATGTCATTGATATGACTACGTCTAGTCCAATGCTGGCCAAACAGATTTATGAAAAAGCACTCGCACGTCAAGTGTTTTCACTAGATGCTCCTGTTTCCGGCGGTGATATTGGAGCAAAGGAAGCGAGATTATCAATTATGGTTGGGGGCTCGCGTGATGCTTTTGATGCCATGCTGCCGCTTTTTCAGAAGATTGGCACGAACATCGTCTACCAAGGAGATGCGGGTGCAGGCCAACATACGAAAATGTGCAACCAAATCGCAATTGCAAGTAATATGATGGGCGTTGTTGAAGCTCTGGTATATGCGAAGAAATCAGGACTCGATCCTTCGACTGTGCTCAAAAGCATTGAGTCGGGCGCGGCGGGCAGCTGGTCCTTAAGCAACCTGGCGCCGCGCATCATCGCTGGGAATTTTGCTCCTGGCTTCTATGTGAAGCACTTCATCAAAGATATGAAGATTGCGCTCGATTCTGCCGAAGAAATGAAAGTGGAGCTGCCTGGACTAACCTTGGCGAAATCCCTTTATGAGCAATTAGCAGCGAACGGTGAAGAAGACAGCGGGACTCAAGCGTTGTTTAAGATTATTGATAAGTAGCTCTGTAGGAGTAGAAAAGGAGGGCATCCCGGGGAGGGATGCTTTTTTTGTTGAGTTTTTCTGATGAGCCAATCCTTATCAGTCCCCTAACCGTAATCCGCTCAACCGTCATCTCGTGTCGATCGTGTTGGAGGCGTTGATCGGGGCTTCAGCATCATATCATGACAGGTTCTCGAATACATATGAATTAGGGAAATGGAAGGTTGTCACATACATAATCCTGTTAGCGAGCGAGAGCGCTTTACTACTTGAGTTTCAACATTTTATTGAAGAGGTGATACGAAAATGAGTACGGAAAAAAACAAGCTTACAACCAGCTGGGGAGCTCCTGTTGGGGACAACCAAAACTCAATAACGGCGGGGGCACGGGGGCCAACGTTGATTCAAGATGTTCACCTTTTAGAGAAACTGGCACACTTTAACCGAGAACGCGTACCTGAACGAGTCGTTCATGCCAAAGGTGCCGGAGCGCACGGCTACTTGGAAGTCACGCAAGATTTGACGAAGTATACGAAAGCGAGCTTATTCTCAGAGGTAGGCAAGCGTACACCGTTGTTCGTTCGATTTTCGACCGTGGCGGGGGAGAACGGTTCTTCGGACACTGTCCGGGACCCGCGCGGATTCGCCGTGAAATTTTATACGGATGAAGGTAATTATGATTTGGTCGGTAATAATACGCCTGTATTTTTCATTCGCGACGCGATTAAATTCCCTGACTTTATTCATACACAGAAAAGGCACCCTCAAACTCACTTGAAAAATCCAAATGCCGTCTGGGATTTCTGGTCATTATCTCCTGAATCTTTGCACCAAGTCACGATTTTGATGTCCGATCGGGGCATTCCCGCAACGCTGAGGCATATGCACGGATTTGGCAGTCATACATTTAAATGGGTAAATGCCGAGGGTGAAGGCGTGTGGGTGAAGTATCATTTTAAAACCGAACAAGGCGTTCAGAACTTAGCGCCAGATGTGGCTGCACAGCTCGCGGCTGACAATCCGGATTATCATACCGAGGACTTGTTTAATGCGATTGACAAAGGCGATTTCCCAGCATGGAAGCTATGCGTGCAGATTATGCCGCTGGAAGATGCGAATACGTACCGATTTGATCCCTTTGATGTCACGAAAGTGTGGTCACAGAAAGATTACCCTTTAATTGAAGTTGGGCGTATGGTGCTGGATCGCAATCCGGAAAATTATTTTGCCGAGGTTGAACAAGCCACATTTTCACCAGGGACACTTGTACCAGGCATCGAAGTATCGCCAGATAAAATGCTGCAAGGACGCTTATTTGCTTATGGGGATGCACATCGGTACCGGGTAGGGGCTAATCATCAGTCATTGCCAATCAATCGCCCGCGGAGTGAAGTGAATAACTATCAGCGTGATGGTCAGATGCGTGCGGATAACAATGGCGGGGGTTCTGTCTATTACGAGCCGAACAGCCTTGGAGGACCAAAAGAATCGCCTGCGGATAAACCGGCACCCTACGAGGTGTCTGGGGCAGCTGACAGTGTTACCTACGATCATCATGATCATTACACGCAACCAGGTGATTTATATCGCCTGTTAAGTGAAGAGGAACGTACTCGTCTTGTTCAAACGATTGTTGGTGCAATGAAACCTGTCGAATCGGATGAAATTAAGCTCAGACAGATTGGTCATTTCTATAAGGCAGATCCCGAATATGGGGTCCGCGTGGCAGAGGGTCTCGGGTTATCCATACCGGAATGAAATGAAATAGTAAGAGGCAGCTACCTTTTCGCCACAAAAGGATAGCTGTCTTTTTTCTATGGCATATGCTAAAGGGAGCAAGGCATAATCCGAAGAGGTGATCATGGTGGGAACTCGTTTATTGTCCGAGAAACTTGTGAGAAATCGTTTTCCGCATTTAAGATATATAAGAATTCATACACCTGAAAAGCATAAAGCGACGATCTACGCTTGGAATGGAGATTTGTATTTACCCGAGAAGGATGCTCAAAGCCTACAGCATTTTGCAAGCGGTTACTTATATCCCTATGTCAACTTTCAAGTCAAGGCATACAGCGCGGTTCAACCCGATAAAGTCCCACAACTGCAAGAAATACCGACAGCAATCATCGAAACTGCGATGCGTAGAAACTTAAATCAATATGGCATTATAGAGGCGATAAATCGATTATTTCCTTACGGACGTTTAAAATTTAAAAGATATAATGCTGCGGATAGTATCATCCATTTTGATTTTCATGCAATTAGATTGCTGCATGATAAGGAAAAAAGGGCCATGTACGATTATTTGCAAGAATTGATACCTCTAGGTTCCTATAGTGAAGTGACCTTTTATTAAGGTTGATGGCTGGAGCGTTCCTCGATACGGAACTCACTTTCATCCCGCAAATAATTCGTTTCACCAATCTTTACGTAATGTGTCGTATACTTTTCGATTATGCCTGCGGCAATGAAAACAGGAATATCATCCGCTGTATGTTGAATGACAGCTACAGTAACTTGCAATAGCGCAGCCGCGAATAATTCCATATCCGTTGACAGTGTTTTGTTCATTGGGCTTTTCACCTCCGTGCTCCTTGTCTCGTTAAGCCATTCCTCTGATTCTAGCACAGGAACATTAACGTTAAAAGAGTCTGGATCGGTTATCGCGGCTTTTAAGGTGAAAGCTATCGAATCATGCCGTAGTCACGAATTGTGGCGTCTACTTCTACACGGATATCTGCATGGGGGTAAATGGATTTCCAATTCAAATTGGTCCATTTCTCATAGCTCATGCTGTTTCGGACGTAAGTGCCAATACCCAAGTTATCCCCACCGCTTCGTTGCACATGATTCACGATCGATTGTAATTGTTCTCGAATGGCTTCGGACAAATCCTGATCTAATTTTTTTTGCTCTTCCGGCTTTTTGAACGTCGATTTTCCTGTGTATTCCAAAATAATGCCACTCAATCGAATACGGATAACGACTTGGGGTATAGTTCTTGTACGTTCCTGTTTTTTTACAATCACTTCTCTTTTGCTGGCGATTGAACTAATCATCGCACTTTCTTTCCGTCCAGTGGAACTATCAGTGAATTCAATATCGAATTCACCCATTTTGAAGCTTTTATTGAG
Organism: Paenibacillus andongensis; assembly: GCF_025369935.1. Classification (NCBI taxonomy): domain Bacteria; kingdom Bacillati; phylum Bacillota; class Bacilli; order Caryophanales; family Paenibacillaceae; genus Paenibacillus; species Paenibacillus andongensis. The sequence continues at coordinate 4,817,527 of NZ_CP104467.1, read as the reverse complement.
AATAGCAAATAGTACGGTTTGTTCTGCATTGATTTTGCCAATGTATCGATCTTTTTTGAAAAGGGCAATCCCATCGATTTCAATATTATCACCTTTTACAACTAGCATAGGAGCGATTGGATCAGTACCATCATCATAATAGTCGCGTACGAAACTGTAGAGAGATACGTCAGGAACCTCATGGATTTTGGCATCTTTGATTAATAACTGATCAATATGACTCCCGACGGATCGTATTTGAGCATATTTATGGGTCAACATGTCTACAGCACTGCCGTTAACAACGACAATTTTTAGCTTTTCTCCAACGGTATAATCGCGGCGATAGGAATCTAGTTCCTTCCAGATCCCCTGTTTAGCCAAGTCTTTCCCGAACAGCATACTTCTCAATTGCCCTGAAACAAGGACTTTGTTGATTTTACGAGACAATTTGATCCGACCATCTTTAGGGGATTCAGCTATTGTTTGAAGAATGTCTGCTTGCTGATTGTCCAAAGTTCCAGGTTTCGGGACGGAGATAGCATTAGACACTTCCCTTTCTGAAGGTTTCCCATTCTCTTGATACACGGAGTCCAAAGCAACGGTATCAGACATGCCTAATTTCTCAATGCGATTTTGTTCGACACAACCAGTGAGACACAATAGTACGCCAACCATAACCCAGCTACGCATAATTCCGACCTCGAAACTTGTTAATTAAAAGGAGCACGAATAGAAAGATCGGCAGCAAGAAAGCAACTCCTGCTTCAGATAATCCAAATAAGTTTAACCAATGTTCTGTCTTTTCAAGTGTTGATGGTATGACAAACAAGGCAGTTATTGGGAAAATAGCAAAAATAATATAGGGGATCCACTGCTTGTTTGAGGCTGGCAGGATCCATTTTATCGTTTCAATCGCTGCCCAACCGTATAGGACATTTGTAATGAGAACTCGGAATAAGGTGAGATTAAATACGATATCATCAATTCTTTTCACAAAGGGGAGTTCCACATACGAGAGCAAACTGAGTATAGGAAACTTCATATGCTGAAGTTGATGCAGGCTGAAAAAGCCAAAGGAAACAAATGCAACTAACGTATAAGTAAATGTGGTGATCAGATTTGCAATTTGAAAAGCGCGGATTAAGTGTGTTTTTTCATTGGTATAAGGAAAAAGCAAAAGACTAAGTTCATAACCCAGAAAGGCTATGTAAACTTGAAGCCATCCTTTGAATGAGTGAGTCGCCTCCTTAAACCAAAAGGTAGTCATTCGCGATAGTTCAAAATCTTCATAAGCATAAACCAATAGCAAAACATTCCAAATAATGAAGTAAAAAGAAATGACCACGGTATTTGAGATACTCATAATGCCCTTGGTTAAAAGCAAGAAAACAAGAATCTCAAACAAAATATACAAGTAGGCGGGATGGAGCGAGGGAAAAGATAACGATGTTAGAATCAAAATAAATTCTTTCCCAACCAAGCTGCCTAGAATTGCCCATAATCCAGCTAGAACCCCGAAAAATGGAACTAAAATGAATTTCGGTAAAGCAGATTGTGAAATTTCGAAAATAGATCTTCCTTTAGCAAATCGATAAACGAATGAAATGAGCAATAGATTGAAAGCGGCAACGGAAGAACAGATAAGTAAAGCTAACCACCCATTTGTACCGATATTCTCTGATAATAGCCGAGGAAGGCTGAATACGACGACACCGGTTTGAGCGAAGTTTGCCATAATAGTGGTCTGATAAAATGGAAGCTTAGCGCGCATGAGTGTCTCCTTCATTCGTTCGGATTATTGGTGGGAGGCTTTTTGAGTTTGGTCAAAATATGAATAGGTGCTCGGATAATAAGTTCTAACCAACGACTTGGTTTCGACGGTGCAATTGGGTATAAATAAGAGATGCCAAACATGTTTAAACCAGAAAGTTGAATCATTATAAAGCTGAGTCCAAACACCAGTCCGAAATTTCCAAAGAGACCAGCCATAATAATGATCCCAAATCGGAGTAAGCGTATGGAAGAGCTCATGATATAGCTTGGTATGACGAAGGAGGCGATAGCCGAAATTGCAACCGAGATAATGAGGATATTACTAGTAATACCAGCCTGGACGGCAGCTTGTCCGATGACGATCCCGCCGACAGTACCGATGGTTGGACCGATTTTGGTAGGTAAGCGTGCGCCTGCTTCACGAAGCAGCTCGATAGTCATTTCCATGACAATGGCCTCTAGAAGAGGCGAGAACGGCACTTTATTGCGTGATTCCATTAAGTTTAATAATAGAGATGGCGGAATCATTTCATAATGATAAGTAACTAGAGATACATAAAATGCAGTGAAGCAAAGTGTGATGAATAAGGCAATGAAGCGTAGAATGCGAATAGCAGAGGCAACAGGCCACGGTTGATAAAAATCATCTGGCGATGAGAAAAATTCAATAAACGAGGTAGGCGCACTGAAAGCGAACGGACTCCCGTCAAGAAGCCCGATTATTTTGCCGCTTGTCAGCTTGTCTGCTATATGATCAGGTCGAGCACTTGTCAAGAATTGCGGAAAAATCGATAGTTTGTTAGGTGTTAAGTGTTGTGAAAGTGTATTTGTATCATAGATCGTTTGGATATCAAGCTTATCAATCATTTCGCTTAACTGCTGCACATGTGTGGGTTCTGCAAGTTCCTCTAAGTATAGCAGAACCATCGTCGTCGCTGTTCTTGTACCGATGGTGAAAGTGATCGCTTTTAATCCAGAATCCTTGATGCGCCTCCGTATCAACGACAAATTTGTATTTAGCGATTCAGTAAATGAATCCATGGGACCATTAATGACGCTTTCTGTCTCTGAATTTTGGATGGATCGAGATTCAGGCGCGTAAGCTTCGTGTAAGTAGCCTCTATTTTTATAGAAAATAGCGATGTTTCCACCCAAAATGCCTGTAACTAGCTCGCTTGCTTGCAGCTTAGTTGTATACGAAGACTGGCTCAGAATAGCGACCATATTAGCGTCTTTACTATTGAAAGGCTCTATGGCATCTTTTCTTAAAGTCTCTGTACTGACAAGGTGACCGAAATAAATGATATCAATTTGCGGAAGCGGGAGATGCAGATGAGATAAATCGGAGCAATCGCAGAGCAACTGCAAGGTTTGCTCTAGCAGACCATCTCCAAACGTCATGTCTCCGTTCATGCTTATCGATCTCCTTCCTCGCTGTGATTCAGGATTGCCCAATATTTCCATTCTTTATTATGTTTCTTTTTCGAATTCGCTATTCGACTTCAGGGAAGCGATCCCAATCCAGAGTCTTATTTTCTATACATCGCCATTTGGGATAAATCATATGTTATCATGATGAATGAATAAGTGATTAATGAATGAATAAGTGATTAATGAATGAATAACTGAATTAATTAATAACTGAATTAATTAATAACTGAATGATCCAAGAGATATACAAAAAAGGAGCTCGAATCAATATGATCAAAAATTCCCCCTACATTCTGCTAGTTCTCGCCACATGTATATGGGGAGGGAATTTTGTTGCTGGCAAGGCATTGGTCCTGCATATTCCGCCGATTACGCTTGCTGCGTTACGTTGGAGTATTGCATTTCTTTGTCTTCTTCCATTCTTTGGCAGGCAGGCTTGGCTGCTAAGAGCTGAATTTCTCCGCAGTTGGAAAATGATTCTTTTCCTATCCGCAACCGGTGTTGCCGGGTTCAATACGTTAACCTATGTGGCTGTCCAATATACAGGTTCAATTAATGCGTCTTTAATGAATTCGGCTACGCCCATTATGGTTGTACTGCTTACCTGGTTAGTCATGAAAGAGAGGTTCGCTTGGTCGGCTTTACCTGGAATTTTGGTGTCAATGGCTGGTGTGAGCTGGATAATTAGTCGAGGGAGTTTGTCGGCGCTGTTGAGTCTTTCTTTTAACAAAGGCGACCTATTCATGCTGGTTGCCATTCTGTGTTGGGCTCTATATTCGGTAGGTATGAAAAAGATGTCAGGACGATTCCCGTCCAGTCCCTATTTACTGATTCAAATGACTGTGGCCTTAGTGCTGCTGCTTCCGCTTTCGGCCGTGGAGTGGGCGCTGAAATCGCCACAAGTTGATTGGAGTCCACCTTTAGTAACTGGTCTTATTTATATTGGTTTGTTTGCATCGATTGTAGCTTTCTTGAGCTGGAATCGGGCGATTGAGCTTGCTGGACCTCAGCGTTGTGCGGGTTTTCTCAATTTGATTCCGATGTTTAGCGCCGTTTTTGCAACTGCTTTTACCGGGGAAGCATTGAGGATGTATCATCTTTTAGGGGCTATTTGGATCGTTGCTGGGGTGTACATCACGAATTATGCAATAAAGAAGCAGCAAACAAAAGGTGCAAGAATAGAGATAGCAAAAACCTAGCGAGCTTCAGCTTCCGCTAGGTTTTTCACTTCAATGTGAGACCAAATGTGCCTTCTGACGTCCTGCCGTGGAACAATTCAAAGGAATAACGTAGAAAGTTTCGTTAGAAATCAAGCAGCTGAGAGGGATGAATATATGATTGATAAAGCATACTAAACACACAACACAGATGCATTTAGGAGTGTAATAAGATGTTTATAATCAAAAGATCTCACAAAACAATGATTTTAACCGCAACGATCATGTCCATTCTTGTATCGGGATGTGCAGCTAAACCAAATACCCAAAAACAGCAAAATACACCCATTAAACAGCAACAAGTACAACAACCAGGTAATGAGGATAATCGCATCCAAATAGCGAAAGAAGCAGCAGCGAAAATAGCAGAGCTAGACAGCGTAAAACAAACAAATGTGCTGGTAACCAAAAGAAATGCCTATGTTGCTGCTGTGCTAAAACACGACCAACAATTAACACGTAATATTGAAGACCAAATTGCCAATCAAGTGAAAGCAACGGATCCGAATATCCAGAATGTTTACGTCTCAACGAATCCAGATTTAGTGAACCGCTTCAATACGTATGTACTTGATGTTCAACAAGGAAGACCTGTTGCAGGTTTTGTTGACCAGTTTAAAGAGATTGTAGCTAGAGTTTTCCCGACAGCCAAATAATTTCTTATAAGGGTTGGAAAAAGTTGATGAGGAGGCAGCCGGCATTATTAGCGGCTGCCTGATTGCGTTCCCTTGTCTATGGATGACGCTTTCTTTTGTAGTCATTGCAAAAGATTAGATTCTTTTATTTCAGTTATCAGCATATGAATCAGACAAGCCTTGTACAGGAGCTGGTTTGTTTGCCTTCGTTACAAAAAAATGCAGCAATCATTTTGGGGAGTTTACTAATCTCAATGGGTATCAATTTTTTTCTAATACCTTTTCAGATACTAGATGGCGGGCTCATTGGAATTGCTCTTATTATCAATTATTTATTTGGGCTCAAAGTAGGACTAATTATGTTTTTGTGCAGCATTCCTATTTTTATATTGGTATGGTTTCATTACAGTGAAATGTTTTACAACAGCATTTATGGGTTGCTTTTTTCTTCATTCGTTATCGATTTCTTAGGGCCATACCGTGATCTTATCTTATATTATGTGGATTTAACATCATTTAGCAGCTCCGTGATCGGCGGATTTATTGTGGGTACTGGAATAGGAATCATGCTGCGTTATGAAACCAGTACCGGAGGAACGGACTTGCTGGCTCAATATTTTTCAAAATGGGTACCTTTAAATGTCGGGTTAATTATTTTTATAATCGATGGTATGATTATCTGCCTTGGAGGATTACTGCTTTCGGCTGAAACATTCCTGCTTTCCATACTTACAATTACGGCAGGCGGGATAGCGACTAGTCTTTGTACGATGAAATGACAAAGCACCAGAGTGCCAAAAACTGCGTCCTCTACTACCGTAGAGAACGCAGTTTTTTGTATTCAATTGTGCCGATAGAGGCATAAATCTAACTTTTAACCAAAGTGAATTAAACTTAGAGTACTAATCGGGATGATCGGGATTGAACTAGACGTAAATCTTGCATTATAAGCGATAACAATGAAAGGGATTAAATCTTTTGATTGGACAAAAATCTATCTTTAGTTCAAAATAGAATTAAGTGCAGGGGAGGTCAACCAACATGCCGATGAATAACTATCGTCATTTACTACGTATTTTTTGGACGTTTCTTCGTATCAGTCCACTCACATTCGGTGGTGGTTATGCCATGCTGCCTGCTATCCAAAGAGAAGTTGTCATCACGAACAAGTGGATGACCGACGATGAGATGTCGGAACTGCTTGCGATATCTGGAGCCGCTCCGGGTGGTGTAGGCGTCAATGTATCAGCTTTAGTAGGATATCATTTGGCTGGAATAAGAGGAGCAGTAGCAGCCGTCATCGGCATTACGCTTCCTACTTTTTTTATCGTGATACTGCTGAGTATCCTATACACATTCCTTCAAAGTTATCCTAAAATGCAGGCCATTATGGAGGGTATCCATGCGGCTATCGTAGGATTAATCGCTGCTGCTGCTTACAAAATGGCGAAATCCTCTATTATTGATAAAATGACGCTAATAGCCGCAGTTTGCACGGTTCTTCTGCTGCTCTTCCTGCCGATATCACCTATTGTAATGATTATTTTCGGTCTATTGGTCGGGATTGCCGTTGTTTTCCTGAAACAACGCTGGGGAATGAAGAATCCGATCAAGAGGCAAGAAGATTCTATGTCAGTAGACAAAAGCAATCGTGCTGCCGACTATTACTTCGCAGACGGGATTTGAGGAATGAGGTGAAGTATGCTTATAAGTTTGTTTCTTACTTTCTTTAAAATTGGCATGATCTCATTCGGTGGTGGTTACGCCATGATGCCTGTTATTCAAAACGAGGTGGAGAGGCATCAATGGCTCACTTCCGATGATTTTAATAACGTTATATCCTTAGCTGGTACAGGACCCGGACCGATTGCAACGAATAGCGCCACGTTAATCGGATTTCATACAGCGGGTGTGCCAGGTGCTATTGCAGCAACGTTAGGAATGGTGCTGCCTTCACTCATCCTTATTATAGCTTTAGCCGCTTTTTTGTATAAGTGGCATGCGAATAAATGGTTTAAATCTTCTTTCTATGGTTTGAAACCAGTCGTAACGGGCTTTATCATTTTTGCAGCGATCCACTTCGGGTGGTCGGGATTAGGGCCAGTGAAGCACCAAATATCTTGGGACCAAATTGCGACAGTGCTTATTGCGGTAGGTGCCTTTCTAGCCATTATTAAATACAAGCTCCATCCTTTTATGGTCATCGTATTCGCGGGTGTTATGGGCATTGTTTTTTTTCAGTAATATATAAAGCATCTTCTTTTAGGGCTCTCTTTTCATTCCTACAGATGGAGTGAAAGGAGAGTTTTTCATATTATTGTGTATTATTTGTGTCGAATAGTGATAAAAAAATATTTTATGTGCTATAAACAATATTATATTCACTTATTTTATTATATAATGTACACTATATAATAAATAGAACACACTATATATATGATACCTTATCAACGAGAGGAATGGGAGAATGAGCATAGAACTAAAGGTTGAACAACTAAGAGCAGGTGCCACCCACTATAATTTGTCAGTGTCAGAGCTAATGAGAGTAAGCATCGAGCGCAAAGAAGGATCATTCGCGTCCTCCGGAGCGCTTCAGGTGAACACTGGTAAATATACAGGGCGTTCTCCCAAGGACAAATACATTGTAAATGAAGCCTCTGTAACTGATCATATCGATTGGGGAGCTGTGAATCAGCCGATGTCGGAGCAGCAATTCGAGCGGCTGTATCAAAAAGCGCAAGACTACATGGCGACGAAAGAATTATTCATCTTTGATGGTTTTGCAGGAGCAGATTTGGCGTACAGGCTGCCGATTCGAGTAGTCAATGAGTATGCTTGGCACAACTTGTTCGCCCGTCAACTGTTTATTCGTCCTAGTCAGATGGAATTGCTGTCGCATAAGCCGGAGTTCACAGTTATTGCTCTGCCCGGTTTTAAAGCTGATCCTCTCATCGACGGCACCAGATCGGAAACGTTCATTTCCATTTCTTTTGAGAAAAAAATCGTACTGATTGGCGGTACAGAGTATGCTGGTGAAATGAAGAAATCCATTTTCAGCGTTCTGAATTATCTCTTGCCTGGCCAAGATGTTCTACCTATGCATTGCTCGGCAAATGTTAGTGAAGAAGGAAATGTAGCCTTGTTCTTCGGGTTATCTGGCACAGGGAAAACGACACTTTCGGCGGATCCGAATCGCCGTCTTATTGGCGATGATGAACATGGCTGGACGGAGACGGGCGTATTCAATTTCGAGGGAGGCTGCTACGCAAAATGTGCTGGCCTTACAGAGGAGAAGGAACCGCAGATTTGGCAGGCCATCCGATTCGGTACGGTATTGGAGAATGTGGTGCTTGATCCTACGAGTGGCGTTGCCGATTACGGCAATACACAGATTACGGAGAATACACGTGCAGCCTATCCTTTGGAGTATATCCCTGGCGTGAAGATTCCGGGAATCGCCGGTCATCCTGATGTCATCATGTTCTTGACGGCTGATGCCTCCGGCGTTCTGCCTCCAATATCCAAGCTGACGAAAGAACAAGCGATGTACCACTTCTTGTCTGGTTACACGTCAAAGCTTGCAGGTACGGAACGCGGAGTTACTGAACCGGAAGCAACATTTTCAACTTGTTTCGGGGCGCCGTTCCTGCCGCTTCGTCCTAACGTTTATGCGCAGATGCTGGGACGTAAGATCGAAGAACATAAGGCCAACGTTTACCTCATTAATACAGGCTGGGTTGGCGGTTCATATGGCGAAGGCAAACGCATGAATTTAGCATATACAAGAGCAATGGTTACAGCTGCTCTAAACGGCAGCTTGGAGAATACGACGTTCACGGAAGTTCCTTTCTTCGGACTATTATGTCCAGATGCGGTACCAGGGGTTCCGAGCGAGCTCTTGCTGCCAAGGAATACATGGCAAGATCAAAGTCAATATGACGTCAAGGCGAAGGAATTAGCGCAGCGTTTTATCCATAACTTCCAAAAATTCGCGGGTGTCGATGAACGCATCATCGCAGCTGGACCTAAGATTTAAAACAAACTTTAGATGAGTTAGAATAGCTTTGACAAGATGTATGAAAGGAGGGAAACATCATAGAGCTTACATCCCGGCAAATGGAAATGATCGATCTCGTCAAAAAGCATGCACCTATTACAGGGGAGCGAATTGCTGAATTGCTTGGAATAAGCCGTCCGACCATTCGTTCCGATCTTGCTGTTTTGGTTATGCTTCGCTATATCGATGCCAAACCAAAAGTTGGATATTTCCTAGGCACGGCTGCTCTTGAAGTAGATTCGCCATTCAAACATATAGAAGCTGTAAAAGTAAAGGATGTTATGGGAATCCCTATTGTACTAAGGGAAACCGTTACTGTAAGCGATGCTGTAGTCACTCTTTTTCTCGAAAATGTAGGAAGCTTGATTGTTGTGAATATGCAGGGGACTTTAGCCGGTATTGTTACACGGAAGGATCTGCTAAAAGTCACGCTGGGGCAGGCGACAGCAAATACGATGCCCGTTTCACTAGTCATGACCAGGCACCCGAATATCGTGACCGTACACCCGGAAGACAGTGTATTAGAAGCAGCGCGGAAAATGATTCATCATCAAGTAGATGGGCTGCCTGTGGTTAAGAGTGAGGCTGATCAAGAGCCAGATGAAGTGGTTGGCCGAATTACGAAAACAACAATGACCAAATTGCTGCTTGATGTAGCGCTGGGTACTTAATCAGGGGGAGTGTAAGTGGGAGAGAAGATCCATACGATTTTCGTTTGTTCGGATTCAGTGGGAGAAACAGCGAATACTGTCGTACAAGCAACGATCCGCCAATTTAATGCAAGCCAAGTACAAGTCAGGCGTTTCGGATCTATCCGAACGGAAGATGAAGTACGTGCTTTAGTAGAAGAGGCTGCGAAAGTGGATGGTTTCATTGCATATACGCTCGTACTGCCTGAGCTTAGAGAGATGATGCGGCAGGAAGCCATACGATTAAGTGTAAATGCCATTGATATCATGGGACCCATGATGCAAGCTTTCATAGATACCTTTAAGGGTTCCCCGAAGCGGAAAGTCGGTTTGCTTTATCAGCTTGACGAACAATACTACCAACGAGTAGAAGCGGTAGAGTTCACGGTAAACAGTGACGATGGCAAGGACCCAAGCGCTATGAAGCAAGCGCAGATTGTTTTAATTGGACCTTCCCGAACCTCCAAAACGCCACTCAGCATTTATTTGGCGCACAAAGGCTATAAGGTGGCGAATTACCCGCTTGTTCCTGAGGTAAAGCCGCCTGCAATTATATATGAGCTTGACCCGAGTAAATTGATTGGTTTGACGATGAGTCCCGAACAACTAGTACGTATTCGTACGGAACGTTTAAAGGCCGTCGGACTTCCTTTTGGCGCTAAATATGCGACAGGGGAGCGAGTCGAAGAAGAGTTGGCATTCGCTTTGAAGTTATATCGTGATCTAGGATGTAAGATCATCGATGTAAGTGAGAAGGCCATTGAAGAAACGGCTGGTCTGATCCTAGCAGACAGATAGCCGGGAAGCCAATATTTCCTATTAGAAAGGGTGAATGATGTATGCAAAGAGATTTGTCTCTGGAAATTGTACGAGTAACAGAATCTGCAGCTTTAGCGTCCGCACGTTGGACGGGAAAAGGGAATAAACACAGCGCTGACGAGGCAGCAACTTCTGCTATGCGTTCCATTTTTAGCTCCATACCTTTCCGAGGAACGGTTGTCATTGGTGAAGGTGAGATGGATGAAGCCCCAATGCTGTTCATCGGTGAGTCTGTAGGAAATGGGTTGGGTCCCGAATACGATGTGGCAGTTGATCCGCTCGAAGGTACAGATATTGTAGCAAGCGGCAGGAACAATGCCTTGTCCGTGGTAGCCATAGCTGAGAAAGGGAACCTGCTGCATGCACCGGATATGTATATGGAGAAGCTGGCAGTAGGACCGCGTTTGGTTGGCAAATTGAATTTGGATGACCCACTCGAATTAACGATTAGAAAGGCTGCTGCTCAGTTACAAAAAGAAATAACAGAGCTGACCGTTTCCATCTTGGATCGCAAAAGGCATGCTGATAAAATTCTTGTTTTACGGACGCTGGGTGTCAAAATTCATTTACTGAATGATGGTGATGTTGCGGGTGCAATGGCAGCAGCTTTTCCAGAAACGGGCATTGATCTGCACGTAGGTTCCGGAGGCGCACCGGAAGGGGTGCTCGCAGCGGCTGCACTTCGTTGTATGGGAGGCGAATTTCAAGGACGGCTTCTTCCGGAAAATGAAGATGAGATAGGGCGATGCAAAGAGATGGGGATTGTTGATCCATCCAAAGTGCTTGGCATGCGCGAGTTAGTAGGCGAGTCTGACATTTATTTCGCTGCGACCGGTGTAACCTCGGGAGACTTCCTGAGCGGGGTTAAATTTTTATTTGGCGGTCGCGCAGAAACACATTCGGTCGTAATGAGGGCGCAAACTCAGACGGTCCGTTTCATCCAATGCGTTCATCAGATGCATGAGTACCACCTCGGAAGCGCCTGAGATGACCTATTGAGAATATAATCAACGCATGCAAAGAAATCTCTCTTTCGTATAAGGAGAGATTTCTTTGTGTTTTAACAATAGATTCAACTTTTATATGATATTATAATCAGATGGCACGATTCTTGCTAGATATCGATTGGAAATCTATACTTAGTGAGCTATAATAGAATTATAATAACCGTAAGCGTTTTCATGAAGAGAAACGTATGCACACCCCGAAAAGTGTTACCAAGGCATAACTCAAGGAGGAACAAGGTATGAAAACAGGCTATAGTCTAACACAAGTGCAGAACCAAAAGTTAACGATGACTCCTGAACTGCAGCAGTCCATTCATATATTGCAATTATCAAGCTATGAGTTGTCGCAGTACCTCCAAGAGCAAGCCTTGGAAAATCCCTTACTGGACATTGAATCTTTCACAAGTTCGTATTTGAAAGCGGGTAAATCTTCACAAATGGCTGGTTCAATTACAGATCCGCTATGGAAGGCGAAGGCGAGAGAGGAAACATTGGAACAGTGGCTTCTCAGCCAGCTGCGGATAGCAGGGGTTTCCGATACCTTGTATCAGACGGCAGCTTATCTGGCAGGAAATTTAGATGATCGAGGTTATTTGCCTCTTTCGATTACGGAAATAAGCTCGTTTTTGAATAAGCCTAGTGAGGCTGTCGAAGAAGCGCTAGCTTGTCTACAATCGCTGGATCCTCCGGGGGTAGGAGCTAGAGACTTGCAGGAATGCTTATTGCTGCAGATTTCTAAGGATGACGACGCACCGGATGGCACTTATGAAGTGGTCAGCCAATGTATGCAGCAGCTTGCTCAGATGAAGCTGGATAAGATTGCGCTGCAGTTAGGTTTAACACTCTTACAAGTGAAGGAGATCGTCACCTATATTCGTAATTTGAATCCACGACCAGGTATGGCCTTCAGCCGGATCGAAGAATCTTATATCATTCCCGATGCTACCATTTATAAAGAACACGGGAACATCGTGATCCAGATGAATGCAGGCGCAGTACCAAAGACCTCGGTTAATACCGACTATTATAGCCAAATCCAGCATGCTGGTTGTAAAGAATCCGTTTCTTTTCTGAAAGAAAAATGGAAAACAGCCGATTGGATTGTGCGCAGCTTGGAGCAGCGAAAGATGACTCTGTACCGGGTTATTTGGGCTATTTTTGAAGAACAGCTGACGTTTTTAGAAATTGGCGAACGCGGCATGAAGCCTTTAACCTTAAAAATGATTTCCGAGAAACTTGACCTCCATGAATCTACGATAAGTAGGACGGTACAAAATAAGTACATCCGTACCCCGTACGGCGTGCTTGAGCTAAAATATTTCTTTTCCTCGGGACTGCAATCGGATGAAGGTGAACTAACGTCTATCAAAACAATCAAGATTAGAATCAAAGAACTCATTTCACAAGAACAAAAGAAACAGCCTTATTCTGATCAAAAGGTTGTAGAAATCTTAACGGAAGAGGGCATTCGCATTTCACGCAGAACGGTAACCAAATATCGTGAGGAGCTGCATATTCTATCTTCTGCACTGCGTAAAAGTATTTTGTAAGCATGAACCCGCCAGAGGCAATTTGTCTCGGCGGTTTTTTTGTCTTTTAGCTATGCAAAAGATAGTTATTATTACCGCTCCCCAAACAGCAAATACCGAATAGGAAAGCGGCGTTTTCTTCACGGACCGGCATGACTATGAATAAATATAGTTATCGTAGATGATTGAATGGAGTCAACCACTACCAACAACAAAAGTGGCATCATTATTGCTAAGAAGTATATACATATGCTAATTTCAGCGTTGTTAATAAGGAGGATGCTTAACATGAGCACTAATCATCGACAATTTGTATCTATCGCAAGTGCAGTACCAGGAGTTAAATCACTGGAACTGCTTGAGCAAAGAAAAAGATATGTACCTAAGGGAGTTAGTAATAATACGCCTATCTTTGTTGAAAAGGCAGAAGGGGCTTTATTGTACGACGTAGATGGTAATGTATTTTTGGATTTTGTTGGTGCGATCGGTTCATTAAATGCAGGGCATTGCCCGCCGGAAGTTGTCCAAGCAATTCAAAAACAAGCAGAATTATATCTGCATACCTGTTTCCATATTGCGATGTACGAACCTTACGTGCAGCTTGCCAAGAAATTAGATGAGATCACGCCAGGCAATTTTGAGAAAAAGACGATTTTTCTGAACAGCGGTGCGGAAGCCGTTGAAAATGCGGTGAAAATCGCTCGGAAATATACGGGGAAAACAGGCATCGTTTCGTTCACACGCGGCTTTCATGGACGCACATTACTTGGCTTGTCACTGACTAGTAAAGTAAAGCCATATAAATTTAACATGGGACCTTTTGCACCGGCTACCTATAAAGCTCCGTTCCCGTATCCTTTCAATCGTCCTGCATCGATGACGGAAGAAGAATATGCAGATTTTTGCCTGAAGCAGTTTGAAGACTTCCTATATACAGAAGTTGCCCCAGAAGAGATTGCCGCGGTTATTATGGAGCCTGTACAGGGTGAAGGCGGATTTATTGTGCCTCCCAAATCTTTTGTGCAAGGTGTTTACAATATCTGTAAGCAGCATGATATTCTTTTTATCGCTGATGAGATTCAGACGGGTTTTGGACGGACAGGTACGATGTTTGCCACTAGTCAATTCGATATTGAGCCGGATTTAATGACGTTATCTAAATCGATTGCGGCGGGACTTCCCATTAGTGCAGTGGTCGGCAGAGCGGGCATTATGGATGCGCCTGGGCCCGGGGAAATCGGAGGCACCTACGGTGGGAGCCCGTTAGGCTGCGTGGCTGCTTTGGCTGTTATTGAAATGATGGAGCGAGACGACCTTCCAGGGAAATCCAAAATCATTGGCGATAAAATCCGCAGTTTTTTTATTGACTTGCAAAATGATGTTCCACACATTGCCGATGTGAGAGGACTTGGAGCGATGTGCGGGATTGAGTTTGTCGACCCGGTAACGGGTAAACCCTCGAAAGAACTGGTGGCTAACTGCGTAAAAGCTTGCTATGAAGAGGGCGTCATCGTGCTGAGTGCAGGTGTTCAAGGTAACGTTCTGCGTTTCCTCACGCCGCTGGTCATTACAGATGAGCAGCTTCAAGAGGGATTGGACATTATCGGCGAGGTTCTGAGGAAGTTAGTTCCGGCCAAATCAACGATGGGGGTATGATGTTCGTATGAAAAAACATTTATTTATTAATGGAAAATGGAAAGAAGCAGCCGTCTATACCGATTTGTTCTCGCCCTATTCCGGGGAACTTATTGCTCAGGTAGCCCAAGCAGATGATGAGGATGCTGAAGACGCGATTCAGGCAGCCGAGGCTGCAAGCACGATTATGAAAAAAATGCCTGCGCACGAACGCGCAGCCATTTTGGAGAAAACTGCACATCTGATGGAAGAGCGCAAAGAGGAGTTAGCCCGTCTGCTGGCGATGGAAGCGGCCAAACCGATAAGAACAGGCAGAACAGAAATTTCTCGGACGATTCATACTTACAAATTTGCTGCTGAAGAAGCTAAACGCATTCACGGCGAGACAGTCCCCCTAGATGCCGCCCCTGGTGGCGAGGGGCGACTAGCATTCACTGTGCGTAAACCGCTTGGTGTTGTGGGGGCCATTACACCATTTAATTTCCCATTCAACCTTGTTGCCCATAAAGTAGGGCCTGCGATTGCAGCCGGCAATACGGTTGTATTGAAACCAGCAGGTCAAACTCCGTTGAGTTCGCTTGCATTAGCAGAGATTATGCTCGAAGCGGGCTTACCTGCGGGTGCTCTTAACGTAATCCCAGGTAAAGGATCAGTCGTTGGCGAGAAGCTGGTTCGCGATCGGAGAATTGCGGCTATCACCTTTACAGGCAGTCCTGAAGTGGGCATTGCAATGAGGAATAAAGCAGGGCTTAAGCGTGTCACCCTTGAGTTAGGATCCAATTCAGCCGTAATCATCGACAGTAATGTGGACATTACGCAGCAGCTAGTGGATCGTTGTGTGCTGGGAGCTTTCTCCTTCAGCGGTCAAGTGTGCATTTCCATTCAACGTATTTATGTTCATGAAAGCAAATACGAAGCGTTTGCAACTATGATCAAAACTGCGGTAGAGAAATTGGTCATTGGTGATCCACTTGAGGAATCTACCGACATGTCATCTTTGATTTCCTGTAAAGAGGTTGAGCGCATTGCAAGCTGGGTATCCGCTGCAATCGCAGGTGGAGCGAATGCTCTGTCCGGAGGCAAAGCTTTATCACCGAGCCTATTTCCGCCAACGATTTTGACGAATGTGGCTGAAACGGCAACGGTCTCGTGTCAAGAAGTCTTCGGACCCATTGTGACATTGACTCCTTTTACCACGTTGGATGAAGCTGTCTCCGCCGTCAACAACTCTCGGTTCGGGTTGCAAGCAGGCATCTATACGAACGATATCAACGCGGCATTACGAGCTGCAGAAGATTTAGAGGTAGGCGGAGTGATGATCAACGACATTCCGACCTTCCGTGTCGACAACATGCCTTATGGAGGGCTCAAAGATAGCGGAGTCGGACGTGAAGGTGTGAAGTATGCGGTGGAAGAAATGACTGAACTGAAACTAATCAGTTTGAAGTTGTAATCATACCGAAACTGGCGTGAGTTCGAAACGTTGTGACTGAGTGCACATGGGGCAAGTTCTCTACCGCATATACTTTAGTTGAGAATGATGCGAAAAGAGGGATAACGATGAGTGTGACCCCAATTGATTTTCAATCCGTCGTCCGAAGCTGTATACCTCAGGAAGCCGAGGTTGTCGTTTTGCAGAGAGATGGGAGCCCGGCGGCTATTATTTATGCGGATGTAGATGGCGATGGTCACCCTGAAATTACAGCCTTGTATAGATATTTAGACAATCAATATCTGTTTTCGCTCAAAAACTATTCCGGTAACTGGTTTCCAATTGCCTCTGCTCCTACGGGCAGAACCCAAACAGTTACGGATTTCGCTGCTGCCCCAGTGTCACGAAGAGAAGGCTGGGACCTTGTTATTGGCTGGCAAAATGAGCGTGAATCCGCCTCCGAGCTAGATATCGTGCAGTGGACTCCAACCGGTTTCCAGCGCCTGATTCCTCCGGGAACTTTCTACAACCATCTGGAAATTGAAGATATGCCTGGCCGAGCCGGAAGAGACGGCCTTTGCGAAATAGCGCTTTGGGTGCGTGAACAGGATCAAGCCTTCAATGTGGAAACCTATCGTTGGGATCCTTACAGACTTATCCCCATACAAGATGTGTATTCGTATTATTTCCAGAAGGTTACTCGTTATTATGAGGATTTAACCCGTGATCATCCGGATGAGCAAGTATATAGAAGTTATCTGGAGGATGCACAAAGGAAAGCAGGCGGAAGTGAGTCATCGTAGAAACATGATAAACCAGGTGGTTAACACCCATCTGGTTTTTTATGTCGTAATTTCTTAATCTGATTGTCCTAAAGTTAGACTAAAAATATCGCTATTCCTATGCTACATTTATGACAGATGTCTTAATATCATATAGCGATGAGGTAATCTCGATGAACAAAACGTTGAGGATTGGCATTATTGGAGGCGGCGGAATTGCTGGCGCTCATGTCAGAGCATATCGTGAGCTTTCTGACGTAGAGATTGTAGCGGTGGCGGATGCGGTACCAGGCAAAGCGGCGCAATTCATTGATTTTTGGCAAATTCCTTCGGCACAAGCCTTTGATGATTATCGGCAGCTGTTGGAATTAGACCTTGATGGGGTAAGCATTTGTACTCCAAATGTGGCTCATCACCGGACGACTGTTGATGCTTTACTGGCAGGGAAAAACGTTATGCTGGAAAAGCCGATGTCCGTCACGCTGGAAGAAGCCGTGGAGATGGCGCAAACGGCGAAGAAAACGGGCTTCATGCTCAATGTTGGCTTCCAGCCGAGATATGATCCTAACATGAAGATTATTCAGGACGTGGTTCAATCCGGTCAACTTGGTAAGGTCTATTATGTAGAAACAGGCGGAGGACGCCGCAGAGGCATGCCTGGCGGCACATTTATTAGCAAGGAAATCGCCGGAGCAGGAGCAATGGCTGATATCGGTTGTTATTCACTCGATATGGCTCTGAATGCGATGGGCTATCCGAAACCGCTTACCGTATCCGCTTACAGCAGTAATTATTTTGGAACGAATCCGTTATATCATAACGAAGCTAGTCGATTCGATGTAGAGGATTTCGGTGTCGCGATGATCCGTTTTGAAGACGATCTCGTACTGAATTTCAAAATTTCATGGGCGATGCATATGGATACACTAGGACCGACCTTATTCCTTGGTACCGATGGCGGACTCAAAGTAACGCCAGCCGGTAAAGGGCCATGGAGCGGAGTGTTCGACGGAAATGTAGGTTCCATTTCCTATTTCCATGACGTTCGCGGACATCACACGGAAAGCCAAATTCCGTTGATTGATCATAAACTAAATTTGTTTAACGAGAAAGTCCGCGATTTCGTTGAGGCTGTTCGGGATGGCAAACCAGCCCCGATTCCTGGCGAACAGATCGTTCGCAATCAAGCTATCATTGATGGCATCATTCGGTCATCTCTCATTAAACGCGAAGTCACGATTGAACTTCCTAATTAATTCAAAACTACACACTACTCTGGAGGTATTCTCATGTCACGTATTTTCCGTATTGGTATTATCGGTTGTGGAGGCATTGCAAACGGCAAGCATTTGCCAAGTTTGAAAAAACTTTCGAATGTTGAACTGGTCGCATTCTGTGACATCGTGCAAGAGAAGGCTGAAACTGCCGCTGAGAAATATGGCTCCAAAGCAGCTAAAGTATATGAAGATTACAAAGAGCTTTTAGAGGATGCTACGATTGATATCGTTCATGTGTTAACACCGAATGATTCACACGCCGAAATTGCCATTGCTGCGTTGGAAGCTGGCAAGCATGTGATGTGTGAGAAGCCAATGGCCAAGACAGCAGCGGATGCTAAGCGCATGGTTGAAACAGCGAAACGCACTGGCAAAAAGCTGACGATCGGATACAACAACCGTTTCCGTGCTGACAGCCAGCATTTGAAGCGCGTATGTGAGGAAGGGGAGCTTGGCGAGATTTATTTCGCGAAAGCACATGCTATTCGTCGTCGCGCTGTTCCGACATGGGGCGTATTCCTGGATGAAGAGAAGCAAGGCGGAGGACCGCTTATTGATATCGGTACACATGCTTTGGATCTAACGCTTTGGATGATGAATAACTACAAGCCGAAAGTGGTGCTGGGAACGTCTTACCACGAATTGTCCCAAAAAGAAAATGCCGCCAATGCTTGGGGGCCTTGGGATCCGAGTAAATTTACGGTGGAGGATTCCGCTTTTGGGATGATTGTGATGGAAAACGGAGCAACGATTATGCTGGAATCCAGCTGGGCACTGAATACGCTTGAAGTCGATGAGGCCAAATGCTCATTAAGCGGTACCGAAGGCGGAGCCGACATGAAAGGCGGGCTTCGCATCAACGGTGAGAAACATAGCCGTTTATTTACAACAGAGGTGGATCTGAAAGCAGGCGGTGTTGCTTTCTATGACGGTGCTAAGGAAAGCGATGCGGATCTCGAAATGCGTACATGGATTAAAGCCATTGAAACGGATACAGATCCTGTAGTGACGCCTGAGCAAGCTTATGTCGTTTCACAAATTCTTGAGGCGATTTATGAGTCTGCACGTACAGGGAAAGCCGTTTATTTGAATGCTTAATGCGTCAAACCTAAAAGAGTTATCAGGAGGAGCCTAGGCTCCTCTTTTTTTAGCAGTTTTTGAATAAGCGCGTTTTCCGCGCTTATTCAGAACGAATGCGCAGGATGGTCTGCTGAGAAGCCGTTTTTCGGCTTATAAACTGCACTTTCGCAGTTATTGTGGGCCGTTGAACACCCCACATCACCCTCTCCGTGAACTAAAGTATGAGTTTACACCAAGGAGCTGGCCTGAGTTTTTTTAAAATCCATAGAAATTTGAAAAAATGAGTGGAATAGGAGTATGCTAGAATTATTGAAATACCCAACTAAGATTGATGGAAAGGAAGCGTGAAGCGATGCATTTGGGATTGCAGGGGAAGGTCGCCTTGATTACTGGGGGAAGTAAAGGAATTGGATTGGCAACAGCTATTTCCTTATCGCGAGAGGGAGCCAAAGTTGCGATACTCGCGCGGAATGAGGAACAGCTTCAAGAAGCCGCTATCCAAATAGGTAATTTGACAGAGGGTGAGGTGCTTACGATACAAGCGGATGTGACCTCGGAAGCTGATTGTCAGCGCGCTGTGGAACAAACCGTTCAGCGATTTGGGGGTTTACATATTTTGGTAAATAATGCAGGCACGTCTGCAGCTGGGCCATTTGAACAGGTAGGCACGGAATTATGGCGGCAAGATCTTGAGTTGAAATTATTTGGAGCCATTCATTGCTCCCGGTATGCCATCCCTTACATGCGTCAAGCAGGAGGCGGCTCTATCGTGAATATAACGACTTCCGCAGCCAAAACACCGCCTGCTTCTTCGCTGCCGACTTCGGTCAGTCGTGCTGCGGGTCTTGCATTAACGAATGCGATGAGTAAAGATCTGGCATCAGCCCAGATTCGTGTGAACACCGTTTGCATTGGGAAAATTCGCAGCAGCCAGATTGAGAGAGGTTGGAAGAAAGAGGCGCCAGAGCAGACTTGGGAGGAGTATGCATCGGATCCCAAGCATGACATTCCGCTCGGTAGGATTGGGAACGCGGAGGAAGCAGCTAATGTCATCACCTTCTTATCCTCGGATGCAGCTTCCTACGTTACTGGCACTTCCGTCAATATAGATGGCGGTAAGGGTGCGGCACTTTAGGTTGAACAGTGAAGGGTTCTAACCCTTAAACATGAATATTTTACTAACAGTAAAAAGGCTGCATCTCTTGAAGGAATGAATTCTTCAGAGGAGCAGCCTTTTTCCAATCAACCTCGACGAACGCTGGCGTCCTGCTGGACGTCGTAGGTTTTTATCCGGATGTATTTATTTCGTAGGGACACGAGTCATGTTACGCTCTTCGCTTCTTTCGTAAATACCAGACCAACATAGAGATAGTGTCCCGGATTGAAGCGGTTTGATGAAAAGCGAGTGTCGTTGTCATAAGCAAGAAACCTCCCTAACGCTGAAAAATGTCATGCATAAAAAGTATTACGTAAGAAAAGTGTAAATGGTTTTATTTTTTTTTATGTAAATGCACACAGAAAGAGACCCACAGCGTGTGCTGTGGATCTGAATTTTATTTTTACAGAATACGCTCTATTACCAAGCAAAAGTCATTGTAATAATAACCAATAAAATAAAGAGAACCAATACTGCTGCTGAACTAGTACCGTAGCCTGCTGTTGTTGCTGCTGCTGGATATCCCATATTTAGCCACTCCTTTCATCGTTTTTTGAGGACTCCTCATTAGCCATTAAATCAATAAGGACAAGTGGAGAGATTGGGGTGAAAAATGGGTTGAATGACATCCATGTACTTCCTACGAATGTTGCATTCTATTTAAGGTGTTTTACGAATTACCATACAAATGCGCTTGTAATTATCACCAGTAGAATGAAGAGAACCAAGACTACACCTGTACTTGTACCCAAACCACCGCCATAACAACCTCCTGCAGCATAACCCATTCCATATCGCTCCCTTCTGCATTAAGATAGACTATTGTATTTCAATGGCATATAAAATGTATGGACGAATGCCAGTTAAGGGAGCCCGTTTTGAAATTGGAATCAATTGTTATCAAAAATGGTTCGTGGGCTGAACAAACAGCAGTCAAGTGATCCTCCAAATCCAGTGGGTTCCATCGAAATTGAGAAGCTGTTAAATTATATATTTTACTCTTGACAGGTTAAACGTTTCAAATTAAGCTAATAGAGGATGTTAAACGTTTAACAAAACGGAGTTGAAACAAGTATGAGCAAGCCCAAACAAGTCACAATTGTAGAAGTGGCGGCAGCAGCAGGAGTATCCATTGCCACAGTCTCCAATGTGCTGAATCGAGGTGGTATTCGTTCGTCCAAAGAGACGATTCGCAAGGTCGAATTGGCTGCTGAGCAATTAGGTTATCGACGGAATACGATGGCAGCGGGGTTAAGCCGCAGTAAAACGTATGAGATCGGTCTTATCTTACCAGGGTTAACGAATTACTATGGACAGCTCGCTGAACGTTTGCAAATTGAAGCACATAATGCGGGGTATCACTTATCAGTGTTTTCTTCTGGGGGATTCGATCCGGATATTGAGCGGAGAAATCTCGAAGTTTTGCTGCAGCGTAGAGTAGACGGATTGATTTGTCATGGTTTAGCCATGGGTTTCGAATCTACACGGTCGATCGTAAACAGCGGAACGCCATTAGTTCTTATCAATGGTTGGAACTGGCCGGAGGATATTGCGTTAGGCGCAGTGAATTTAGGTTTTGCCGAGGCTTGCAAACAATCCACGAAATTGTTGGTGGAACGTGGCTGTGGAGCGCTTTGCTATGTAGGCAGTAAAGGTTCTAAAGTCATCGACGAACAGCGTCGCAAGGGTTTCAATACCGGGGTTCAGCAATATGCAAGCGATGTCATTCATGAAATCGTGGACACGAAGGATTTGGATATAGAAGCTTTTCTTAAAAGTTTATTGCAGCGGCATGCGATGCCCGTAGGTATTGTTGCTTTTGATGACCATGTTGCCTTACGAATCTTATCGGCAGCCAATAAGCTGCGGATTGATATCCCAAACCAGCTTCAGATTATTGGGATTAATAACGATTTTATAGCTAAAAACAGTTATCCGGGTATATCAAGTTGGGATATTCCTTATGACTATCAAGCCCAAACGGCCATTAACAAGCTGCTACATAAGTTTGGCAATAAGGCTGAGTCTGTTGAGGAACGAGAGATCGAGGTCCCGCTTACTTTTATAGAACGAGAATCAACCAAATCATTGAAAACGGAGTGAATCGAACATGTGGAAACAAGCCATTGAAGATGCTTTGCAAAAAACGAAAGTGAATATCGAACGTTTTGGGGATTTATTTCCTCACGTAAGTGAAAATGATGTGTATCATTTGAATCCGAATACGGATTGGACGGACGGCTTTTGGTCAGGTATTTTGTGGTTAGGTTACGAATATAGCGGTGACAAAGCGTTCCAACAAGCCGCTCAGAAAACAGTTGCGAGCTTTAAGCAAAGACTCGAAAACAATGTAGCACTAGACCACCACGATATTGGGTTCTTATATTCTTTATCTTCTAAAGCGCAATGGATTATTGAGAAAGATGACTCTGCGAGACAACTTACGCTGCAAGCTGCCGATGTGCTGATGAAGCGCTGGAGACCGAAGGGTCAATATATTCAAGCTTGGGGACCAGAAGGGGATAAAGAAAATGGGGGCCGTATCATCATTGATTGCTTAATGAATTTGCCTTTGCTGTACTGGGCTTACGAGCAAACAGGCGATGCCAAATACAAGGATGTTGCCATGATTCATGCGGATTTGAGCCGCCGCTATTTGGTTCGTGGCGATGATTCTTCCTATCATACGTTCTACTTTGATCAAGAGAATGGTGAACCACTTCATGGCGGGACTGCGCAAGGTTATAGCGATGGATCGACGTGGACTCGCGGCCAATCTTGGGGAATTTACGGGTTCGCGCTTTCTTACCGCTACACCAAGAACCCGCTTTATCTAGAAACTGCCAAACGCTTAGCCCGTTATTTCTTTGACCGCTTGCCTGAGGATGATGTTGTTTACTGGGATTTCAATGCGCCTGTGAACGCAGAAACGAAGCGGGACAGCTCAGCTTCAGCCATTGCTTCAGCGGGGGCTTTGGAAATATTAGAGCATTTATCGGCAGATGATGCAGATCGCGGTTATTTGGAAAATGCGATTCAGCGTTCCATGGCTGGCTTAGTGAAATCATACGCAAGCAAGCCAGATGCACAAGGCTTCATTGAGCGCGGTTCTTATAGCGTTCGCGGCGGAGCGGCGCCTGATGATTTCGTGATTTGGGGCGATTACTACTATTTAGAGGCCCTGGTTAGATTGGAAAAAGGAATCAAAGGCTACTGGTATGAATAATCGCGCTGCAGCCGGCAATGACCGAGCCTATTGGTTGGCTACGATGCTTCGCATAGCTGATCCTGTGATCAAGGCATTGGCATCTAGAAAGCTGCGCGCAACAATGCCGGTAGAAAATAAAAAAGAGGAGCAGCTCCAGTATTCGCATCTAGAAGCATTTGCGCGGACACTGGTAGGCATGGCACCGTGGTTAGAAAATCCAGCTCTGGACGTTGAGGAAGAGAAACTTCGTCTTCACTACGGCGAGTTGGTCCGAGCCGGTCTGGACGCGGCGACGGATCCGGAGTCGCCTGATTTTTTGAACTTTTCCAAAGGCATGCAGCCGATTGTAGATACGGCATTCTTGGCTAATGCGATCCTAAGAGCCCCTAACACGCTTTGGCATCGTTTGGACAGCCGTGTTCAGGGCAATCTGGTGAAAGCCATGAAGGCAACAAGAACGCGCAAACCGGGTTTCAACAACTGGCTCTTATTTGCAGCTATGACCGAAACGGCATTAGGTGTAATGGGCGAGGATTGGGATACGATGCGTGTGGACTTTGCTCTTAAGCAGCACGAGCAGTGGTACCTTGGTGATGGGATGTACGGTGATGGTCCTCATTATCATGCCGATTATTACAACAGCTTCGTGATTCAACCCATGTTGGTTGATATCATTGAGCAGGTTCAGGGGCATTACGAAGATTGGGCGGAAATGCGCGAGAATATTCTGATTAGAGCCCAGCGTTATGCAGCTGTGCAGGAGCGATCGATCTCACCGGAGGGGACATTTCCTGTTACTGGCCGGTCGCTTGCCTATCGTTTCGGCGCTTTTCAATCACTCGCGCATTCTGCATTACGCCGAGAGTTGCCGGCTGGTGTTGCGCCAGCACAAGTAAGGTGCGCATTAAGTGCGGTCATCCACCGGCTAATTGAAGCCCCAGATACATTCGATGAGGCCGGCTGGCTAAAGATTGGACTTTGCGGACACCAGCCCGAACTTGGCGAAACGTATATCTCCACAGGCAGCCTATACTTATGTTCCGCTGTTTTCCTTCCTTTAGGATTGCGAGCAGATGATGAATTTTGGCAGGGGGCAGATACCCCTTGGACGTCTCAAAAGGTATGGTCTGGGCAAACCGTTACCATTGATAAAGCGTTATAATTGATTGGCTTAA
This sequence comes from Paenibacillus andongensis, assembly GCF_025369935.1. NCBI lineage: Bacteria > Bacillati > Bacillota > Bacilli > Caryophanales > Paenibacillaceae > Paenibacillus > Paenibacillus andongensis. The sequence goes on along the minus strand of NZ_CP104467.1, from coordinate 4,792,643 downwards.
TAAAAAGCGTTCTGTTTCCTAATGAAACAGGCGCTTTTTTCGTGTAAACTTAGAGGGACAATTAGCTTGAACTTATGTCAATTAGCTGTTGATTCGTATTTATCCACAGATAGCCAGAATGGACGGTTGTGGATAACTTTTGATATGAGTGGAAAGAAAGTGGAGTGACTCCTTTGAATCAAGATTATCAATTAACGCTGCAGGAAGTGCTGGGACGACCCAGTTTTGAGCAGGCTTATATGGCGGCAGGCAAACAGGGATTACAGCGTCTAGTGCGCTGGGTACATATCATTGAAGTGATACAGTTTGAACAATTGCTGCAGGGCGGAGAAATGATCCTTACGACAGGAGCTGCCTTTAAGAGCGATACGGAATTGTTCATGTCATATCTAAAGCAATTGATTAATAAAAACGTGACGTGTCTCTGTATCGAAATGGGACACTATTTGAGTTCAGTTCCACAGGAATGGATACAAGCGGCGGAAACCTATCATTTCCCGCTCATTATTTTTCCGCAAGCTGTGCGGTTCATTGACATTACGCAGGATATTCATGCCCATATTATCAATCAACACCATAAAGCACTTCAGGATTTGGAGAAAATATCACGTGAATTCCATCGAATGACGCTATCTTCACAAGGAGTTTCCCATGTATTGGGTCTGCTGCAAAGTAGTACCAAAGCACAAGTTATTTATGTACCACTGAATGGACAGCCGAAGTTTATCCCGCATTTAGGGAGCCGGGAGTCAGGACAGTGGCTGGATTTTCTTGAAAGCCGACTGGTCGAAAGCCTGAACAATGGAAATACAGCAGCTCCTTACGTGATGGAAGTTGAGGGTCAAACTGTTATCGTACAACCCGTTGGGGCTATGGGTAAAACATGGGCACATATCATCCTAGTGTTCAGCCGAAAGCCGCAGGAATATGAGTACTTAATTCTGGATTCCGCCTCATTGTCTATCGCACAGGATTTGCTGCGCAAACGATATATCGAAGAGCGCAAATTGTATTCACAAACGCTTTGGGTAGATGATCTGCTCCACCTGCGGATTCATGACGAAGAGCAAATTAAAGTATTGATTGGGTCTGAATTTAAGCGGCTTAACGAGCTACCCTATCACGTCATTTTGATCGAATTTGAGCATGAACAAGCGGAGGGGGATAACAAGGAAGAAGAGGGAGTGGAGTCTTCGGGTATTCATCTTTCACTTGCCGTAAGATCTGTTTTTGAGCAGCATTCCTTTCATCCATTGATTACGTTAAAAAATAATAGACTCGTCGTCGTAGCCTTTGATAAAGCAACGAAAAAACGGCCGTCTAAAGAACGCCTTCAGCAGGTTTTCCAATCCATTCAATACCTGAAGGCCGAGGATGAGATCAAGTTAACCATTGGCGTTGGCCAGAGCAATCGAAGCTTTTTGCAAGCTCACATTAGCTACCAGGAGGCGCTTCAAGCGATTTCGCTTTCTCCAACACTGCAGGGAAAGGTGCTGTTTTTCGATGAGCTTGGCGTGTTTCAATTGTTATTACACATGCCAGATAAACAGATATTACAATCCTTCGTACGTACGTATCTAGGACCAATCATCGATCATGATCAAATGAAAGGCAGCGAGCTCCTGCGCACACTCAAGGTTTACCTCGATACGGATGGCTCCAAGCAAATTGCAGCTCAGCAGCTATTTATCGTCCGACAATCGCTTTATTACCGCTTGGAAAAAATAGAAGAGCTGCTTGGAGCCGACTACATGCTGCCGGAAAAGCGCTTGGCGCTTCAGGTGGGGATACGGGCTTACCAGCTTTTGAATCCGCAAATGAAAATGTGAAAAGAATTTGTAAACATTTTTTACAATTTGTCTAATGGAACGTCCATGGATCGGTCTTATACTTGGAGACGAGATGAGATTGATCCATTTTTTATGGGATCATCCAGAGAGGTAGATGCAGAATGATCATTGGGGTTCCTAAGGAAATAAAAAATAATGAGTTTCGTGTGGGCATGACGCCTAGCTCCGTGCTATCTTACAAAAAAGCAGGTCATGACATTATCATCGAAACCTTAGCAGGTCAAAGCATTGGATTTACGGATGAAGATTATGCAGGGGCAGGGGCAACCATCGTTGCCTCAGCTGCTGAAGTATGGTCGGCAGATATGGTCGTTAAAGTGAAAGAACCACTCCCTGAAGAGTATGGTTACTTCCACGAGGGTTTGATTTTATACACGTATTTACACCTTGCACCTGAGGCCGAATTGACGCACGCTTTAGCTCATAATAAAGTAACTGCAATCGCCTATGAAACCATTCAATTGGACAACGGCAGCCTTCCATTGCTGACGCCAATGAGTGAAGTGGCAGGACGCATGTCCGTTCAAATCGGTGCTCATTTCCTAGAGAAAGCGCATGGGGGTAAAGGAATTCTACTAGGCGGTGTACCCGGAGTTGAGCCCGGTAAGGTAGCTGTAATTGGTGGGGGGATTGTTGGTGCGAATGCGGCGAAAATGGCCATCGGTCTTGGTGCTGATGTTAGCATCGTTGACTTGAATCCAGATCGCTTACGTCAATTGGACGATCAGTTCCAAGGTCGCGTGAAGACAATTATGTCCAATCCCTACAACATCGCCGAGGTCGTTCGTCGCGCTGATTTGGTCATTGGAGCTGTCCTTATTCCAGGAGCTCGCGCACCGCGTCTCGTGACCGAAGACATGGTCAAAATGATGAGCCCTGGCAGCGTTATCGTTGATGTTGCAATTGACCAAGGCGGCTCCATCGAGACGATCGACCGCATTACGACGCATGATCAACCGACCTATGTGAAGCATGGTGTCATTCATTACGCGGTGGCCAACATGCCAGGAGCTGTCGCACGTACGTCCACGCTGGCACTGACGAATGTGACAACACCGTATGGCTTGCAAATTGCAAGCAAAGGCTATGCACGTGCAGCTTTGGACAACAAAGCGATTGCAAAGGGCATCAACGTGGTCGCGGGTCATGTTACTTACCAAGCTGTTGCTGAGGCACATGGCTACAGCTATACCGATATTTACTCGCTCTTAAAGTAATGAATAGTGATTGAACTTTTGAGGACTTCCGCAACTTTGGCGGGAGTCTTTTTTAATAGATAATTTATGTGTTTTATGCTTAGGGTTTGGACTGGAGCGAACTTTAACGAGAAGGCGTGACTTTGGTTTTGGTAAACCTGCAGATTGTACATGCTTTTTTTCTTTAAATAGCTCAAATCTCGTAAATGCCTGCAATCGTGCACGCTTTTTCGGTCTTTTTTCATTTGAGGATGGAAAGTCAGGGAATTCATAGTTTCCGTAACTATCTTATGTTAGCGGATGAACAACCTGCATTTCATTCATGAAAAAGCACACAATAGGAGAATTATAGGAGTTGACCTGCAAATGATACCTCTAAATCGAACACTTTATTCGCTTTTGGCGCTTTTCGAGCAAATAAGATGCAGGTTTTACAGGTAAACACCTTAAAAACAGCAAATCTTCTAAAATAAGATGTACGATTTGCAGGTCGAGGCTGGACGAATCTGGCTAGGTTGGCCGGTTTCTTATGAACATTACCTATAGAGGAGGATTATCATGCTTATTAGAATGAAATGGATGAATATAGCTGCCATTATTGGAGGTTCTGCCATCATTGCTTTTGGTATCAATTATTTCAATCTTGCAAACGGACTGGCAGAAGGGGGGATTACCGGCCTTGCTCTTTTGCTCAAATATGTGCTCGGATGGAACCCGGCATGGACGAATCTACTCATTAATATTCCGCTTATTCTTATCGGGTGGAAAATGCTCGGACGCATTAGTTTCATTTACACAGTCGTAGGGATGCTATCGGTTTCACTGTTTTTGTGGTTGTTCGAGAGCTTTTCCATGCCAATGCCTGACCCTTTGTTAGCTTCGTTATACGCGGGAGGGATTGTTGGACTAGGTTTTGGCATTGTATTCCGTTTCGAAGGGATGACAGAGGGGACAGATATCATTGCACGTCTGATGCAAAAGCATTATGGGATAGGGATCGCGAAGACTATACTAGCAATAGATTTCATCATTCTACTGTTATCTTTGATTTATTTGGATCTCACGCGTGCGATGTATACGTTAGTTGCGATTATCGTTGGAGCTAGAGTCATTGATTTTGTGCTGGAGGGTGCCTCCGGCGGGCGAGCAGCTTTTATTATAACGGCCCTCCCAGATCTGACAGCAAATAAGATTATGACGGAATTAAATAGAGGGGTTACATTCCTTGAAGGAAGAGGCGGCTATACAGGTAAACACAGAGAAGTGATTTATTGTATCGTAAGCCGCAAAGAAATCATCAAACTGAAAACAATTGTACATCGCGTTGATCCAACCGCTTTCGTTACATTCAGTGATGTGAGGGAAGTGGTTGGGAAAGGGTTCGCTACGCATGATGAATAAAAAAACAGCCCGTCCCTGCAAAAAGGGGCGGACTGTTTTTTTAGTTTGATTAGAACGCAGGCACGATAGCGCCTTTGTATTTATCTTCGATGAACTTTTTCGTGTCAGTGGAGTTCAGTTCCTTAGCAAGCTTTTGCATGGCTTCGGAATCTTTGTTGTCCGGACGGGAAACGACGATGTTTACGTAAGGTGAATTTTTATCCTCGATGAACAAAGCGTCTTTCGTTGGATTTAGATTCGCTTGAAGAGCGTAGTTGGTATTGATTAGAGCCAAATCAAACTCACCGATCGTACGTGGCAGCATGGCAGGGTCTAATTCTTTGATTTGAAGTTTCTTAGTGTTTTCTACGATATCTTTAACTGTACCTTTGATGCCAACGCCGTCTTTTAGTTTAATCAAACCGTTTTTCTCCATCAACGCAAGCGCACGGCCGACATTAGAAGGATCGTTAGGAATAGCAACTGAAGAGCCATCTTTCAATTCAGCAGCGGATTTCACTTTCTGTGAGTAAGCACCGAATGGTTCGATGTGCACGCCAACTACTTTTACGAGGTTTTGCTTCTTATCCGCATTGTATTGGTCCAGGTAAGGCTGATGTTGGAAAAAGTTAGCGTCCAATTGTTTTTCAAACACTTGCACGTTCGGTTGAACATAATCATTAAACTCAATAACTTCAAGCTTCACGCCTTGTGCCTTCATTTTGTCTTTAAGGCTATTCAGTATTTCGGCATGAGGGACGGAAGAGGCACCGACTTTCAGTGTAACTTCTTTTGCAGCAGCTGGCGTAGTAGAGGCAGCAGGTGCCGAGCTTGCAGGCGTTTCAGCGGCTTTCTGTCCGCAAGCTGCAAGAGCAAGCACTACGAATACAGCCATTAATGATAGCGTAAGTTTCTTCATGATGAGATTACCTCCGATATAATGTGTTTTATTTGCGGTTGAATTTAGCGACCATTCGATCTCCTAGCATTTGCAGGAGCTGAACGAATAGAACGAGAATGACGACGGTCACGATCATGATATCGGTACGGAACCGCATGTAGCCGTAACGGAGCGAGAGATCGCCAAGCCCGCCGCCGCCAACGACGCCTGACATGGCGGAGTAGGAGAGCAGGGCAACAGCCGTCACGGTGACGGCTGAGATCAGACCCGGGCGCGCTTCCGGCATCAGGACGCGCCAGACGATTTGCCACGGCGTAGCGCCCATCGATTGCGCGGCTTCAATGACGCCGCTGTCGATCTCGCGCAGCGCGGTTTCAACCAGCCGCGCGAGAAACGGCGCGGCGGCGATAACGAGAGGCGGGATCGCGCCCTGTACGCCGATGGTTGTATGCACGATGGCCTTCGTGATCGGAAATACCGAGATCATCAGAATCACGAAAGGCACAGAGCGCAGGATGTTCACGATCAGCGAGAGCACTCCGTAAAGCGGCAGATTTTGCAGCAGCTGCCCTTTGGAGGTAAGAAATAAAATGATGCCCAGTGCCATGCCAATGATGACGGTGAATAAGAGCGACCATCCCAGCATGACGAGTGTATCGCCAGTTGCTTTCATAATTTCGGTCCAGTTAATGTCCCAGGTCATATTCATGCGTTGAGCACCTCCACGTCGATTCCTTCTTGCTCAAGTTTGGCAATCACAGAATCGATTTCTTCTTGGTGTCCGCCTGTTAATTCCACAACCAATTGACCGTAGGGTACACTTTTCATGGAAGAAATAGTCCCCTGAAGGATGGCAAAGGACACATTCGTCGACTTGACGGTTTCGAACAAGATCGGCTCATATGTTTTGGCACCGATGTAGGTAATCCGAATCACCGTACCATGCTTTTCTCCCTGGTTCACCACCGGATCCGGATCTGAACTTTGTGCGAAATCAGAAACTTGTCCAACGAACTCCTTCGTAACCGCATGCTGAGGCTTCAGGAATACATCGAGCACTTTCCCGGTTTCAACGATCAAGCCTTTCTCCATCACAGCAACACGGTCGCAGATCGCACGAATGACCTGCATCTCATGTGTGATGAGCAGGATCGTAATGCCAAGCTTTCGATTGATATCGAGAAGCAGCGCAAGAATGGCATTCGTTGTCTGAGGATCAAGCGCTGAGGTCGCTTCGTCGCAGAGCAGAATATCCGGATGATTGGCCAAAGCTCTTGCAATACCGACACGCTGCTTCTGTCCGCCTGAGAGCTGGCTTGGATACTTATGCGCGTGTTCCTGAAGACCGACTAAATCGAGCAGCTCCTTAATTCGCGCTTGAATCGCCCCATGCCCCATCCCAGCCAATTTCAGAGGAAAGGCAATATTTTCGGCAATGGTCGATGAAGAGAGGAGATTAAAATGTTGGAAAATCATCCCGATTTTGCGGCGTTTCGTTTGCAGCTGGCGAGAATCCAACTTTGTCATTTCTTCCCCATCAATGTGAATGCTGCCAGAGGATGGTCGCTCCAGTAGATTTACACAACGCAGTAATGTACTCTTTCCTGCACCGGAGTGTCCGATGATGCCGAATATTTCTCCGCGATCGATATGTAAATGGATCTGCTGGATGGCCGGTACGCGTCCCGGTATATCCTCATATACTTTTTGTAAATTTTCGATATGAATCAGGATGAATACCTCCTATTCCATGCAAATATTGGTGATGATATATTTTGACCAACGGTAGATCATTTTATAAGAAATTGCAAGAGGATGCAACGTCTAAAATATGGAAAACGAATGTTTACTTTGCATTGACGCTCCAATTATTAACATATAAACTGAGGTTAACCGTTTCAATTTTGTAAGATTGCGCTTAAATAAGGCGTAAATCGGCATTTTTGAAATTTTTGTTAAGGAGGTGACAAAATTGACAAATTTGCAACAACGCCAAAATGAGATGAAGTCCAGAATTGCTGAAGCGGCATTCAAGCAGCCTATTTTAAACAGCGGATTATTATTTCAACACGATATCCGAGATAATTTTTACTATGCTTCTTATTTATTTGCAGCTTCTCAGGAAGAAACAATCCCTTTTGACGGAGATCGCGTACAAGCTAAGATCAAGGCTGAGGGCATCCTGTCTCATGTGCTGGAACTCCAGGACCAGAATCAAGAGAGTGTAACTTATGGTCACTTCCCCTTACATCTAAGACCTACTCCGCAAGAAGCACCGAAAAATACACTTCCTGTTGAATTAATGGGGAGTTTGATGGTTTATTTCTATCAACGCTATTCAGACAATTTGAGTGAATCCTTGCGAAACTTATTAGCTATAGCGCTGCTGCATATTTATAGAAGCAACTTCTATCGTAAACCATTAGAGCATTACAACCATCATGAAGCGAAATATACAGCAGCTAAGCTTATTTTCGGACAGCTTTATGAGGATACGGCATTGCTTGAGGATGGCTTCCAAAGCTTGCGCAATACGCTGAATCGGGTTACTTCGATAGGCATGTCGGAATATGGGGGATTACCTTGGTTCTGGCACTGGATGCAGGCTTTTACGTGCGCTTGGGAGCTTATGAAGGATGCAGAAATCAAAGCGGAATTGGCTCGACTATTGGACTACCTCTGGGAGGTTCGCTCGACGTACTATCTGGGAGGGGCATGGGTGGGCCCGCATTCACGGATATGGCCGCATGATATGCCAAGGGACACCAATGTGCTGCACGATTATGTTCAGTTTGGCGATTTCACATTACCGGAGTACATGCCTCGAACCGAATATGCAGGTTTTATTGCCTATGAAGCCTCGTCAGAAGTTCGGCGTTCAGCCTTACAACGTACGAATCCGGTAGAAGTTATTCGCAAAGTTCCCAAACAAGCAGCTCTAGCTGTTAACGATAACGATGTGCTGCACAGTTATGTATATATCACAGAAAACTTTGCAATAGGTGGTATGTGGGAGCGCGTACAGGAGTTTGATAATGAACAACATCGCTGGGATGTAGCCCTTCCGTTGGAGGCGGTCCAGGGTGTAAATCATTTGTATTTTTTTCACCCAGGTCAAGGCTATGCAGAAGGAGATTTACGTCATCAAAGTGAATTTTCAGAAGTGCTTTTTCATCAAAATGCATTGATCGCTTCTTATCAAATTCCAGTTGGTCAGCCTGAATTTATCATGGGATGTCTGCCTGAAGGAGATTGGGTAGAGGAACCAAACGGACTGTTTGGATTATGTGGTCATGTTTACATAGCTGTTTATGTGCAGCAGTCCTTTCAAAGGGAAGTACGCGAAGATCGATCCGTTGTTACAAGCAAAGGAAGATCGAATTCCGTAGTTGTCGAGTGTATCGACCAGCGAACAGCTGAAACTCTCCAGATAAGGGATATACAGCAATTTGCGAGTGTGATGAAGCAGAAACAACCCGTTTATACCCTGTCCAGCGAGGACGATTTGCAAATTACCTATACGAATTTGAAGGATGAAACGATGGTTTTAAGCAGTGGCTTACATAGTGATAGGAAGATTATCAGACTTGTAAATGGCGAGGCTGTTGATTTCTCCAGCTATACGGTCGCATGAAAATAATAGAAAAGAGGATTTGACATGCCATTATTTGATTTTCCATTAGACAAGCTAGTTACTTATGAAGGACTTAATCCCCGCCCTGAAGATTTCGATTCTTATTGGGAGCGGGCTCTTGCTGAAATGAAGGCAGTCGATCCTCAAATCGAACTTCGTCCGAGTGATTTTCAAGTGCCTTACGCCGAATGTTTTGATCTCTATTTTACGGGTGTCAAAGGGGCTCGTATTTATGCCAAATATGTTCGTCCTAAACATGCAGATAAGCCTCATCCAGCTATCGTTGAATTCCATGGTTACTCTGGAAGCTCAGGCGATTGGTCAGGTAAATTAGCGTATGCCGCTCTAGGCTACTCGTTCTTTTCCATGGATTGCCGTGGTCAAGGCGGTTTATCGGAAGATACGGGAGGAGTTAAAGGGACGACCCTTCGCGGCCATATCGTTCGCGGCTTAGATGATCACCCGGATCAATTGTTGTATCGGGATATTTTCTTAGATACGGCTCAACTCGCCGGCATTGCGATGAGTATGCCAGAGGTTGATCCCGAACGTGTAGGCGCATTGGGTGGCTCTCAAGGTGGCGCCTTGACGATCGCATGTGCGGCACTCGAGCCTCGCATTAAGCGGTTAGCGCCAGTTTATCCATTCCTTAGCGATTATAAGCGCGTATGGGAAATGGATTTGGCGAAGGATGCCTACCAGGAGCTGAAGGACTTCTTCCGCCGTCATGATCCACAGCACAAACGCGAAGATGAAATATTCACGAAGCTGGGCTATATTGACATTCAGAATCTAGCAAATCGCATTCAAGGTGAAGTACTGATGGCCGTTGGACTTAGCGACACTGTATGCCCGCCTTCCACGCAGTTCGCTGCTTATAACAAAATCAAGTCGAAAAAGGAATTTGAGTTGTACCCGGATTATGGTCATGAAGGTTTACCTGGCTTCAGCGATAAAACCTTGCAATTTATGTTGGGCCTTTAAAATAAAATGCCTCTCACATCTTCGTGATGGAGGGGCATTTTTTGTTTATCTATGCTGCTGTCGGTACTGGCTAGGCGTGACGCCGGTCATTTTTTTAAACAGATGGTTAAAAAATTTCATATCCTGATAGCCGACATTTGCAGCAACATCGCTAATCTTATGATCGTTCGTTCTTAATTGCTGACAACAGGCTTCAATTCGCGCGTGCTGCACGTACTCCATGAAGGACATCCCCGTATGCTTTTTAAGCTGGCGATGAAGCTGACGCTCGCTGATCGACAGTCTGGAGGCAGCTTCCGTGAGCGAGATTGGGCTGCTGCAATGCCCGCGAATATGGGCGAGTAGACTATCTAAGTCCTGAAGATTAGCTTTGGACGCTTCGGGTGTGAAATCCAGTTTGGAACGATACATGTATACAAGAAGCTGTGCCACACATGTTTGTAAAATCGTCATAAAACCGCTCCGATGGGCGTTATATTCGAAATGCAATCGTTCAAAAAGAGGCTGGAATTCCCCATTGCGTTCTTTAAAAGAAAGCCAAGCTGCGTGTTTGGTTGCCTGCATGAATAGGACGTAGAAGTCATCTTTATTGCCACTCAATTGCAAGTGAAATAATTGGTTCAACCATTCCTGGGTGAAAATGCAATTGTAAACCACAAGGTTATTTTTCTGAGCCACAGATGATGGGCGGAACACATGGGAGACGCCAACCGGAATGAAAAAGAGATCTCCTTTGGATACGGGTAATGAGGTATTGTCGATGTAATGTGCACCATTGCCCTCAGCTACATAGCTAATTTCAATGAAATCGTGCGTATGCTGCAGCATTTCAAATGATTCGTGAACTCGGTTGACGTAAAGTGGAAGCTCCGGAAGGAAGAATTGATCGCCGGGCGTTTCGATAATGCTACGCTTAATGGTCATTTCGTTCTACTCCTATGATGTCAATTAAGACCCTAATGAATGTCGGAATTAACCCTAAAAATGAGTGCGCTCTCATCATAAAATAAAGGCATGGAAGTAACAATCATTATTTTTGGTGGAGGCAACCGACATGAGACAATTAGAAATTGACTGGCAAGCTCAATGGGTTTGGGGGAATGGTGAAGCAAGTCCGCGAAATGAGTGGCGTTGTTTCAGAAAGACATTTGATGTGGGCGCTAAAGGCTGGGGAGCAGCAAAGTTATCTATAACTGCTGATTCACGATACGCTTTATTTGTAAATGGAACCAAAGTGGGAAGAGGCCCTGTTCGTTCATGGCCATTTGAGCAGTCCTATGATACATATGAAATTGGACATTTGCTGCACAAAGGACGGCCTAATGTGATTGGGGTCATGGTGCTGCATTTTGGTGTGTCCAATTTCTACTATTTGCGCGGACGCGGCGGTTTATTAGTGCAGGTGGAAAGTGAGCATGAAGGTAATTCTGTCGTAGAGTTAGTGACGGATGAAAACTGGAAAACCTCGCTGCATCATGGATATGATAGCCGCTCCGGGCGTATGTCATGTCAGCAAGGCTTTGCTGAGCGGATGGATGCGAGCGCTTGGAGATCGGATTGGTATTTGCCAGACTACGATGATTCTGCATGGGATCAAGTCGCTATTGTTGGGGCTGTTGGTATTGAGCCTTGGAGCAAGCTTGTACCGAGAGATATTCCATTCCTTACAGAAGAAGTCGTATGGCCGGTTCGTATCGAATCCCTTAATCGGGTAAAGCCTGCAGCATGGACGGCATCGATTGATGTCCGCAATCAAATGGTGCCAGAGAGTGTGAATCATGCGAATCCAGTGGGATTTGCTGGGTATATAGCAACGGTTGTGAGAACCGAGAAGGCAGTAAAAGCTGTGATAGGAATCGTTCAACCGAGCACTGTGAAGGGTTGTAGTGTGAATGGAGAATGGCTGGATGCGGAGCGTTATACGGGTGTTTTGCCGGAAAGGTATGCTGAGATAGAGCTGAATGCAGGCGACAATTTCATCTTGTTGGAAACGACCGGCGTTGATCATGGCCGAACGCTGCAGTTGGGCATGGATTGCGATGCTTATTTTGAGGTCGTCTCTCCGTTAGGAGAGGCAGGCGGCGAACATGCACCATTTATTTCAATTGGTCCGTTTACATCTTTTGAATACATAGATCACCAGGAAAGCAGTGACTCTTTGCATCCATACGATATATATGGCGCTTTTTCAGTGGGGGATGGACTGAATGATGAACTGAAGGATGAATTAGCTGCGGATGCCATTCCCGCTTTTAACACGTATGTGGAGATCCGCAGCATTGCTAGTGCAATGGATTTGAGCCGTTATATGAATTGGATTCGACCCTTCCCACTGGAATTAGTGAGCAGGGGCTCTATCTTTGCGCTTAGTGTCTGGAAAAAGGAAGTCCTGACGCAAGCTGTGCCTTACCCTTTGCAGCAGGCAGTTATCCCTAGTGTGAATCCTGCCATATTGCCGAGATATGAGGGTGCGGATACGGAAATCATTTTTGATTTTGGCCGTGAATTATCTGGCTTTATACAGTTTGAAGTTGATGCCGCTGAAGGAACCATCCTAGATTTCTATGGCTACGAATACATGCGCGACGGGTGGCGTCAAGATACGTTCGATTTAGATAATACGCTGCGTTACACGTGCTCAGAAGGACGTCAATCGTATACCTCTTATGTGCGGAGAGGATTCCGCTATTTGATGGTTACGGTAAGGAATGCTGCTAGAGCAGTCAAAATGTACGGCGTTCAGCTGCTTCAAAGTAATTATCCAATAGCAGAGATAGGCAAGTTTCAGAGCTCTGATGCGCTTTTGAACGATATATGGCAGATTAGTAAGCATACAACCCGCCTTTGTATGGAGGATACGTTCGTTGATTGTCCCGCTTATGAGCAGGTTTTCTGGGTGGGGGACAGCCGGAACGAGGCTTTAGTTAATTATTACGTGTTCGGAGCCACGGACATTGTTGAGCGTTGTTTGCGGCTGGTGCCTGGTTCCAGAACCCAAACACCTTTATATGTGGATCAAGTTCCTAGTGGTTGGAGCAGTGTTATTCCGAACTGGACGTTTTTCTGGGCTCTGGCTAGCTGTGAATATTACGAGCATACAGGAGACGAGGTGTTTGCGAAAGACTTATGGCCGCATATTCGTTATACCCTTGAGCATTATGAACAAAAGCTTGATGATCGCGGATTGTTGTTCATAAAAGGCTGGAATCTGCTGGACTGGGCACCGATTGATCAGCCGAACAATGGGGTCGTCACCCACCAGAATATGATTTTGGTCAAAACCCTGCGCAGCGCAGCAGAGTTGGCCAAAGCCGTAGGCGATGAGCGTGAAGCAGCTGAGTATGAAGGGAAAGCGCTTCGGCTGAGCCAAGCCATTAACAAACATTTATGGAGCGAGGAGCGTGAGGCATACTTGGATTGTATCCATGTGAATGGCCAGGCTTCGACTGTTTTTAGTATGCAGACGCAGGTTATTGCGTACTTGTGCGGTGTCGCTGAGGGAGAGCGTGCTGAGCAGATGAAAACCTATTTGTTCGCTCCACCGACGGATTTTGTTCAAATCGGCAGTCCGTTTATGTCCTTCTTTTATTATGAGGCACTCGCAAAAATGGGCAGCATCGGTATAGATCGGATGATCAAAGATATGCGGCAGCATTTTGGTCAAATGATTGACTATGACGCCACGACCTGCTGGGAAATGTATCCGAATTTCACGGAGAATAGAGCGAACCCTGACATGCTGACGCGCAGTCATTGTCATGCGTGGTCGGCAGCGCCGGGCTATTTCCTTGGCGCACATGTGCTTGGAGTTACGCCCGCCGACAAAGGCTGGCGGAAGGTCGTTGTTGCCCCGCAGCCGGCGGATTTGCAGTGGGCGAGGGGCACTGTTCCGCTGCCGCAGGAGGGACGCATCGATGTCGCTTGGCGACTCGAGGAGGACGGACGCGTGATGCGGCTGCAGGTTTGGGCGCCGCGCAGCGTGGATGTGGAGATCCGCATCCCGGACGGCATGGACGGCATCGTGGAGCGTCACGAGGTGTGACGTTATAGACGCCGGCTGTTGTGGCCGGCGATCCAGCTGAGAAGACCGAAAGGGACGTCTCAGATCCAAGGTGGGGTTGTATTGGACGGGAAATTGAGCTTAGAGGACCAAAAAATACTTCTCAAAGGTGAAAAAGCAGCTAAATCCAGCTGAGAAGACCGAAAAAAACATTCCGTTCCTAGTTACGCTAGATTCAGCGATGCAGCCACGGTCTACGAGGCTCAACACCTGTAATCAAGCATTTTTCCTCCGGTACACCCGCTCTGGCCGACCGACCACACCATAAGACAAGTCGGCGTATAAATCGCCTGAGCTGACTAAGTGCTCGAGATAACGGCGGCCGGTGGAGCGGCTGACACCAATTTCTTTGGCGATTTGATCAGCGGTCAAGCCGCCAGATGCGCTCGAAATCGCTTGCACGATTTTTACTAACGTGAGCTTATCAATTCCTTTGGGCAGGAAAGAGGTGTCTAAGTTGGTTTCCTTCTTGGAGGTTCCAGACATAAGGCGATCAACATCGCTCTGATTGATCATGCCGCTTTCGTTCATCCGGCTCAGTTCACGATGGAAATTCAGATAGCGCAATAGCGTTTCTTGAAGCCGATTAAAGACGAGCGGCTTAATGATATAATCAAACGCACCGCTCCGTATAGCGTCACGAATGGCGTCTATTTCTTTGGCAGCTGTGATCATAATGACGTCTGTTTCCCGGTAATGCTGCCGAATAAAGGAAAGCATCTCTAAGCCGTTGGCACCCGGTAAGTAGACATCGAGCAGGACGAGATGCGGAGTCAGGATTTCCAACTGTTCCTTGGCTTGACCCACATCCGTGGCGATACCAACAACGTGGAATCCTTCCACTTTTTCTATGAATCGTCTGTTAATCTCGGCAATTTTCACATCGTCTTCTACAATCAATACTTCAACGGTTTGATTCTGGTGTTCCATGGGGCAGACTCCTTTCTTTGAGATCAGGGATCTTGGGAATCGCAACGGTGAAAATGGTGCCGCCAGCGGGGTTTTTATGAAAGGTAATGTACCCACTCAACTTTCCGACAGCATGCTGGACCAAAGTGAGACCAATGCCGCGGTGTTCCCCCTCTTTGGTCGAAAAACCTTTTTCAAAAACAGCCATACTCGTTTCCTCAGGAATGCCTACGCCTCGATCCTCGCATTCAATGATAAGATCCTCTCCAAGGTCGGTTAGAAACAACTTCACATAAGGCTCCGTATGATCGCCACCAGCAAGTACCGCTTCCATAGCATTGTCAACAAGGTTACCAATGATGGTAACAAGCATATTTCGATCAATCTTAGCCGGGATATCGCTGAATGAGCTTTCGTGATCAATTTCGAACGTTATTTTTAATTCCTGTGCATGATTAAATTTGCCAATAAGCAGCCCGCCAATCATGGGATCGGGGATTTCTCGCATAATGAATTGTACCCAATTCTGATGCACATCGGCCTCCCGAGAGATAAGTTCGACCGCTTCTTGATACGATTCGAGCTGGATTAGCCCGGAGATGACGTACAGCTTGTTCGAAAATTCATGCGTTTGTGCGCGAAGCGCTTCTGCAAAGCGTTTGACTTGAGACAGTTCTTCGGCCAATCGATACAGCTCTGATTTGCTGCGAAAGCTCGAAACTGCACCCGTCACGCCTAGTTTTCGCTCAATTATCGGTACCCGATTCACAATAACCTCATGGTCGCCAATGAGCATTTCATGGTCAAATTCGGCTTTACCCGAACGAACGACTTCATACAATCTCGTATTTGGTATAACGTCTTCAATTTGTCTTCCAGTAATTTTTGCCGTGACAGGCAGCTGCAGCAGCTGAAGCGCATAGCGGTTTGCCATCGTTATAACACCCTCACGGTTAACAGCAATAATGCCTTCGCGAATGGATTCTAGAATCGCCTTCTTTTCGGTATATAAGGCGCCGATTTCCTTGGGCTCCAAGCCATGAATGGAACGCCTTACGTTATTAGCGATGAGGACGGAGCCGACAAGTCCAACGACGAGAACGATCAATGAGATCATCTCAATTCGTGTTTGATACGCAGTGGTAATATGTGCAATGTCCTCTGTCAGGAAGCCAACGGATACGATACCAATCACGTGGCCATTGTCGCCAAATACTGGAGCTTTCCCGCGGAGGGAGGGACCCAGAGACCCAATTGCCTTGGAAATAATGGATTGCCCTTCAAGAACGGGACCGTTATCTCCCCCAACCATTTCTTTGCCTATTCGGTCAGGCAGGGGATGCGAATAACGGATACCTTCGCGGTTCCCAACAACGATGTATTCCGCATCTATTTTCTCACGTATCGTTTCCGCTATGGGTTGAATAACAGCCGAGGGATCGTTTAATTGAAAGGCATGTCTGATTTCAGGCATACTAGCCACTGTTTCGGCTACCTTCAAGGCGCGTGTGCCAATCTGATCCTCAAGGGCGGAAGTCATTAAGTAATAGAAAATGCCGCCTAGACTTAGGATGATGAAGACAAGCAATGAACAAATAATCAAGATTAGCTTGGTTTGCAGCCTCATTCCGAGTTAAAGCCCCCCGTTTTTGCTAGTATTGTATCATAAAGCGCTCTCATTTTGAGGGAAAACGCGTCGAAGCTACCGTGAACAATATGAACAAAATGCCCAAAACGACGTTATTATAATTAATCTTGTTAAACTTTTCAATTTTCTATTCAGGTGATATTCTGAAAGCGCTTCAAAGAAAGCGGATACACATACAAAACCAAAAAGTTGGAGGGGTTTCATTTGATAAAAAATGTATTGGCAGCATCTTGGAAAGTAACATCGATCAGTTTATTAGCAATCTCCTTGGCGGCATGCGGTAATGGGGCAGCTAAACCAACAGACACAACAGGTGACAAGGCCAAAGAAACAACAGCACCAGCACAAGCGGCATCCAAATATCCAGAAAAAGCGCTGAGTATCATCGCGCCATCCGGTGCAGGCGGCGGTTGGGATATGACGGCTCGTACGATTGCTAAAGTATTGTCAGAAACGAAAGCACTCGATAAGCCAGTTTCGGTAGAAAATAAACCGGGCGGAGGCGGAGCAGTTTTCTTAGCCGAATACGCGACGAAAGATGTGAAAGACAATTACAAATTGTTTGTAAGCTCGCCGCCGATTCTCATTAACCATCTGAAAAAAGAAGGCAACACGCCATACGGTTACACAGATACAACGCCACTTGCTCAATTGACGAAGGATTATGGCGCAATTGCGGTTGCGGCAAACTCGAAATATAAAGATTTGAAATCACTACTGGATGATTTGAAAGCGGATCCTACGAAATTGACGGTCGCTGGCGGTTCTGCACCTGGCTCCATGGATCACTTGGTTTCCATTCTTCCTGCTTTTAAATACGGTATCGACCCGAAAAAGGTGAAATACGTATCTTATGATGGCGGCGGAGAAGCAGTAACAGCTTTACTAGGCGGGAATGCAGATGTACTTGGAACTGATGCATCTTCCTTGGATCAGTATGTGAAAGCTGGCAAGATCAGAGTGCTCGCGGTAGCAGCTCCAGGGCGGCTTGGTGGCAGCATGAAAGATGTTCCAACGATGAAAGAACAAGGTGTTGATGCTGAGTTCTTGATCTGGCGCGGCTTCTTCGGACCGAAGAATATGGATGCTGGTGCGAAGAAATTCTGGGAAGATACGATCAAGAAAATGGTTGAGTCCGATACATGGAAAAAAGAAATGACTGCAAACAACTGGGAAACAGACTATAAAAAAGCGGATGATTTCAAAGCTTTCCTAGGTCAGCAAGAAACGCAATTGAAAGATATGTTGACAGCTTTGGGTATGCAGAAATAAGAGAGCCTTGGGATGCTGGGGAGAAGCGAATTCGGCTTCTTCCCATGCACGAAGGGCGGGAGGTTGAGAAGGCAGATGAATACCATGTTTGACCGTTATGCAGGCATCGTTTTTTTTGCTATCGGCACCACATTTGTGATCGGCAGCAGAAGCATTTCAACAAGTGCATATGGCAGTAACGTAGGCGCGAATATATTCCCAATGATGCTGGGAGCTTTCTTAGCGCTAATGAGCATTCGTCTTATTTATGATTCGTTCCGCAAGCAGCAAGCGAAAAGACATAAAGAAGATTTAGATTACAAAAGATTTGGCATCATTTTTGTTGCAGCAGTCCTTTATGCATTATTTCTCGAAGATGTCGGATTCGTCATCTCCACATTTCTCTTTTTAATGATTGGGTTCCAAACGATGCAAAAAGGTAGAGTTTGGGTTTCACTGGTGATATCAATTGCTTTTTCCTGTGGTGTTTACTATTTGTATGTGAACGTGTTGGATGGTTCTCTTCCTGGATTCCCAAGTTGGTTAGGCTTCTAAGATATCGCTTATGCAGTGGGTTTGCTAAAAAGCAAGCTCTAAGGAGGTTATTGAAATGGGCACGATTGATTATGTGCTTCATGGCTTGGGTACTGCAATGCAGTGGCACAATGTCGTGTTTGTTTTTCTAGGCGTATTAATTGGTACAGTGGTAGGTGTCCTACCCGGGATTGGACCTATGAGCGGTGTAGCTCTCTTAATCCCGATTACAGCGACTATGACCGCAGGATTAGGTCCTGAAGAAGCCGCGACGAGTTCCATTATTCTGCTCGCTGGTGTCTATTATGGAGCGATGTACGGAGGTTCGACGACTTCTATCCTGCTGAATACACCGGGAGAATCTTCTTCCGTAGTAACGACCTTAGATGGTTATCAAATGGCCAAACAAGGCAGAGCCGGGGCAGCACTTGCGATTTCGGCGATCGGCTCCTTTGCGGCCGGCATTATTTCCCTAATAGGCCTTATCTTTCTAGCTAGGCCATTATCGGCAGTTGCGATCAAGTTTGGTCCTGCCGAATATTTCTCCCTCATGGTTCTCGGCTTACTCGCAATCAGCGGTCTAGCTGGCAAATCCATGGTCAAAGCTTTAATGATGACAGCTTTCGGTCTGCTGCTCGCAACGATTGGGATTGATAATGTATCCGGCGTTGAACGATTTACATTTAATATTCCGGAGCTCTATCAGGGCTTGGAATTCCTTACCGTGGCCGTAGGTACTTTCGCTGTCGGTGAAGTATTCAAGACCATTCTACAGCGTGAAGGAAACGATGGTGAATTAGCCAAAATCAATCGAATCCTGCCAACCAAGCAGGATATGAAAGATAGCGCAGGACCGATTGCCCGCGGTTCAGTTCTTGGATTTTTCATCGGGCTATTGCCAGGAGCCGGTGCGATTCTAGCCTCCTTTTTCGCTTACATTGTAGAAAAGAAAATCAGTAAAAATCCCGAGAAATTCGGGAAGGGTGCCATTGAAGGGGTGGCTTCTCCGGAAGCTGCGAATAATGCGGCGTCAGGCGGCGCAATGATTCCACTTCTGACACTCGGCATCCCTTCATCTGGTACGACGGCTATTCTGATGGGTGCTTTCATTATGTACAATGTGCAACCAGGTCCTTTGTTATTCCAAGATCACCCGCAGCTTGCATGGGGCGTTATAGCCAGTATGTTTGTAGGCAACCTGATGCTGCTTATTCTGAATATGCCGCTCGTTAAAGTGTTTGCCAAAGTTATTGAGACACCAACGAAATATTTGATTCCATTAATTATTGTGTTTTCTGTATTCGGTGTCTACGCGGTTCAATATTCAACGTTTGATTTGCTACTAATTATGGGCTGCGGTCTTGTTGGGTACTTCTTATCGAAAAACGATTACCCGTTAGCACCACTGGTACTTGGTCTTATTCTTGGACCGATGCTGGAAAATAACATGCGCAGAGCGTTGACCATTTCGAATGGAGATTTCATGATTTTCCTACAAAAACCTGTTTCCCTCGCTTTCTTGATCATTGGCTTCTTATGGTTGACGATCCCGTTAATCTTGAAGATGAGAGGCAAAAATGTTCTTGTAAACGAAGAAGCATAAGCTGGACGAAAGCCCCTATGTTGCTGGGTGGAGATCTGATGCCAATCAGCCTCTATCGGTAGACTAGGGGTTTCATTTCATGGAGTGAAATCTAATGGATGTACTTTATCTTATCGTACTCAATGTTATTGTACCTGTATTTTTATTAATTGGAGCAGGGGCTTTTATGCATCGTGTTTTTCATTTTGATATGCATACACTGTCTAAGCTCAATGCGTATTTCTTACTTCCAGCCGTCTCGTTTACGAATATTTATCAAAGTAAGCTGGAGTGGAGTACGCTGCTGCAAATCGTTAGCTTTTTGCTTCTCCAAAGCATTGCTCTAATCGCGTTGAGCGCAGGAACAGCAAAGCTGGCTAAATTTGATAAAAGTTTGTCCTCTAGCTATTCGAATAGTGTCGTACTTAGCAACTCTGGTAATTTCGGTTTACCGGTGTCACAGCTCGTGTTTCAGGGGAACCCGGTCGGCTTGTCTGTTCAAGTCATTGTAACCATCTATCAAAACTTGTTAACTAACACATTTGGATTGGCGAATGCCGTTTCCGCTCATAATCAGGGGCAGAAGATGCTGCGGGAGCTTTTGAAAAATCCCATGATACATGCATTTGTATTGGGGCTTCTGATGCATGTTCTGGCGATTCCAATCCCGGCATTCATATGGCATCCACTCCAAAATGTATCTAACGCCTTCCTTGCTATAGCATTAGTGACGCTAGGTGCACAGAGTGCTTACTTGCAGTTTAGGAGGCTAAGCAGCGTACTTATCTTCAGTCTGATTGGAAGACTAGTTGTCTCCCCGATCCTAGCATTAATTTTAATTTTACTGCTTCATTTAGAAGGTACAACGGCACAAGCATTGTTTATCGCCAGCTCGTTTCCCACCTCAAGGAACAGCGCGGTATTTGCATTAGAATACGGGAATCACCCGGAATACGCAGCTCAAGTGGTACTGCTTTCTACTTTGTTCAGCAGCTTGACTGTTGCCGTAGTCGTGTATGTATCGAAACTATTATTTTAGCCTAAAGTGCCGATTCAGAATCGGGACGATCTATCTCGCGTGTATACACCAGATGTTGCTTTCGGGTTCATTGCAGGTCCTATGCTTTCCGGGTAACTTCCGAGCTGCCCTGGATTGCCGAGTGACTACCATCAATGAGGAAATGAAGCTAGCTGCTTCCGCGGCTATCGCCTCGGTTGTCTCACCTCAAGAGTTGAACAAGCTGTATATCATTCCGAGCGTATTTAATCAGAAGGTCGTCAGACGGATACGGGAAGCTGTTATTTTGGCTGCTTTGGAAACGGGAGTGGCTAGAAGAATTCCCCGTGAGTTCGGACATCAGAGCAAGCGGCCCGGAATGTACACCCAGAAAACAATTAGAAAGGAAGTATAATTTAATATGGAACTGGAATGGCTTTTACTCGGATTATTTAAAATTATCATTATTAACATCATCTTAAGTGGCGATAACGCGGTAGTTATCGCCTTGGCATGCCGGAATTTGCCTGTAGAACAGCAGAAAAAAGCGATCTTCTTCGGCAGCTTTGGAGCTATCGTCCTTCGAGTGGTACTTACTTTTGTTGCCGTATGGATGCTCCAAATTCCATTCGTACAAGTGATTGGCGGCATCATGCTGATCTGGATCGCCTTAAAGCTAATGAAAAATGAGGAAGCGGAAGATCATATTTCTTCCAGCCAGCACCTTGGCGCAGCCATCAAAACGATCCTTATCGCCGATCTGGTAATGAGTCTGGACAACGTCCTCGCTGTGGCCGGGGCGGCTAACGGTCAGTTCCTGCTGATTGCTTTAGGACTTGGCATCAGTATTCCTTTGATCATTTGGGGAAGTCAGCTTTTAATGAAGTTAATGAACCGTTTTCCAATCATTGTTGTGCTTGGCGTTGGTTTACTGGGCTACACATCGGGGGAAATGATCATGAGCGATAGAGTAATCGCTTCCCAAATGGAATCGGTGCATCCAGCGATGCATTTCGTTCTCCCTGTTTTGCTTACTGTAGCAGTAATCGTTGTAGGCAAGCTAATGCAAAAAAAGCAAAAAGAGGAGTCCATTCAAGGAGATTTGGCAGGATAATAAAAATATAGTTTTGGAGGAATTGCTATGGGTGGTTTGGAAACAAAAGCAATCGTAGAGATAAATCAGCTGGCTAACCAATATAAATCGAGCATCGTTCTCAAGGTTGGGACTCGTTTCATTGATGTGAAAAGCATTCTTGGTCTGAGTATAACGCTATTCAGCAACCAAGTTTACCAGCTCGAAATTCATGGGCCCGATGAAGCTGAGGCTAAACATGCAATGGAGGAGCTATTTAATAAACATGGGCTACCGCTAAGCGAAGATTAGACATAACACCCAAGTGCAATTCCGATTGCACCACCAAGTGAGGCATCCCAGACTTGGAACAAAAAAACCTTCAACACCACTTATAAGGTGGAGTTGAAGGTTTTTTCTATCCCAATTTTTCTGTTCATGGCAAGGCATAAGAGAGCAAGTTGTTGTAAAAAGTACAACATCGAGAGTAACAAAAGGAACTAGAATGCGTTATTCATCGAAAAATCTACCTTTTTGCGTGTTAAGGGATTATGGATGCGCTAGTATGTTCACCACGAGACCTGAGGCCTAGACCCCAGGCTATTCTTCATTACTTCACCTTAAAATGCACAACCGCACTGTACAGCATTTTACCAGCGTTCGGATCGAACACGATGTGATGCTGAATCGCGAAGACGTCAAGCAATAAAGCTTTGTTGTTATCGATTTGCTCGTTGATTTGCCGTTCCAGCGTCTTCATATCATAAGCTTGAAAAAACTCGATTTTATTATCGATACGATCCAAAATAAAGTCCATGATCTTACTCCTCTCCAGGCTAAATTGTAAACTTAAGACAACTTCTCTTATTATAACGTCAATATCTGATATAGGAAGTACATGTGAATAGGCGTATACTGTAAGGGAATACATGACCGCATGTTGCAATGGATCGGGAATACCTCATTTGCTAGACAAACTTGTAGTAGGAAGTGATGTCGTTTTGAAGTCTACACGGTTATTGGTTGATTTCTTCAAAGAGAAATGGCCGTTGTACGTTGTAGCCGCATTGTCCATTTCTTTAGGTAACATTGTTCACTCTTACTACCCCAAACTGTTAGGCATATTTACAGATCAGCTGCAGCAAGAACGTTTGAGCAAATCTCTTATTATTGACTACAGTCTAAAACTGCTAATGATCGGTGTTACATTCGGTGTTTTAACAGCGATTGGTCAGTACATGATCATGCGTAATGGAAGACGCTTCGAGTTTGTTTCAAGAAACCGCTTGTTTAACCATTTCACACAGCTGGGCGCAACATTTTACTCGAAAAACGGCGTTGGTAAGCTGCTGAGTTACGTGATGAATGATGTCACTGTCATTCGAGAATCGATCTCCATGGGGATTAACCATGTGGTAAACTCTGCGATTTTGATCACGGCTGTCATTCTTATGATGCTGTTCAGTTCGATCCCGCTCTATTTAATTCTCATCTGCATATTGCCCTTATTGCTTATTCCAGTTCTAACTGTTCGATTTCAGCCTATTATTAAAAAGCATTCCTTACAGGTACAAGAAGCATTAGGTAAAATGACGGAGTCGGCCGAGGAGCAATTCGGCGGTATCCGGGTAGCCAAGAAATTTGCGGTGGAACCGATCATGGTTCGTAGGTTCAGTGAAACGGTAGATCGGATTCGTGACAACCAATTGAGGCTCGTTCGGCTATCATCCTTATTTGAAGCACTTATTCCGTTTCTGGGCGCAATATCGCTGATCATCGCGATTGCTTTTGGGGGCTATTTGACCATTCAAGGGAGGATTACGATCGGCAATTTCGTTGAATTAACGCTATACATACGGATGATGGTAAACCCTTTACAGCAAATTGGCCGCGTCATTAATGCCATGCAGCGTTCTCGAGCTTCGCTTGAACGAATGAATGAGCTGCTCGATTTGAAATCCGAAATTGTGCAAAAGGAGCTTGCGCAAATATCCGATCTCGATCACGAAGGAATTCGGATTGAACATTTGTCCTTTGCTTATCCAGATGACGAAGACGAAGTGCTTCATGACATTACATTAACGATTGAACCAGGTAAATCCATTGGCATTATCGGGAAAACAGGCAGTGGCAAATCGACCTTGGTGAAGCTGATGCTTAGAATATACGACCCGCCGGAGGGAACGGTATGGATCGGGGATACGGATATTCGCGATGTGACATTAGAAAGCCTGCGTAATCAAATCGCTTACGTTCCTCAAGAGGGTTTCTTGTTTAGCACGACCATTCGGGATAACATCGCCTTTTATAAAAGAGAATCACCCTTAGAACAGGTTGAGCGGGCTGCCAAAAAAGCGCAAATCCTCTCCAGCATAACGTCATTTCCTGAAAAGTTTGAGACGAAGCTGGGTGAGCGCGGTGTCACCTTATCGGGTGGGCAGCGTCAACGAACAAGCTTAGCCAGAGGGATCATTAAGGATTCTCCTTTGATGATTTTAGATGATAGTGTAAGCGCTGTAGACTCTGTAACGGAGAGGCATATTATCGATACAATTCGTAAAGAGAGATCGAACAAAACGACCATTTGGATTGCTCATCGGATCTCCGCACTGAAGCATACGGATGAGATTATCGTGCTTCATGAAGGCAGGATTGTGCAGCGCGGTACGCACGAAGAGCTAATTGCGCAAGAAGGATTGTACGCCGAGCTTCATGCGATACAAGAGGGAGGTAGCGACGATGCCCATACGGAGCAACAAAAGCAGTGAGGAGCGGCAGAAGACGCGATCTTCTTTTCGTGCTTTATCTGCTTATGCCAAACCGCACAGGTTCACCTTTGCAGCTGTTTTATTTTGCGCGTTACTGGGGATAGCTGCGGACTTGCTTCAGCCTTATCTGGTTAAAATCGCGATTGATGATAATTTGATGATTGGGAAAAATGATTATCGCTCACTGCTGCTCATATGCTTGTTTTATGCAGGTCTGTCTATCAGCAGTTTATTTTTCAGTTATTTGCAGAACAATTTATTGCAGTTTGCCGGGCAAAGCATCGTCGCCAAAATTCGCAAGGATTTATTCGAACACATCTTTAAGCAGTCGATGTCTTATTATGACCGGACGCCAAGCGGCAGCCTGATTACGCATGTTTCTAGTGACACGGAAACGCTGAATCAGTTTTTTACGCAGGTTCTTCTTAGCCTGGTACGCGATAGTATGACGCTCGTATTCATCATCGTGCTGATGTACCATCTAGACCCTCAGCTAACGCTGTACAGTATGATCGTGATCCCAATCATTCTTCTCATAGCGGTCAGTTTTCGCAGATATATGCGCAAAACGTATCAGCTCTCGAGGACGCAGCTGTCTCAAATGGTTGCTTTTGCCGCTGAGAATTTATCTGGGATGCATCTCATTCAGGCTTTTCATCAAGAGAAGGAACAGATGAATCGCTTTACGGAGAAAAATCTAGGGTATTTTCGTGCTAATTTGAGAGAAATTCGAACCAATGTTTTGTTCAATCGCTCCTTTGATATTTTGGGAAATTTATCGGTAGCCTTTATCACTTGGATTGGCGGTATGGCCGTTTTTGATAAAACGATTGAATTCGGTGTATTGTATGCTTTTATAACGTATATCCGGCAGTTTTTTCAACCGATTAATAACATTACGCAGCAGTGGAATACTCTTCAATCTACGACGGTATCTGTCAATCGAATTTGGAATATCTTCTCTATTCAACCGGAAGTAAAAGATAAGGAAGGCGTGTCGCCGCTTTCGTTGTCCGATGTGAAGGGGGACATACATTTCAATCATGTGCATTTTGGTTATTTGAAAGATACAGCAGTTATCGAGGATTTAGAGCTTCATATTGAGCCGGGCGAAATGATCGGTATTGTTGGGACGACGGGCGCTGGTAAAAGCTCGCTGATTAGTTTGCTTTGCCGCTTTTATGATGTGCAGGAAGGAAGTATTCGCATTGATGGCACGGATCTGCGGGATATCCCGCAGGCTGATTTACACCGAATGGTAGGACTTGTACAGCAGGAACCGTACTTATACGCAGGCAGTATTCTGGATAATGTGCGGATGTTCGATGAAAGCATAACGCGTGAGGAAGTAATTGAGGCATGCCGGATGGTTGGGGCAGACAATCTTATTTCACGAATGAAGGATGGTTATGAAACACGCATATCCGAGAGAGGAAGCGGGCTTTCCGCAGGAGAGAGACAGCTGATCTCATTCGCGCGAATTATCGTATTCAAGCCGAAAGTACTGATTCTTGATGAAGCGACAGCGAATTTGGACTCCCAAACGGAGCAGTTGATTCAATCTGCGCTGCAGGTCGTTGCTGAAGGAAGAACGACACTTGTCATCGCGCATCGCATCTCGACCATTATGCATGCTAACCGCATCATTGTGATGAGTCATGGGAAAATTGTTGAAGAAGGGAATCACGCTCAATTACTTGCGCTCCGTGGCTATTACGAGCAGTTATATCTGCATTCACAAGGGAATATGGATTCTGCACAAACCATTTCTTAGCATGAATGCGCAGCAATTGAGGGTTGAAATAAGCTTTGTCGGACTCCTTGTTAGGAAGTCGTGACGAAGCTTTTTTTTGTATATGCATGATAATAGTCCTAGAAAGATGCCGGAAGATTCTATCGGTTTATTGCATAATTTGACTGGTATAACTGTCTTGAAAAGAGAATGTTGATACTATTTTACCATTGATTTGAATTATGTTAAAAAAGCAATTTAGTTACAATATAATAACTTTACAAACAATAATGGAAAATTGTGTTGTTTTATTTAGTTTACTATACTATACTAATGTATAAAATTGTAAAGTTTTGCTGTCGATTATTGTCGAAGATGGGAATTTTCACCTACAACTTAATAATGGCAAACCTATTGAAAAATAGGGACGCAAAACTAGAGGGACTACATCCAACAAGGATATGTCAGCCAGTTGCATTGTAGCAATTGGTGGAATAGGGCATTTATGCCTGTGTTTCTCCTTTTTTTTGTGAACATTTTCTTCAAGCAATTCTATCGATAGGAGAGAAAATAATGAGAGAGAAAAGACTTACGAATGTTCAGCAATTATTCCCCAGTGAGGATGGAAACCAACAAACGCGTCAACTGGTTTTGCGGCTCATTGAACAATTAGTAACAGGAGTGGATGATCTCAAAAATCCGGACGGCGTCAATCTTAAAGGCGAGAAAAATCGAACAGGGACTTTCTATAACAATCTTATTCGAGATAGCTCCATCCCTAATGGCAGTGTCCCCCTAGAGGAAGTTAATACAGAGTTATTGAAATTGCTGCATGATCATCCCTATCATACGAAAAATTTCTTGACGAATATTTTACCGATGGCTAGCATCCCGGGTATTATGGGCATGATTGCGGCGTTCTTGGTTAACGGCAACAATTTATGGGATGTATACGGCCCAGCCGGAGCTGAAGCGGAAGTTAGGGTAATCAGCATGATGTCCAAATTAATAAGCTATGATGCGCTGAAAAGCGGCGGGTATACGACGTGGGGCGGACAAGGAGCTGTATTCTCAGGACTCCGGATAGCGATCGCCAAATTCGTTCCGGACGCCTTGCAAAAAGGTGTTCCCGATAACTTGTATGCTTTTTGTTCCGATGCCGCTCACTACAGCTTGTTTAAATCTATGGAGGCAGTAGGCATTGGGAGCGATAAATTGGTCAGAGTTCGCACGAATGCAGACAGCTCCATGGATGTGAATGATCTCAGAGTGAAAATGGAAGAAGTGATCGCACGGGGTGGGATCCCGATTTACATTGTAGCTACGACAGGAACGACGGATGCCATGGGGATTGACGATTTGGAACAAATTTATGCTGTGTCTGACAAGCTAGCCGTTCACCATGGGTTACATAGACCGCATATTCATGCAGACTCTGCATTAGGTGGCTTCTTTGCATTCTTTAATGACTATGATTTCAACGCCAATCCACTCGAATTTAAGAAAGATGTCGCTCAGGCTTTAATGGCTATCCAAAGCAAGATGAGGCATTTGCATTTGGCCGACTCGCTTTGTTTTGATTTTCAAAAGCTAGGGCAAACCCCTTACCTGACTAGTCTGTTCCTGGTCAAGGATGCCGCCGATTTAACACTAATGGATCTGCATTCGGATGAAACCCCCTATGTAGGACATCGGGGATACGGTCAGTATCATACCGGATATACGTTGGAGTGTTCGCGCATGGCTAGCTCCATCAGTATATACAGCGCATTGCTTGCATTCGGCATTCAAGGGTATCAGCAATTGCTAGCCCAGTTCGTTGAGGTTAATCTTGCTTTCAGGGAAGCGCTGCGCCAAGAAATTCCGCAAGCTGAAATCGTTAATAACGACAACCCTGGCATTATGACACTTTTTCGTATATATCCGGAAGAAAGCCCACATTTTCAGGAAGAAATTTCGGGTACATGCACGGTTAAGGAAATTGAACGGAATAATAAATTTAACGAGCGTTTGTTCGAAATGTTAGGGAATCATCGCGACCGTATATTTTTTGGTGATACCAAAAAGCATCTGCTCGTTCAAACGAAGGATGATTGTTCTGTTGCTCTATACGCGACAAAGATTTTTGTAATCTCCCCTTATACGGAGACCAAACATGTACATGACATCGTTCAATATTTGAAGGAAACTGTAGCGCAAGTCTACGAGAAATATTCGGAAACATCGATTTTAAGCGGGAGGTAATTGAAGGTGGCAAAGCATGCTCCAACAAAAATAATAAACTGGTTCAGAGGGCAAATCGCGGTAAAGATGACAAGCAGTATCATACTGCTGTTGATATTTGTTTGTGCGGCATTCTCCGTCTCTGGCTATTTGACCAGCAAAAAATTAACAACGAAGCTTGAAGATCAATTCGTTTTGAGATTAACGACCAATATTGAAAATGTTTCGAAATATTTGACATCAATTCCCGAACATGCGGATGAAATTACAGGCAAAGATAAACCGGCCTATACCAAAATTAAACAGCAATTTGAACAATTCAAAAAGCAAGACTCTCTTGAGAATGTTTATGTCCTGCAGAAAGTTCAAAATAAAGATCAAATTGTCATTTTAACCGGCGTTGATGAAGATTACGGCTCCGAGTATCCCTTTACACCTGAGATGAACAGCGCGATCAAAGAAAATAAATTAACGATCAGTGAGATTTACAAGGATGAATTTGGCATACATAAATCCGTCTTTGTTCCCCTCAAAAACGGTAAAGGCGAAAACGTCGGAATTGTCGGCATTGATTTAGACGCCTCGGTCGTTCCCAAAACGCAGCAAGAATTGTTATGGACAACCTTTACGATTACCTTGATCGTTATCGTTCTAGGCGGCCTGATTGCTTATTTCATAAGCCGAAGTGTGACGAAACCGGTCAAACAATTGATGCGTGTAACTGAGAAGGTTGCTGCCGGAGATTTGTCTGCACAAGTCTCGATCCAGCGAGTAGATGAGATCGGTAAATTGGCAAATGCTTTTAATGAGATGCGTCAGAATTTAGATTCTCTAATCCGTCAAATATTTTCATCCTCCAACCTCATTACCAATACAAGCGCGCAATTGTATCAGTCTGCGGACGAATCCAGCTCAAGTGCTGGTCAGGTTGCCGTTTCTATGAACAGTATGAACGAAGGGGTTGCTGAAGTTGTTTCTTCCATTTCAGAGAGTACTTCATCCATCGTTGAGATCAATACGGAATTATCAGAAGTAACATCCGAAGTCAAAGAGATGCAGGAGATGGCCCATAAGGTAGGTGCACAATCTGCAGACGGCCAGCAGCTTGTTGAGAAGACATTACATCAGATGAATGTGATTCAGAAAGAGATGAAGCATTCCCAAGAAGCCGCGCAGCAGCTAGGGAACCGCTCGAAGGAAATCGGAGAAATTATTCATATCATTACCGAAATTGCACAGCAAACGAACCTGCTCGCTCTGAATGCATCCATTGAAGCGGCACGGGTTGGCGAACAGGGGAAAGGATTTGCTGTTGTAGCTGGTGAAGTGAAGAAGCTGGCGGAGCAATCGACGAAAGCCGCAAGCTCGATCACCGAGCTCGTTTCCAGTACCCAAAATGACAGTCTTCTTGTCATGGAGAGCATTGTTCAGGGGAACCAAGCTGTCGAACAAGGTCAAAGCTGGATTAACGATACGTATGAAAATTTTAAAGTTATTTTTAATGGTATTTCCGTTTTCACGAGTCGGACGGATCACTTGATCGAGACTTTAGAGAAGGCGGAAAGATCCTTTGAGACTATTTCTAATGCCATGCAGAAAATCTCAGGAATTACCGAGGAACAATCTGCTGGCTACGAGGAAGTGGCGGCTGCGGCTCAAGAGCAAAGTGCTTCCATTCAGGAGATTACTTCGGCTATTCGCCAGCTATCAGATATGGCTGCCCATCTGCAAGGCTCTGTTCAAAATTTTAAGATTACAGATTAATTTAATGTCTTCCTTTAATAGATAACTTGCCAGCCTAGAGCTGGCTTTTTTCATGTCATAAAATCGTAATCATCCATAGGCTAATGATCTGGTACTAGGAATAGATAGTACTTCTCAAACTGAACATCTCTAGTACAATTAGAAGTAAGGGAGAGGGGGAATATCATCATGAAATCCAAATTTATTGCGATTGGGCTAGGCTATGTATTGGGAGCTAGTGCTTTACTAACCGCCATTGTATATTTTTTTGCTACGAACTGGGAGAAATTAAACCGCTCTGAGAAATTTATTCCTATCTTTGTTCTCATTATGGGATTTTACGGCTTATCCGTATGGCTTTCAAGTCAAAATGGCAGGCAGTTTCTAAGCAAACTAAGCCTTTTTGCAAGCTGCATATCCTTCGGTGTTGGTGTTGGACTCATTGGGCAAACCTACAATTCTCATGCTGACAGTTACAGCTTATTCGCCATATGGTTCATTCCGGCATTTTTACTTGCCTTATTAACCAGATGGCAGCCTTATTATGTACTTTCCTATATTTTAGGTCATCTCGCTTATGGGATTTATTTCTTTGGGCGTTGGGGAGTGAGCTCAGATGCGGAAATCATCCAAATTGTCATCTGGCTCGGAATCGCCATTGCGAATGGCATCTTGTATGTTTTGACTGAGAAGGGACGATTGCACTCGCCATTTCTCAAATGGATCTCTTTTCAAGTTGGGATGGCAGTTTTAGTCGCAGCTTCAAATTCGCAAACGTACGAAAAGTACGGTGTCTTTATGAACTTACCTTTAATCCTAGTACTTGCGGTAGCCGTTTACTATACACACAAGACAAGGAACAAAGCTTATCTACTGTTTGCCGGTCTGTGGGTTTCGATCACAGTGACAGTCAAATATATCGAGCTTATTATCCAGCATTATAACGAGTTCTTTTTCATTGCCAGTTTGTTGTTTATTATCGTGTTCATCTTTGCGAATGTGAAATTCATGAACTTTATTCGCTCTTGGAATCCTGCATCCAAGCAGTTGAATCTTGAAAACAGCTCAGAACTAGAAGCTGCGGATCAAGCGAAGCCTGATGGAGATTTTACCAAATGGCTCGTCCGTGTCCTTACGGTTTCGGTCATCATTATTGGTTCGCTTCTAGGAAGCTTGACGATCATTGGGATCGTTACAGTTGTACTAGGAATTGATGAACCGGAGAATGTGCTTATAGGTTTTGGTATTGTAACTGTCATTGCGATGATTATAGCGAAAAAACTAAATTCATTAGTGCGATACACGATTCTCATTAGTGGCTTGCTGCTTGGCGCGGGAGCGGCTGTTTTTAAGGAGAATGTTCCTATTCTCTTGGTTTTCATGGCTCTTACAATTGCAGCTTTTATCTACATTGCTGGGTTGGTACATCGTATATTCTTTTTCCTTGCCGCTGTCATTATTGCTTCCTTCGTCCTTTTCAATTGGATCGATAGCGGAATTATTGTTCTTACCGTACTCTCCGGCTTATTATTCGTTATGTTTGCCAGTGGTCAGATCATAGCAAATGCGGGAGTCAGACAACCTATTCGTTACAGCAGCTTTCCTTCATTTCTGCTAACTTTGTTTGCTTTAACCTTTATGGCGGAGTCAGCTTGGTATTATATCGTCAATGTTCTGTTCTTTATCGTCGTTATTCTTGCCATGGTCATTAGTAAACAATTGCACATCAAATGGATTTACGCTTGGTCGATGGGCTTCTGGATTGCTTTCCTGGTATACAAATACTACGATCTGGCCTGGAAGCTTCTGCACAAATCGATTAGCTTCGCTGTCATCGGGATTTTGGTTCTTGCCTTTACGGTATGGTATGAAAAAAGACATCGTTTGGAAGCGATTGAATCAATAGAGGTTAACTCTAATTATGCAATGAACCGCTGGATTATTTCTCTGTTAGTTCTACTGCAAGTCATGGCCATGTCCTTACAAATTGGTAAAAGTGAGTGGCTGCTCGCTCACGGACAGCTGATTAAGCTGCAGCTTAAACCGATTGATCCACGTTCTCTCATTCAGGGTGATTATGTACGATTACGCTATACGATATCTGAGCCGGAAATCTTTGAAGTGATGAATCATGCTTCCAGTTCTAAAAAGAAAATTACAGTCGTTCTCGCTCCGAACCAGGCGACAGGTGTATATGAATATCGTCGCGTATATACAAAAGGGGAAACTCTTGCCCCAGGAGAGGTTCGCTTGAATGGCAGAGTCGGTTATGAGGGTATTGAATACGGGATTGAGACTTATTTCATTCCAGAAGGAACAGGCCATGAATATGAGCGGGATGCCAAATTTGCTGAAGTAAAAGTTTCTGCTGGTGGCGATGCGATCCTTGTGCGTCTATTATTACAACCAAGTGTTGTCCAATAATGATTATTGTGGTAAAATTACCCGATCTTTGCTTAAAAGAGAGGGGTATCCGTTGTCATGTGGCTCATATTTTCAGTTCTTGCGGCTGTCAGCTTCGGGCTGCGGGGCATTCTATATCATTGGACCAGTCAGCAATCGCTCGATCGGAATGTGCTGCTATGCGGCACATTTTTCATGGGGGCGCTCGTCAGCATTGGCTGCGCCCTTATTTCACAGCAACAGTGGACAGTGTCTGCTCTGATTGGTGTTCAGATGGGGTTGTTCTCCTTTGGAGCCAATGCCAGTATGTTCAAAGGCTTTGCGGTTGGCAAAGCCTCGTTAGTTGCCATCCTCACCGGTTTACCATCGGTTGTTGTGGTCTTTGTCGCATTTCTGCTTTGGGATGAACGACTCAATTTATGGCAATTCTTTGCCTTCCTTGTCATTGTTGTGGGTATATTATTTGTTCGTTACTCGAATGATATTACATTAAAGAATCTGCAAGGAGCTGGATGGGGAGTACTTGCTTTGTTTCTTTTTGCCGGGAATGATTTGTCCAGCAAATGGACAACCATCGTTTCTGCACCATTGTTTCCAACGCTATTTTTTATGTTTGCAACTGGGACATGCTGTTTTGGATTGTGGTGGTTGAAGGACAGGGCAAAGGATAACGGCAAGGAAACTGCGCGAGCCAGTTGGACAGAACGAAGAACCTTCCTGTTTGGGATGGTCGTCGGGATTACGAACGTCATTGGTATGATCTTCATTATTCATGCGTTCGCTCATGGGAAAACGGGGTTAGTTTCCGCTGTCGTTGCACTTAATGTATTGATTGTCTTATTGTATACACGCTTTGTTTTGCGGGACAAATTCTCAATAATGGAACAATCCGGTCTAGCTTTAGCATTCATTGGCATTATGATGATGAAATTAGTTGCATCTTGACAACGTAATATTATTGCTGTAATATTCAGTAAATTCTTAATTTCATAAGCAACATTGGTGAACAGGACAGTAATTCTTGTCGGACAGTCGCAGCGAGCCGGAGCAGGTGAGAACCGGTACGAATGTCAAGAGTGAAGCGGGCCTGGGAAATGGTCTTCCGAATGTAAGAAGTAGGGAGATCCGGCATAAGCCGTTATCGTTGGAGTGGTTAAACCAATGGTTTAACACTTAGAGTGGTACCGCGGGAATGAACAGCTCTCGTCTCTTATTGTAGAGACGGGGGCTTTTTTGCGTTTTCCCGTAAAATTAGCTTCTCATCATCCTTTTAAGGAGGAATTGTCCATGATTCAGCAGCTTCTTACTCATGAAATTGAGTATCATGTAGGTGTTTTATTTCAAGAGTACGGATTAGAACAGCCTGCGACTCTGAAAATCTTGATCGAGCACCCAGCTCATCTTGAGCACGGTGATTACAGCACGAACGTAGCTATGCTTTTAGCAAAAATAGCTCGTAAAGCTCCTTTGCAAATCGCACTAGAGCTTCAACAACGCATAGAAAAGAGCGGCTCTGTTCAGGGCTTATTCGCCAAAGTAGCTGCGGTGCCGCCGGGGTTTCTGAACTTTTATCTAAATTGGGACACCTGGTCTTCTGGTTATTATGGAACTGAAAAAGGGCTTGTTGACGAAAGAAACAAAACAAAAATTTTGATTGAGCATACGTCAATCAATCCCAATAAAGCTGCTCATGTTGGCCATTTGAGAAATTCCTGTATTGGTGATTCGTTGTCACGCATGCTCTCACAAGCAGGCTACCAGGTAGAGGTGCATAACTATATTGATGATCTGGGGAATCAACTGGCAGATACAGTGGTGGGCATTCTTCAAACACAATCAGATGAGAATTTTAAGCGTTTTGGCGACTTTTGTTGGGAGACCTACGCGAAGGTGAATCAGGCTTACAAAGTGCAGCCGGAGCTTGTAGCTCAGCGTTCTACCGTTCTACATGCACTAGAGAGCGGGCATTCCAATCTTGCTTGGATGGGTGCTTTGGTAGCGGAAAGGATCGTTCGCGAGCAGTTGGAAGAAATGAAGCAATTCGGCATTCACTACGATGTACTGGTTTGGGAAAGCAGTATTGTGAGAGCGGGACTCTGGGATTCGACCTTCGAACTGCTGACGCAAACAGACATGTTTCATAAGGTGACGGATGGGAAATTGGCAGGCTGCTGGGTGCTGAAGAATCTAGAAGAAGGGGCTGTTACAGCTGGGGAAAGCACGGATTATCAAGGGGATAAAGTGCTTGTTCGTTCCAATGGTATTTTAACGTATACAGCGAAGGATATTGCCTATCATCTATGGAAATTCGGTGTGCTGCCGAATGATTTTGTCTATAAAAAATGGGAAGACGGACTGTGGTCCACAGCTTCCCAAGGCAGGAAGAAATCGATCGGGCAAGCGGATATCGTCATTAATGTCATTGACTATCGTCAGCAATACCCGCAGGAGATGGTGAAGCTAGCACTAGAAGTGCTGGGCTATGAGCAGCAGGCGAGTCAGCTTAAGCACGTGAGCTACGGAGTCGTTTCCTTGAGTCCAGATACTGCGGCAGGACTGGGGATTGACATTTCGGATGCCAAAAGCTCCTATGCGATGTCTGGGCGCCAAGGAATTGGGATTAAAGTCGCGGACCTACTTGATCACATGGAAAGGGTCATTGACGCTAAACGCTCAAGAAAAGCGGGGATTTCCAGCAGATCGATAGCTTCAGCTGCGATCCGATATTATTTGCTGAAATATCAGCTGCAGACGGAAGTTGTTTTTGACTTAGAGCAAGCGACGGAAATAACAGGGAACACGGGTGTCTACTTGCTTTATGCCTACACAAGAGCAAATCGTATTTTGGACAAAGCGAAGAAAGATACTCGTCATCTTAGGATGGAGGCTAAGTTCGATGGGACTCTTTTGGAAGATCAGGAATACCAACTTTTGAGACACATCGCCTATTGGCCCGAAACACTGGAAACGGCTACTAAGCAATTGGCGCCTAGTTTACTGTGCCATTATGCCTTCGAGCTAGCTTCGCTTTTTAACCACTTTTACAGTGTTTGTCCGGTCTTAAAAGGAAGTGAAGAAAGCATGTCCCATCGACTTTGGATCACACAAACGTATAAAGACACCATGCATCAAGCATTGGAACTACTGGGTATGCCGACGCCAAAACGATTGTAACTAGAAAAACGATCGAATGCACCCTATGTACTCGCCGAGACAACCTGTCACTCTTGCGCATAATCTACAGCAATATGTAGCTGTTGTTCATGCGCTCAAAGAGGAGGAGGAGCTCGTCTATGCTTAAATCTCACGTGAAAACGTATAGATACCGTATTGGCAAAAAGCATGTAATTGTCATTCATATTTATCAAACGGCAAAAGCGACGGCTAAGCAAGGCAATGTACTTGCAAGCAATGCTTTAAATATTCAAATTTTCAAGAAACAGAAAAAGCGCTGAACGCTCTTCCCCTGTAAGCAGCATGATTGCGAATACGGTTTGGGGAAGGGGGTGATTCTGTATGCGGCGTAAATCAGTCAAAAAGGTGAGCTTCAGCAATGGAAAAACGAAGGTAAGAGTAGGACAATCCGCTAGTGCAACGATCGGTCAAGGAGGCAATGCCATTTCGATTAATGCTTCGGAAGTCGGGGTTGTTCGCATTCGTCCTTAAAAATGCAACATAAGCTTTCTGATCTTGAGCAAATGCGGTACAATAGGAATATTCGTGCCAATTTGAATGATTCAGGAGGCTTTAACCACAATGACAGAAAAAGATATCGATACACAAGCTCCAGTAGATAACGAACAAGAACAAGATCAAGAACGCGAGCAGGCCCAAATCATTATGACTTGGTTTCAGCACATTCAAGAAGTAATGAAAGATCAATTTCCTGAATATGAAGTAGATGGGCAAATCGGCAATAATCCGACTTACGGTCCAATGTTTGCTTTCACACTTAAAAATGATGAAAAGTCCACATCCTGCGGATTTTTCTTGAATGAAATTATGAGAAACTTCCAAACGAATCCGAATGCGGGGCTGTGGTTATCGTCCTTCTTCGTCGACTTGCTGAGAAGCCCAGAAAATCATCCGCTGCCGAATCCTCCGCAATCGGAAGATGAAGCCAAAGAGCTGTTGGATAAACATATTGTTCCTTATTGCGCGTCTACTGTGCGTGAAGAATTCCCTGACCAAAAGATCTATGTTGACTTGGAGCTTCATGAGGAGCATGGTCCAGTCCTGGAGGCAGGCTTCGTAGCTGTTGAAGATGGCAATAATACGTGTGCGCTTCCTTTGCAATATTTAATGACGTTATATTTATTGAATCGTGACCCGGCAGAGCCTTTAATTCAAGCGATGTATCGCTTATATGAAGAAAATAATCTAGGTCAATAAGGTTGAGAAGTGAACAGCCAGGAGGGTTTCCTCCTGGCTGTTTTGTTTGGTTATTGGGAGCTAAGAATGGCTAGAGTAAGCCACCCTCTCTTTCATACAAGCTCGACAAACCCAAGTAAACGTCAAAGTTCACTTCCTACAGACGGAGATACTCCTCATAGCTTTTAATAATCGGAAGTGCAGAGATGGAACCAAACTTCACATATTTCATCGCGTGCGACGTATTAAAAAGCACAACGGAATCACTCGGACGCAACCATCCGCTGTCGCAGAGAGCGAGCAGACCTGCCCAAGTTGCCGAGCCTTCGGGGGACGAAGAGATGCCGAGCGAACCTAGCGTGAGAGTGGCCTCGGCGATTTGGCTCTTGGACAGGGCGATGGCTGTGCCGCCGCTTTGTTCCACAATCGACAGGATGAACGCCAAGTCTGGCGGATTCGGTACGCGCATGCCTGTCGGACTTGCTTCTACTCCGGCAGCTTGTGCACTCTCAGTATGGCTGCATGCTAGGCCGTCTACAATTGGCTGGCATCCCTCTTCCTGCACACAAACGAATCTTGGCATGGGACCGTCAATCCAGCGGAGTGCTTTGAGCTCCTGGTATGCTTTCCACATGCCAATAATACCGGAGCCGCCACCGGTAGGATAGATGATGACGTCCGGGAACGTCCAACCGAGTTGTTCGGCGAGCTCAAGTCCCATTGTTTTCTTGCCTTCTACACGTCCGGGCTCCTTCAGTGTTCCAATGTTAACCCAGCCCTGATCTTGTTTACCAGCTTCAATGATAGCTGCTGCATCATGAATAAAGCCATCGACGAGGAAGGTGGCTGCTCCATATAACGGACATTCGTCCACAATTAATGGCGGGCAATCCATGGGAATAAAAACGGAAGCTTCGATCCCGGCACGTCCTGCATAAGCGGCTAATGCACCCGCGGCATTTCCATTGGATGGAACGGCCGCTTTCGTAGCCCCCGCTTCCTTGAGTAAGGAAACAGCGACGGAGAAGCCTCTCGACTTAAAGCTCCCCGTAGGGTTCTGCTCTTCTCTCTTAATCCATAGATGTTTAATAGGCAGTTTCTGCTCCCATTCCTGCATACGCAGCAGTGGTGTCCAGCCTTCGCCTAAGGTGACGATACAATCAGGGTTACTCACTGGAAGCAATTCATGATATCTCCACATCGATGGGTAGCGTGTTTGTAAAGCTTCCTTCGTTAACGTTCTAGCTATGTGCTCCAAGTCGTAATCGACTAATAGAGTGCCGCCGCAATCGCATTTCATTTCTTGATAGCGGAAAGGGAGCCTTGCAGAACATCGTGAGCAATAAAGCCCTAATCGATTCATCTCCGGGCCTCCTCAAAGTTTTCAACAGGAAAACTATCGTAGTTGTAATTTGAGTATTGCTGCCTCAAACTCTTATTTAGACTATTACCAAGAAGTGAGGAAGGAAACGGCTTGTGTCTTTTGATTTATTTTATTTTCTAATTTATTCTTTTTTTGAGTCATTTATTTCTTGGTTTGGTTTTGCCAAATGACTTCATCTTGTGGAACATCGATTTATCCTTCAGTTTCAAAAACAGCTCAAGCATAGGAATAAAATTAACCTCAATAATCCATACATTTCCATCTTTGTCCAAAGCCATATCAATTCCCATCGTCCGCACCCAAGGGTAATAAGGGCTTAATTTCTGAGCTGCATGTAGAGCAACTTTATCGAGCTGTGAGAGGAGGTCATTAGCCCGCATCTTTTTGAGCATCGAGTTTTTAAGAACTTGCTCCACCGATACGACTTTACCGCTGCTCAGGCGAATATTCGTTACGATATAACCCTTCCCAGCCACTTTGGCCAGCTTACCGGTTACTTCCCAAGGAGAATTGAGCCGGCGCTGCACCATCACTCTGAGATCAAAAGGGCGGTCATTCACAGTGGCAAGTGGAATTCGCTGCTGAATAATGTTGTTCTTGCTCGCTTGCTTTTTGATATAAGCGTTTAATTGGCTGTGTTGGGTGAAGTTTTTCTTCGTAGCGCCATCCTGTACCTCATATATGGAAGAATCCATCTTTTTAATCCGAATGACACCGTGGCCCCCATAACTTCCAGTCGGTTTAATGATGACCTCACCGTATTTTTTTATCAAGCGCCAGAAAGAGCTCTCTCGCAGCCATGCTGTTTCTGGAAGATTCACTCTCAGTTTAGACGATTTCCGCAGCAGCTTATATTTGGTCCATTTGCTTGTGTTTGGTTTAGTCATTGGGTTTCACTTGTTTGAGAATAACGAGATCATGTTCTTCAACTCTGAGCAGCTGATTGCGTTCATCAACGAAAACCACTTGAGGTTTGAGGCCGTTTATTTCGGTTTCATTCATAAGTCCCATACTAAGAATAATAACGAGGTCGCCAGGAGCAAAAAGGTGGGCAGGGGGACCATTCAAACCGATCTTGCCGCAGCCTTCAGGCGCAGGTATCGCGTATGTTTTCCACCGAGTAGCGTTTCGCAGACTAGTAACTTGAACCATTTCATAGGGTAAAATATTCGCTTTGCGCATCAATAAACCATCTATGGTAATGCTTCCCACGTAATCCAAATCGGCTTCCGTTACCGTCGCACGGTGGATCTTCCCTTTACACATTAGTCGCTGCATTTGCAGTAGCTCCTTTATCATCACATTGGGTATTCATCACAAAGTATGCCTAAGGCCGGTCTCTAGGTGTAGGCTAAAGTCTATTTCCCATTTAAAATGGGTAAATGTCACGTAGAATTATGGCTGTGATATACTAATTAAACGGATATATGTAAAACTTCGGTAGTTGGGAGTGAAGCGTTCTGCAGCCTATTCTGGTCATTGAAAATCTACATAAGAAGCATCCAAACGAAGGGCTGACGCCTTTAATGGAGCAAATAAGTGCGAACGTATTGTCCAAAGATCGTATCGCGATTCTGGGTCCTTCCGGCCAAGGGAAGAGTACACTGCTTCGAATTTTGTCCACCTTGGAAAGCATGGATGGCGGAAGCTTATCCTTGCATGGACGACTTGTTGCGAGCTGGGGACCAAGTGAATGGCGGAAGAGGGTCTGCTATGTCCCCCAACAGCCGGTTATGCTGCCTACTACGGTTGCTGACAACCTAGCTTTGGTAAGTAAACTGCATCAGCGTAATTTCGATAAATCATTGGCGCTAAGCTTGATGGAGCAGGTTGGCCTCGGTGACCTGAATTGGTCTCAGAAGGCGGCTGATTTATCTGGAGGACAGAAGCAGAGGGTTCAACTCGTGCGGTCAATGCTGCTAGGACCGGATATCCTCTTACTTGATGAAGTAACTTCTGCGCTGGATTCGCACAGCAAGCAAGCTGTAGAAAATACACTGATGAATTGGCTTGATGAGCGGGAAGGCGGGCTTATTTGGGTAACGCATGAAATGGAGCAAGCCAAAAGGGTTGGCAATCGGTTCTGGTATTTGAATCGTGGATCATTATCTGAATCTGTACCGGAAGACACGTTGGAATGGTCGGATTCATCCTTAATTGAAGGGGGAATGGATTCGTAGTGTCTACGCTAGCTTTAGGCTTTACATTGACCTTTGTCATGATTACGATGGCCTTATCGAAATGGCAGAAGCTTGGGCTTGAGAAGGACATTGCTGTGGGAACCATTCGTGGAGCCTTGCAGCTGTTGTTCATTGGGTATGTGCTTCATTTTGTTTTTCAGACGGAGCATTGGGGACTTATCTTTATGATCATTGCGATTATGATTGTGGTTGCTACACACAATGCGGGCAAACGCGGAGAAGGGTTAAAGGGGATAAATTGGAGAATAGCGGCAGCTATTGCTGTAACGGAAACGTTAACAATGTCACTTATGCTCGGTTTACATATTATCAAGCCAACGAGCCAATTCATTATCCCAATTAGTGGGATGACCATTGGTAGTTCGATGATCGTTTGTGGTTTATTTTTGAATCAAATGAACCGTGAGGTGCAATCGTCACGCGGGGAAATTGAAGCACTGCTTGCTCTCGGATCTTCGGTTAGACAGGCGATTCAGCAATCACTGCAGCGCTCTGTCAAGGCCAGCATGATTCCGACGATTGACGGAATGAAAACAGTTGGACTCGTTCAACTTCCTGGCATGATGACGGGGATGATTATTGCAGGCGCAAATCCTGTGGAGGCGGTTCGTTATCAAATGTTGATTCTGTTTGCTTTCACAGCAGCAGCGGCTATTACAAGTATCATATTGAGCATACTTAGTTATAAATTGTGGTTTACTCGGGAAATGACGCTGAAATAAAGGAGCGGATATTTCCTGGGGAACCGCACAAAACGACATGATGTGAGAG
The DNA here is from genome assembly GCF_025369935.1 of Paenibacillus andongensis. Lineage (NCBI taxonomy): Bacteria > Bacillati > Bacillota > Bacilli > Caryophanales > Paenibacillaceae > Paenibacillus > Paenibacillus andongensis. The sequence goes on along the minus strand of NZ_CP104467.1, from coordinate 4,751,049 downwards.
CAGCAAGAAGCGTCCGATTGGTTTACTCGGACGCTTCTTTGTATGGATGAACGGTTGCTGCTGCACTTCATCCTATTAATTTAAGGCCGCTAATTAATACCAGACTTGCAATAATCGTGCGCAGAAAATTGGTCGGTGCCTTGGTGGATAGTATGCTGCCTATAACGACTCCGGGAATGGAACCGATAAGAAGATTGAGGACGAGTGTATAATTCACATTTCCCATACTTGCGTGAAGAATGCCTGCTGTTGTCGCAAGGAAGAAAGCATGAGCGATGTCAGTGCCTACGAGCTGAGCAGGGTTCATACGGAAAAAGTAAAGCATCGCAATCGCATACAGGGAGCCAGATCCAATGGACGTAAGTCCGACAACAAAACCTAGTACAGCACCAATTGTAATCGTTAGTCCTTGCTTCTCGTTCAAAGACTGGAGCTGCCAGCGATTTTCTTTGATCTTGTGGCCGAAGAAAACTTTAAACAAGGTAGCAAACGCTACCAGAATCAAGACATAACCAAGAGCATGCTTGATAATGATCTCCTGATTATGAAAGAACGAATTGAATAATTTAAGAAAAATAACGGCTGCGGTTACACCTGGAATACTACCCATGGCCAGCATTTTAACCAGCTTGAAATCAATCGTTTTCTGCCGCCAATGCTGAATCGTGCCAAAAAGCTTTGTAATCGAATTATAAAGAAGGTCTGTTCCTACGGCAATTGAAGGATTAATACCAATCAGGATCAAAATGGGGGTGAGCAGCGAAGCTCCGCCTACACCAGTCAATCCAACCATAAAACCAACAAATACACCCATAAATAAAACAGTTAAAGTCATGTTGTCATGTCCCCAATCGAATTACCCACTAACCACATTGGATTAATTTTATTATATAGAAAAGCATTATGTAAAGGAAATTTTTAATTTGCTTTGTTAATTGACATCTTCGTACTCTGCACATGCTATTCATCCATACTGGAATCAGTTACAATATGTGGATGTGAAAAAAGTCAGCATGTAGGAGGGGACATCCGTGAGAAATCGAACAACGGTTATGGTGAGTATTGTATTGGCGGTATTGGTGTCGTCTATCGATACCACGATTGCGAATACCACCATGCCGATTATTGTGAAAGAAATTGGCGGCAATGACTTGTACGCATGGGCATTTACCTCTTATATGGTTCTTTCAACTGTATTAGCACCATTAGCAGGCAGATTATCTGACCTATTTGGGCGGAAACGGATTTTTGCAGCGGGTATACTATTGTTTCTTTTTGGATCTGTGCTCTGCGGTCTATCTCAGAACATGCTGCAGCTGATCTTATTCAGAGCGATACAAGGGATTGGTGCAGGGGTGATGATGCCTTTTCCTGCCATCATTGCGGGAGATATTTATCCGGTTGAGCAGCGAGGTAAAGTACAAGCTTATTTCACAGGGATGTGGGGCTTATCTGCCATATTAGCACCTCTACTGGGGACGTTCTTCGTAACCTACCTGAGTTGGCGGTGGATTTTTTTCGTGAATATACCGGTATGTATCGTTTCACTTCTTACCTTACAGCCGTATAAGGAAGTGTATCAACCAAAGAAAGCAGTGGTCGATTATGGCGGAGCAATTTTGTTTGCTTGTGGTATATCCTTTTTGCTGCTTACTACAGCAGTTGAGCATTATAGTTACATGTATGGCGCGCTAGGAGGCCTATGTATGATTGCTTTCTTTTTATATGAAAGGAAGCATCCTGCGCCGTTCGTTCCCTTAAATCTGCTGCGCAATCGCCCGGTGGCCATTATGATTGCAAGCTCATTTCTCAGCTGCGCGGCTCTCTTTGGGGCTTCCAGCTTCATACCTCTCTTCTTGCAAAATCAAGGCTACTCGTTGTTTGTCAGCGGTATTGCACTTCTGAGTACATCCATGGGGTGGATGGCTGTTGCTGTACCAGGTGGAAAATGGGTGCTTCGATATGGCTATAAACGGCTTTTAGTCATAGGTAATATGATACTCGTCATTACAGCCGCCTTATTTTATTTCATTCACGAGGGTACTCCTTTTTGGTACACGTTTAGCGCACTAACAATGCTTGGTCTTGCCTATGGTTTGATCTTCACCATTACTACAATCGGTTCACAGCAGCTTGTAGAAGCGCACCAGAAGGGGATTTCCACTTCACTGCAACTCTTTGCACGGAATATTGGGACAGCGGTCAGCGTAACGATTATGGGGGCAATCCTTACTAAATCCATCATCTTTTATACGGGTATTCATGGTATGTTCGTGTTTGGACTTGTGGCAAGCTTACTTTCATTAGCCATGCCGTTTGCTATTCGTTCAGTGTCCAATCTGAAAAGCCAGAAGGCGAAGTAGTCTACGTCTTCTGGCTTTATTCATAAAGCACCAGCATTTGCATCATGGATAACAAAACTCGTTTCAAATAGCTGGGCAGTAAGTGGAACTGAGAATAAATATCCTTGGATATTTTGACAGCCACATTTCTCTAGAAAAGAGAGCTGTTCATTAGTTTCTACACCTACCGCAAGGACACTCAAGTTTAAACGATGTGACATGGCCATAATAGCTTCAATGATAGAAGATGAGGATGTGGCGGTGGAAATGTCTTGTACAATCGATTTATCAATTTTCAACGTATCGACAGGAGATTTATGTAAATAACTTAATGAAGAATAACCAACTCCAAAATCATTGACAGTGATTTTAACCCCCTCGCGCTTTAAAGCATAAAGCTTTTCCATGATGCTGAGGCTATTATGCATTGATACGCTTTCGGTAATTTCAATTTCTAAGTACTGTGTTTCTAGCTCATTTTGATGCAGAATATCGAGAATCATTGTCACCAAATCTTCTTGATGAAACTGGACAGTAGAGACATTGACTGCAATAGGAACAGGCTCCATCCCCGCAGCTTGCCATTTTTTCATTTGTAAGCAGGCTGTTTGTAAAACCCATTTCCCTATGGCAATAATTTGTCCGGATTCCTCAGCAATTGGAACAAATTCCTTCGGCGAGACGCTTCCTAACTCATGGCTTTCCCACCGTAGTAAAGCTTCTACCCCGATTATTTTTCCGGTAGGAAGATGGAATTTGGGCTGGTACATCAGATAGAGCTCATTATGTTCGATGGCCGTTCGGAGGGATTGTTCACATGTACTTCTCCTCGAAAAAATGACACTCATTTCCTGTTCATAAAACTGATAATGGTTTCCTCCACGTTCTTTGGCCAGATACATCGCTTGATCGGCATTTTTCAGTAAAACCTCCGGATCTTCTCCATCGATCGGATACAATGAGATACCAATACTGGTTGAAACAAAAACATTGCGTCCGTCTATTTGGAAAGGTGCTTCCAATTGCTGAATGATTTTCTCCGCTTGCACTGCTGCTGACATCCTATTTCCGAATGGGTACAGAATCACAAATTCATCGCCGCTGAGTCTAGAGACAATGCTTTGTGAAATTAAGTTTTCCGAGAGAAGTAGGGAGAACTTTTGCAAAACTAGATCTCCTAAGTGATGGCCTAAGGTGTCATTGATGAGTTTAAACCGATTTACATCAAGGAAGAGTAGAGCTAAGCTCTGATTATGTTTTTTGGCATTGCTTAACGCATCTTGGAAAAGCTGGTTGAATTGGTTGCGATTCGGCAAGCCTGTCAGCAAATCAAAGTAGGCTAGCTGATGTATCATTTCCTCGGACTTCTTTTTTTCAGTCAGATCACGTAGATAAGCTGTATAGATATCCTTTCCTTTATACGGAGTGTACGTAATCGTTATTTCCGCCGGAAATACACTGCCGTCCGATCGATATGCTTTTAATTCGATTCGCTTACCGATCATCGTTTCGTCTTTCGCCGTGAATAGCAGATTTAAGAAGGTGGTCTCCTGGCCATCTTTTTCAAAAAGAAAATCGATTAACGTAAGCCCTAGCGCTTCTTCTCGTTCGTAACCAAAGATGGCTTCTGCCGCAGGATTAAATGCAATGATTCTCCCACTTGTATTAAACATCATGATACAATCGATAGCAGACTCTAAAATAGAAGCTTGGAGTGCAGTTTTGTTAGTAAAAGATAAGTAAATAGCAGTTATTGAAATAATGAACGTTAGCAGCATGAGGTAAATAGGAAAATTATCTATTAGCATATGATGCATGAATCGACCTCATTTCGTATAAATAAAAAAGTCCATCCCGAATGAAAGGATGAACTCCTTGACTCGGTAACCTGTCGTCCATAGCATCCCAATTAGGGATGCCTTAGGTCATGGCTTTGCGTCGCATTGTTTCCAATGGTTTGCTTTTGACGATTCTATATATGTAGTTCAAAAGGCACTAGTTAATGATGTATTAAGCCTATATACCAGTTAATACGACTCATTATAATTAGTTAAAAATGACGTGTCTATAGCGGTAATTAGCGAATCATGTCGAATTCTACTAAAAATAATTTATAATACTAATTTCTCAAATTTTCTGTAGTTCTAGAGATGGATAGGTGAGGTTCAATGATGAAATCAAGCCAAGTTCGAGGCATTATTTTTGACATGGATAATACACTGCTGAGGTCTAGAATTAATTTCCAAATGATGAAAAAGCAAGTGGCGGACTACCTTATTGAACATGATCTATTGCCGGTTAGCTTTCCGTTTCAAGAACATACAACATCAACCATGATTGCGTATGTGAAAGCGAAGGGGATGCCTGAAGAGTCCTATACCGAAGTGATGAAAATGGTCGTTGAGCACGAACTAATCGGCATGGAGGGCGCAGGACTGGAGTCCGATGTTTCTGAGCTTTTGAATGTTTTAATGAAGGGTTATGTCCTGGTTATTGTGACAAACAATTCTTATAAGGCAGCGGTTCATGCGCTGGAAACGACTGGAATTCGTCCATACTTTGATTTGGTTATCGGAAGAGAGCAGATGGAAGACATGAAACCATCGCCTTCCGGATACTTAGCTGCAAAGCAGCATTTTCCACAAATTCTTGAGAGCGAATGGATATCCATCGGAGATTCGTGGATAGATGGCAGAGCATCCATAGATGCTGGGATCCCCTTTATCAGCTATGGGCCTAACGGGCACTTGATGGAGGAGAAGGGGATTACCCCTATAGCGAATATTGACAGCTTGCTTAAGTTGTTAGATTATGTGTAGATAATGATTAATGAAAGTAGTGAATGAAGATGTTAGTGAATGTGAAATCTCGACTAAACGAAAACGAAATACAAGAACTGCTTAGTTACAGTGTTTTTCCCGATCCAGAGGCGCTGCAGCCTGTTCTTGAGCGTTATGAAAATGATGCTAATCTGTGGTTATTTGGGTATGAATCCGAAGGTATCATGGTGGGCATCATCGGCTTTGAACTTAGTAATAATCAGGAGATGACGATCACTCATCTTGCCGTTGAACCGGAGAGCAGAGGGGTAGGCTTTGGGCGAGGGATTATCCTTGAAATTATTGAAGATATGAGTCCCATTCGAATCGTGGCTGAAACCGATGAAGAAAGTGTCCAGTTCTATAGAAATATTGGATTCGTTATTCGAAGCTTAGGGGAGAAATATCCCGGTGTAGAGCGTTTCTTATGTACGTATGAGGTAGAAGAAGCGGAAGAAGATTAATAATGTCGGGCCCGCTACTTTAGTGGAACTAGAATTCGTTATTTTTGGAAATTGAAATTGGAAAAAAGGATCTTAGTCGCGACTCGCGGCTCAGATCCTTTTTTTTGTGTTCCGATCAAGATCGGTAAGATTTCATTCGAGCCTTGGACGAAAGTAAGAGTCATGTTAGGAAGCTTTTCGCATATATTGTTGTAGATTATTAACTTTATACAAGTGCTTTGAAAGCGATTTCGATTCGTCATTTTAAGTGACGAAATTCACAATGCTGACAAGCCCAGATCCGTTAGCTGTCGAATGTGCAAGCAAGTTCCTAAGAAATAGGAGGGTGCAGAGATGCTGCATATTGTCGTTTGTATCAAGCAGGTACCTGACTCTAGAGAAATTCGCATTGACCCGAAAAATAATACGTTAATTCGCCAAGGTGTCCCAAGTATCGTGAACTTCTATGATATGCATGGGCTGGAAGAGGCGCTCCGTATTAAAGATGAACAAGGTGCGAGGATTACAGTGGTAACAATGGGGCCGCCACCTGCGGAGAAAGGGTTAAAGGAGTGCATCTCCCTTGGCGCTGACGATGCTGTATTAGTGACGGACCGCGGCTTCGCAGGTGCGGACACGCTGGCGACATCGTACGTTGTTGCCCGAACCATCCGTAAAATTGCCGAAACGTGGGGACCGGTGGACATCGTTTTTTGCGGCAAACAAACGCTGGACGGCGACACGGGGCAGGTTGGGCCTGGCGTCGCATGCCGATTGGATTTGGAACAGCTTACTTATGTAAACAAAGTTGCCAGTGTGGATGAAAAGCGGCGGAAAGTTCGTGTTCATCGGCTATTGGAAGATGGCATTGAAGTCGTTGAGACAAGCATGCCGGTGCTGATCACGGCGCTGAAGGAACTGAATAAGGTGAGACGAGCATCGCTGCCTGGCATGATTCGGGCTGCGCGTTATAAGCCGACGGTTTGGACGACAGCTGATTTCCCGGATCTTGAAAAAGCGAAAATCGGGCTAAAAGGCTCACCCACGATCGTTGCCAAAACATGGGTGCCGGAGGTAAGAGCGGTTAAAACGCATATGATCGCGTTTGATTCGCCAGAGGCAGCGGCTGCTCAGCTAGCTGATCAGCTCATGACGAAGGAGATGCAGACTTTGTTGGACTGGTCTTCGTGACAATAAAGCATGTGCACGACCTAAACTCAGAATCACCGGTACGGGAATGGAGGAAGTCACGATGTCAAATGAACAATCACTAGACCAGCCTGAAGTGTCGATGCCCGATTGGTCGGCTTATCGGGGGGTATTGATCGTTGTGGAGCAGCGAGATGGAGCTGCGAAGAAGGTTTCCTGGCAGCTGCTAGGCGAAGGCAAAAAGCTGGCCGCGAAGCTTGACGCGCCGCTCATGGCGCTCGTCATCGGCGAGGATGTTGCTCACCTCGCCGATGAAGCCGTGCATTACGGCGCGGACAAGGTGTACTTATGCGAAGCACCCGAGCTTCGCACGTACAGGACTCGGCCATACAGCCGAGTCTGCTTGAAGCTGATCGAGGAAGCGAAGCCCGAGATCGTCCTGTTCGGCGCGACAGCGACGGGCCGCGACTTGGCAGGCGCGATAGCGACTCACCTGCCGACGGGGCTGACGGCCGACACGACGCAGCTCGACGTGGAGCCGCCGCCGTCCAGGCTGCTGCTGGCCAGCCGGCCGGCTTTTTCCGAGAAGATGATGGCCACCATCCTCTGTAAGCAGTACCGGCCGCAGATGGCGACGGCGCGGGCCGGGGTGTTTCAGGCGCTGCCGAAGGACGCGACGCGCCAAGGCGAAATCATCGCTATCTCCGCGACGATGCGCGAGGAAGAGATTGCCGCGCAGGTGCTCGACTTTCTGCGCGAAACAGGCAAGCTCAATCTCGAGGATGCCGAGATTATCGTGGCGGGGGGCCGCGGGCTTGGCGGGCCTGATGCTTTCGGGCTGCTCGCCGAGCTAGCGGATGCGCTCGGCGGTGTCGTTGGCGCATCGCGTGCCGCGGTCGATGCGGGCTGGATCGGGCACGAGCACCAGGTTGGTCAAACCGGTGCCACGGTCAGGCCGAAGCTATACTTCGCCATCGGCATTTCCGGTGCTGTCCAGCATACCGTAGGTATGAGCCATGCGGATGTCGTCGTGGCGATTAACAAAGATGAAAAAGCGCCAATCTTTCAATTCGCTCATTATGGAATTGTAGGCGATATGTTCAAAATTGTTCCGGCCATTACGAATGAGATCAAACAGCGCCGAACGTTATTTGGCAAACAACTAGCTGCTGCCGACACCTCCATGCCACAGGACGATTCGAAGACAGGGGTCAGCGCAGCTCTTGGGAGGAGTGAAGCCAAATGAACGAGAAATTTGACGCGATTGTTGTTGGCGGTGGTCCGGCGGGCGCAGCAGCCGCTTTGACGATGGCACGTGCTGGATTATCCGTTGTTTTGTTGGAGAGGGGGGAGTTCCCCGGAGCCAAAAACATTTTCGGAGGCGTCCTGTACCGTAAGCAAATCGAAGAGCTGATTCCCGAATTTTGGAAAGAAAAAAACTTTCCGATGGAGCGTTACATTGTGGAGCAGCGCATCTGGATGATGGGCAAAGAATCCATGGTTACCTTCGGACACCGCAATGAGGCTTACAAGGAGCCTTACAATTGCTTTACTGGACTGCGGGTTAAGTTCGATCAGTGGTTCGCGGACAAAGCCGTTGCAGCTGGGGCCATTCCTATTTACGAAACCGTTGCGCTCGATGTGATACGCGAAGGTAACAAGATCGTTGGTGTTCGAACTGATCGAGATGACGGTGATTTATACGCCGATGTTGTCGTCATTGCCGATGGCGTGAACTCCTTGCTCGGAAAGGCGATGGGTATTCACAAAGAATGGATGCCGGACGAAGTTTCGTTGGCTGTGAAAGAAGTCATAGCACTTCCTAGGGAGAAAATCGAAGACCGATTCGGACTCGAAGGTGACGAAGGCGTTACGATTGAGTTTATGGGAGAGACCTCGCTGGGTATGGCTGGCATGGGTTTTCTGTATACGAATAAAGAAACCATTTCACTGGGCGTAGGGGTTATGGTTAATCATTTGCGGGACAAAAAAGTGAAGCCTTATGCGGTCCTCGATGCTGTTAAACAGCACCCTATGATTCGGAAATTGATTCAAGGGGGAGAAACGAAGGAGTACTCCGGGCACTTGATTCCCGAGGGTGGCTTCCACTCCATCCCGCCGTTGTCGGGAGATGGTTGGTGCGTCTGCGGGGATGCCGCGCAGTTAATCAACTTTGTGCACCGCGAAGGAACGAATTTAGCTATGACCTCTGGTCGACTGGCCGGCGAGGCGATTGTCGAGGCCAAAGCGCAAAGCGATTTTTCCGCCGCTTCACTCAAAGCTTACGACCAGAAAATTCGCGAATCATTTGTCCATAAAGACTTACAGAAATACAAAGGTATGCATCAATTCCTCAAAGAACAGGACCCAGAGTTATTGTTCGACAAGCTGCCCAGAGCGCTGAATGAAGCAGCTTACAACATGTTCCTCGTAGATGGGATTACCAAAGCAAATAAGCAAAAAATGGCTATGAAGCTCATCAAAAATGCCGCAGGCGGTACAGTAAATTTGATGAAGCTAGGCTACAAGGGATGGAGGGCGATGAACGGATGAGCCAAAGCGACATTTCAGATAAGCTATTTACCATTCGTTATAAATGCGATGATAAGTCGCACCTCGTAATCAAGGATACACAGACCTGCTTAAATTGTGTTACGAAGGATTGCAATTATTTCTGTCCCTCGGACGTCTATGAATGGGAAAAGAAACTCAAGATTACAACCGTTGCATTTGAAAATTGTATCGAGTGCGGGACCTGCCGAATTGCGTGTCCATCGTACAACATTGATTGGGTCTACCCCAAAGGCGGATATGGTATGACATATAAATTTGGCTAAAATGAAAAATACGAAACGGAGTTAAGGCTATTTCGAGCCTTGGCTCCTTTTTTTATTGTAATTAAAAACTACATTCCTCCATATGTAGGTGCTAATCCTCCATAGTTTTGTTCGCGAAGGGATATGATAATAGAAGGTAGGAGGGATATTATGCGAATTACATTTGAACCAACACAAGAACTATTCCATTTACAAAACAAACACATGAGCTATGTTATTCAACTAATCAAATCCGCTTACCCAGCCCATGTTTACTGGGGACGCCCTATCCGATCAGGTCAATTGGCTTCGATCCTACAATTTCAGGAGAGATGTTCGTTTTCACCCAATCCTGTTCCTGAAGATCGCAGCATTTCTTTTGATACACTGCCTCAAGAGTACCCGGCATACGGTACGAGTGATTATCGGGAGCCAGCTTATCAAGTTGCTCTTCCGGATGGATCTACAATTTCTGAACTCGTCTATGACAAACATCGAATCTACCAAGGGAAACCTGTGCTCGAAGGGCTCCCTGCGACATATGTAGAGCAGGATAATGAAGCGGAAACATTGGAGCTTGAGCTCGTTGATTCTGTCATTGGCCTTCGTGTCATTCTTACTTATACAATTTTTGAGCAGCATGCAGCGATGTCAAGATCGGTGCGGTTCGTAAATGAAGGATCTGGTGATCTAAAGCTGCTTCGAGCGCTTAGTATGAGCCTTGATTATCAGCATAGCGAGTTTGATCTTCTTCAACTTTCAGGTAGTTGGGTTAGAGAACGACATATCGAGAGAAGACCCTTAGCACCAGGGAAATTGACCGTAGAAAGTCGCCGCGGATCGAGTAGTCATCAGCACAATCCTTTCGTTGCACTACTTTCCAAGGACGCAAATGAAGATCATGGCGATGTGTATGGTTTCAGCCTTGTTTATAGTGGCAATTTCGCTGCCCATGCAGAGGTTGAGCCGTATGGTTCAGCACGTGTATCCATGGGGATTAATCCATTTGATTTTGGCTGGTTGCTTGAGCCAGGACAACATTTTCAAACGCCTGAAGCCGTAATGGTTTATTCAAATGCTGGTCTAGGGGACATGTCAAGAACGTATCACAAGCTTTATCGTACTCGGCTTTGCCGCGGTGAATTCCGTGATCGGACAAGACCTGTTCTCGTGAATAACTGGGAAGCAACCTATTTTCAATTTAATGCGGATAAAATAGAAAGCATCGCCAGCGCCGGCAAGGAGCTTGGCATCGAGCTATTTGTTCTTGACGATGGTTGGTTCGGCAAAAGAGACAGCGATAACAGCTCCTTGGGAGACTGGGTCGTGGATAAAGCCAAGTTACCGGGGGGACTGGAGGATCTCGTTTCCAGAGTCAATGGGATGGGACTTGAGTTTGGGCTGTGGTTTGAACCCGAAATGGTATCCCCAGACAGTGACTTATATCGAAAACACCCAGACTGGTGCTTACATGTACCGAATCGTAGACGTACGGAAGGCCGTCAGCAATTAATATTGGATTTTTCACGTGCAGATGTATGTGAGGCGATCGCGAAAATGATCCGTGATATCCTAAGCAGCGCGCCGATCACTTACGTCAAATGGGACATGAACCGTAATATGACCGAAATTGGTTCCGCCGCATTGCCTCCGGAAAGACAAAGAGAAACCGCCCATCGCTATATACTTGGGCTCTACAGCGTTCTAGAAACATTGACGACCGAGTTCCCGCATATTTTGTTCGAGAGCTGCTCTGGTGGCGGTGGGCGGTTTGACCCTGGCATGTTGTATTATATGCCGCAAACGTGGACAAGCGATAACACAGATGCCATCTCCCGTTTGAAAATTCAGTATGGGACGAGCATCGTTTATCCTGTTAGTTCCATGGGAGCGCACGTATCCGCCGTACCTAATCACCAAGTTCACCGTGAGACATCTCTGGAAATGCGCGGCGATGTTGCGATGTCTGGCAATTTTGGTTATGAACTTGACCTAACGCGGTTTACTGACGAGGAAAAAGAAATCGTCAAAAAGCAAATTGCTGATTATAAGCATATTCGGCCGCTTATCCAATTCGGCGACATGTACCGCTTACTCAGTCCATTCGAAGGTAATGAAACCGCTTGGATGATCGTTTCTGAAGATAAGACCCAAGCTATGGTCGCTTATTTCCGAGTACTCGCCGAGCCGAATGCGCCTCTCAAAACGCTGCGGCTCAAAGGTCTCAACCCATCCTTCGATTACCAAATCGCAGGCTTGCAAGGTGAGTACCCCGGCGATCATCTTCTTTACGCCGGACTGCCAGTCTCTGGTCTCCATGGAGACTTCCAAAGTAAAATCTGGCTGCTCGAGCATAAGCCATTATAGACAGTCAAAAACACTGACTTCTTCACTGAGGTCAGTGTTCTTTTGTTTCATGGAATTTGGAAAGATACAAATTTGGTTTGAGTAGAGGTAACTATGAGCACTATCCCTTTAGCTCAGATAGCTGAAACTCTGTGGTGCTTCTGACCACTATCCCCTTGACTCAGTTAGAAGTGAAGTAATCCAGAGCTGGCCATTTTTATTTCCTAGAAGTGCCCTGTGAACGCCCTGACCAAACTCTCCGCTGGACACAAGGCTTTTTAATCAGATTTGTAGATATCACAGAATAGCATAGTTGAAAAAGTTGAAGAGCGTGAAACACCACTGAAAACAATAAGTGGTTTAAGTCTGGTATTTGTAAATACCACAGAATCTATGAAAAGTAGAGCGTTAACTCCAAACGAGCTTTATAATTTTGAGAGTTAAGCTGGCTTCATATTTGTTGGGGTTTACGATATGATTAGAATATACATACTTTCAATTTTTTTATCACGAAGGGAGAATCATTCGATATGCTGCAGCGACCTGGTAGTGAAGAATACTCACCATTTTTTACTGGCTATATTAGTCAAGTTCCTGAAGGCGACTATCTGTCTTTTTTGCACAGCCAATTAGACGCTGTCATCGCTTTGTTTTCACCGATTAATGACGAGCAAGGGCTTTATCGATATGAACCGGGAAAGTGGAGCTTGAAGGAAGTTTTGGGGCATATGACGGATACGGAGCGGATTATGAGTTATCGGATGCTGCGTATTGCTCGTGGAGATACAACGAATTTACCAGGATTTGATCAGGATTTATACATCACAAATGCATCTTTCGACGAATTGTCGATAGAGGATTTGTTAAACGATTTTAAAGCGGTACGTCAAGCCACATTTTCACTGGTGAAAACAATTTCAGAAGCAGCCTGGTTACGTAAAGGGATCGCTAATAACAATGAAATCTCTGCACGCGCACTTGCCTATGTAATAGCCGGTCATGCTCAGCATCATCTTGGCATCATCCAACAAAAATACAATCACTAAAAAACGAGAAGTCCTGGGGACTTCTCGTTTTTTTAGTATAAGGATAAGGCAAGGGAGTCGCGCTCATTAAAGGAATGGAGAATCGCTTCACAACCTACGATCTCAATACTAATGATAGAGTCCAAACATTTCTTAATCGTCGCTCTTCCTTTAGTCACTTTCGCTTCAAGTGCGGATTTCAATAAATTGAATTTCTTTTTATTTTTCTCATCTGAGTAGACTGGCACGGGTTTGTTGTGAATTGTAATAAACATTTTCATCATTTTTCACCATCCTAGGAATTGGATATAAGATTAGCATATATGAATATTATTAAATTAACCTTAAAATAGTTTTACAATTTTGAAACAAAACCAAATATTTCTATGTATTTCTACTTCTCATAAGAATATACGTATGAGAGAGAAGAATTGTTTCATACTTAGATCGCATTTCTTGAAATATTTGTGAATTCGATGATTTTAATTTTGCTGAGCATTTTGGCGAAAAAGCTTTGGGGATGTCCCAAATCTATGTTTAAATGCTCGGTGAAAGTAGGGATAGCTACCGAAACCGCAGCTTAGAGCAATTTGCTCCAGAGACATTGAACTATCATGCATGCGTTCCACAGCGCTGGATAAGCGTACTTCAAGGGCGTATTGAATCATGGTCTTGCCGAAGCATTCTTTGAACAAATGAACCGCGCGGGAAACGCTTAGCCCAACATGATTGGCAACATCATCAACTTTAAAAGTAGCAGTAGCTTGTGCTTCAATGAACCTCTTCATACGTGTTCCGGTAAATGGGCGTCCTTGTAAGGAGACGGTTTCTGTTGCGGCACGCTCTACATATAGGCAAAGTGCTTGCAGCAAATAGCCGCTAAGCTCTTGATTTTCTTCTTCCATTCTTCGTTTTTCGAGAATAAGCTGTCGCCATAGAGAGATTAACCGAGCATCTAAGTCGATGCGCGTACAAGTTTGTTTGAGGCTGCGTTTCCACCATGCATCGATCCAAGGGCCTTTACAGAATACATAATAGTCGCCACTGGCGATTTTATTGCTAGGTTGATCCAACTCGTGCTCGATACGCAGTTCATAAGGGTCTCCCGGTTTATAAAGGAGTAGATGACCAGCTTCGATCCGTTGCATACGGCCATCAATTAGAACCTCGGAATTTCCTTCAGTTTGTAAACGGAAAAGATAAGAATTTAGACCAGATTTGGTACTCACATTAAACGGTTCCATATGAAAAGAATAGCCGCAGGTTAAGACCTCAGTTTTCATTGTATTCACCTTTCGTAGCCAAATAGGAGATGTTTTGATTATATCGTGAATGGTCATATAAGGCTATGATCCAGTATACTAATTCTATTATGTTCGATTTATCAAAATATGGATGATAAGAAAAGAGGAGAACAAATGGGACGTTTAGGAATTGGTCTGCAATTGTATACATTAAGAGATGATATGGAGAAAGACATGGAAGGCACACTTCGTCATGTAGCGAAGTTAGGATATGAAGGCGTAGAATTTGCAGGGTATTATGGTAAGCCAGCAGCAGAACTCAAAGAGCTGTTGGATGAGCTAGGTTTGAAAGCATTCGGCAGTCACGTGAGTTTAGAGAGATTCCGTAAAGATCTGCAAGGTGAACTGGATTACCTAAAAACAATCGGTGCGAAATACGCTATTTGCCCTTATGTTGGTGCTGAAGAACGCGAGTCAGCAGATCAATGGAAAGCACTGATTGCTGAATGCCAAGCGATTGCCATAGAAACGAATAAGCAAGGTTTGCAGTTCCTTTATCACAATCATGACTTCGAATTTCATTATAAAGTGGATGACGAGTTCGTTTTTGATGCCATGTTTGCCAAAACAGGTGAAGATGCAATTAACGTAGAGATGGACGTTTGTTGGGTTCAATACGCTGGTCAAGATCCACTTGCCTACATAGCAAAATATGCAGGCCGTTTACCGCTGATTCATTTCAAAGATTTCACGAAAGATGCCGAAGGCAAATTAGTAACACTAGAACTGGGTTTAGGCGATGTACCATTGGAAAAAGTGATTAAAGCGGCTGAGCAAGCAGGCGTGGAATGGCTTGTTGTTGAGCAGGATCACTGCCAGAAGCCGCCACTTACAAGTGTTGAGAACAGCTTGAACTGGGTAAAAGAGCATTACACGAATGTTCATAACTAACATTTAAAAGGAGCATTAATAAACATGAGTAAAATTAAAGTGGCCGTTGTAGGTTGCGGTTCTATCGCTAAACATAGACACATCCCGGAATATGCTTGGAATTCGAATGTTGAACTCGTCGCTTTCGTAGATCCAGTCCTAGAGAGAGCCGAGCACTTTGCGCAGCTGCATGGGGGCAAAGCATACAGCAGTTATACTGAAATGTTGAAGCAGGAGAAAGTGGACGCAGTTAGTGTTTGTACACCGAACTTTCTCCATGCTGAAGTATCCATTGCGGCTGCAAATGCAGGTGCTCATGTACTGGTTGAGAAGCCAATGGCTTCAACGGCTGAAGAAGCGGAAGCCATGATTGAAGCGGCAAAGAAAAATGGCGTGTTTTTAATGGTTGGTCACAACCAACGACTGATGCCTCCGCATGTCAAAGCCAAAGAAATTTTGAATTCCGGCAAATTGGGTAAAGTGTTGACATTCCGTACATCTTTCGGACATCCAGGTCCGGAAGGCTGGAGCGTGGACGGCCGCGAAAGCTGGTTCTTCCGCAAAGAAGAAGCAACCATGGGTGCGATGGGCGATCTTGGTGTACACAAGTCGGATTTAATTCGTTGGTTGCTTGCTGACGAGGTTGCACAAGTGGCTGCTTTCGTGGGTACTCTGCACAAAGAAGGTACAGATGTTGACGACAATGCGACTTGTTTGCTTCGCATGAAAAGCGGCGCAACTGGCTCATTAGTCGCTAGCTGGACTTATTATAAAGGTCAAGACAACTCAACCGTGTTATGGTGCGAGAATGGTGTCATCAAAATTGATACCGATCCGAATGATCAAGTTATCGTTGAGCTTCGTGATGGTACGGTTGAACGTTATAAAGTTGGACAAATCGCAACGAATGAGAAACAAACGCATAGCGGTGTCATTGACGAGTTCATTACAAGCATCCTGGAAGGCAAAAAGCCGCGTATTTCCGGCGAAGAGGGGCTTCGCTCCTTGCAGGTCATACTTGCAGCTTTTGAATCCGAAGCAACAGGAAAAATTATCTCCCTTTAATCTAGGTCATACGAGAAATGAAAAGCTCATCCATTCGTGGATGGAGCTTTTCTTTTTCCTTGGAGTTGAAAAACCCCCTTATTCTCAAATTAGAGAAAAGGGGGCTTGGCGTCTAACTTCGTTTAACGCCCGCCTATTTCAATCGGCAAGGTGTTTGATTTACCAACGATAGTTTCCTTTGAATCTTTCACATTGACTTGAATGTCCCAGATTCCAGACTTGAGTAAATGGCCTTCGACCTTGGCAGTCAGTGTATGTTCATCTTGCCAAGTGCTTGGAACGGCTTTGCCATTTAAAGTAACATAGCCAAGAGGGGGGATATTGCTTCCTCTCACCGTTAATGTCACACTTGAACGACCAGATAAATCCATTGTATCAGATTCGACTTTATCAAGCTGGATCGGTCCAAATCCGAGCATATACTTAGAATTAATAATGGGAACTTTATAATCCTTGTAAGCATGCCGATCGCCGAAAATGATATCATATTGCAAAGTCTCGTAATCCTTAAGGTCCTGCTCGTTAATATTCATGGCCTCATAATGATCTTTCGGTGGTATGACAGGGATCTTTTTCGAAAGTTGGCTTAAATAATCGGTATAATAGCTGCCTTGCTGTTTGGATAATTCAATAAGATAAGGGCCTAAGAATGAAGGACTAATATTTAATGTATCTTTGCGCTCATGGTCAAAATTGTTCCAAACGACAAGCGGAACGCTGTACATCTTTTTCAGGAAATCAGGATCGTCTTTGCCGCTAATATACTTAGTGTCAATGTATGTGGCATAATCATCACCCAGGGCTGGTAAGTGGTCTCCCCAGAAAGCGATAATCGTTGGTTCACCCTTTTTCTCGTAGTAGTCAACTAATTCCTTCAACATTTTATCTGAGGCATTAATGCCTTGAGCAAGCGTTTCAAGCATACCTTGAGAAGAGGGAGATATATTGCCAGTAACATCGATTGTGTTTTTGGGAAACTTGCCCGGGAAAAAGTGAAAATGGTTTTCCATCGTGTTGGCAAATACGAAATCGGGTCCATCGCTTTGGTCCGTCGCATGAATAATATTAGCAGCAACTTCGCTGTCTGCGATATAAGGACCTGAGTAGTTAGGCTTAAAATATTCGATTGGAATATACTTGGAAAAGCCAAAGTATTTATATATTCTATTACTGTTGAAATACCAGTTGTAGAATGGACTTATCGCCGTTGATGTATAACCTTGTCTGGCATAAATACTTGCCAAAGAATCTACTTCATTCGTAAGGAATTGATTGTAGGCGATTGACCCTTGCGGTAGAAAACGCATAGAGTTACCGGTTAATACCTCGAACTCGACATTAGCTGTACCCCCGCCATACTGTGGTGAAAGCATCGTGCCGCTTGTCCCCGTCTGCTGCAGCTTATGAAAGAAAGGGATGGGATCACGACTGAATTCCACACCTTTGATAACGGTTGGATCCCAGAATGCCTCACTTAAAACGACAATAACGTTTGGTTTTATAGGGTTGTTTGGATCCCCGGCTTTAATCGGCTTAGGTGTATTACTGACAATAGCTTCAACTGCTTTATCATCGTAACCTTCACGTTTTTCGGTTAACATCGACTTGGTATTCAGAAACGTTGCTAATGCATAGCCGTTCGTTGTGGTATTCTCAACTTGGTTCCATACGGATGCTTGGATACCGCACCATTTCTGAATCGGAAGGGGGAGATCCGTGTAAACCGCAGACAACATTGCAATCGCGATTATAGCAAGGATTCCACGTTCTTTTAGGGCAACCTTTTTCGAGAATAAGGTCGTGCGGTATAACAAAAAATAACTGGCCACTACGAACAACAGAATGATGATCAAAATTTTGAAGCTTAGAATATTAGAGATGTATTTCACCATATCCGACGCTTCGCCGGCCAAGACGATGTCCCAAGGTGTCAATGGGACCCCTAATATTTTCAACTTAACGCCACTTACAAGGGCCAAGGTAAGAAGAATACCCGAAATGACCCAATAGGCAATTCTAGTCCGGCCGATCATGGCGATGAACAATAATAATAAGCTGAATACGATCCATTCATTGAATACCAGTTCAAGCAGATGCTTGTAACTCCAAGTAATCATTTCTATATAATGTCCGCGGCTCAAAATTTCCATAATCAAAACAGGAATTAGGGCAATTAATAATAGTGGCAATCGTTGCCGGGTTAGAAGCAAAAAGCGATTAATGTGCTGGTTCATATATGTCTCCTATGAGATTCAAATTAAGAAATTGTAAATGATAACAGCCACCATTATACCATGGCCTACGTTAATATTCGATGGTATTATATCTAACAATTTTTATAATAAAGTCTCAAAAGAAAGGTTTAATTTGCAGGAAATAGATGGTTTTGTCGAGAAATGTATGTATAGAGGTTAGAGAAATGGAGGGGATTGTATGGCAGAAGAACAAATTCAATTTGTGAAAAAAGCGGCAATGCAAATGCAGCATCGAAGAATGACCAAGAAAGCCTTACTTCGGCGCAGCGTTTTTTTATTTTTAGGTGCTGTGTTAATGTCTATTGGATTGGAGATTTTCTTGGTCCCCAATAAAATTATTGACGGGGGCATTACAGGGATATCCATCATTTTATCTTATCTAACTAATATTCAAATCGGAATATTTCTGACTCTATTAAATCTTCCATTCCTGTTTATCGGATATAAATTAATAGGAAAAACGTTTGCATTATCAACCCTTTTCGCAATTCTAATCATGTCGACAGGAACGTATCTGCTACACCCCGTGAAAGAGCTAACCAATGATCCTTTGCTTGCAGCTGTATTCGGCGGCATTATTCTCGGTATTGGGGTAGGAATGGTGATTCGTTTCGGGGGATCTCTGGATGGAACAGAAATTGTTGCGATTCTCGTTTCCAAAAAGATACCGTTCTCCGTAGGCGAGATTGTTATGTTTTTCAACCTATTCATTCTAGGCAGCGCAGGATTTGTATACAGTTGGGATCGTGCGATGTATTCTCTAATCGCATATTTTATTGCCTATAAAATGATTGATGTGACCATTGAAGGGTTTGATGAGTCGAAGTCCGTGTGGATTATCAGTGATAGCTTCAGACAAATAGGTGAAGCTATACTGGACCGCTTAGGGCGCGGTGTCACTTATCTGGAAGGGGAAGGCGGCTTCACGGGAGATAACAAGAAGGTCATCTTCTGTGTCATTACGCGGCTGGAGGAAGCGAAGTTAAAATCCATCGTGGATGAGCTCGATCCTGCAGCATTTCTCGCAGTTGGCAATATCCACGATGTCAAAGGCGGACGTTTCAAGAAGCGGGACATCCATTAGTCCCCTTTGCCGTTTCCGCCGCTTTCATTTCCTCGTTCAAACAAACCCAAGTCTCTGATTTTTTGTGCGGCATCTTTGCTGCTCGGACTACCTAGTTTCTTCAAGATATGCCCCACATGAATTTTGACGGTTCGCAACGATATGAAAAAGCGATTTGCAATTTCGGTTTGCGTATGTCCTTGATCAATCATTTCCAGCACCTGAAGCTCTGTTGGCGTGATTAGATCGCTGACTTCTTTGACTTTGAATTGGTGTTCTAACCGTTTGAGTCTGCGGAATTCCTCTCGCATTTGTTCAGCTACTGCCGCGTTAATGGAAGATTGACGTGCATGCACAGCTCGAATAATGGCAGGAAGCTCTTCGAATCGGGATTTGATCTGATAGTCAATAGCACCGGCTTGAAAGGAACGGAAGATGAAATCTTTCTCCTCCATAGAGGTAAGCATAATGACTTTAGCTCCCCAAGATAAGAGCGCTTGTTCAGCAAGACCAATGCCCGCTGGCTCATCTTGCAGCATAATATCCATAAGTACGACATCGGCTTCTGGTTCTGCATTAGCAAATAGTTCTCTTGCCTCTTCTGCTGTTGATACAGTGCCCACGACACTCAAATCTGGCTGACGACTCAAAAAAGCTTTAAGGCCGCGAAGCCAATCAAGGTCATCCTCAACAATCAAAATACGAATTGGTTCCAAATAGGAATCCCCCTTTATTTCTACTTTAGTCGGTTGCCAGGGAAGGTTAGAAACACACTCGTGCCGTTCCCTGGCGAACTGCTTAATTCCAAGGACCCTCCATGTTTCTTCATGACACTGTAGCAGTAGGCGAGTCCGAGTCCAAAGTTGCTATGACTGTCGCTTTTGGTCGTATAGAACGGTTCTAATACTTGCTTCAGCACGGATTTCTCCATACCTATTCCGCTATCTCTTATTTCCAAAATAATATTCTTTTTGGCGTGAAACGCTTTAATTGTAAGATCGCCGCCTTTTGGCATAGCTTCTACTGCATTCATGAGTATATTAGTTAACGTTTCCGCAATTTGAATAGGATCTAAATGAAGAATTAAATTCTCTGGGATGTTCTGGTTCACCTGGATCTTACTAAGGTAAGGTCTAAGTGGAAGAAGGACTTCATGAATAAGCACATCTAAATTAGTTGAGGATTCCCGAAGAGGGAGCTCTTGGGTTTGTTCGTGTACTCGGCTAATCATGTCACGGATATGCATGGAGGACCCCATAACGACATCGATGTCCTGCATAAGTTCCTGCTGATTCGTTTCCTCGGCATACTGCTTCATTTTCTCGAGGAACAAACGCATTTTCCCGACATCGTTCTTAATCGAATGGTTTAAAATCGTTGTTCCCGATGTGATGGCGCGGAGCGTCGAGTCGAGCTTACGACGTTCAATGAGCAGGCGCATGCCGAGAAAACCGTATTTGAAAAAGGTAAATACAAAAAAAGGTACAACGAAAGCAAGAATCCATACGTGATAGACCCACATACGGTAAAAACCGAAGCTCGGCATAACGTAATTAAGTATCCCTACACAAAGGATAGGCGGGAGGAGGGCTAAGCAGGTGAACAAATGCGTTCGTTTCATTGCCGGAAGCCGTTCTGTTTTAAGTACAATAAGTACAGTGCCTATGAAAATGTAAGGAACAGCCCAGGAGGCTACGATGGGAAAGGTAATAGGCATTTCCTCCGTATAACCAGGTGTGAATAGGATGCAGGCAATGGGAGGAAGGAGTAGACCTATTGGCAGCCACGTTTGGATGGCTGGTTTCTGCCAGGATGCGTTATATCTCAAAGAGAGCATGACAAATGAATATGGTAAACCATAGTAGGATATCAGTGAGCTAATACCCATGACGCGATTAAGTAGAGCACTAATTGATGGATTGGGTACTGTTTGCTGAATATAGGGGATAAAAGTTTCTGATAAAACGGCAGCAAGCGCGCCGAAGCCACCGGTAAAAGCAATGGCGCTCATCCAGCGCATTGTACTGGATCGTGGATCTACCATGACAAGCCCCAAGGCGATGATCCAGAGTGCAAATAGAACGAAAAGCATGTTTCCTCCGTCAAATGAGTCTAATGTTTCTTCTATTGTGGCATGGAGCCAACATTTGCACAAGAGTATCCTTTCCTTCAGAGACTGGCAGGATATAGGCGATAATTCTCGAATAAGTGGTTTAGAAGGGAGTGGAACCTTATAGAGGAAAACAAGTCTAAGTTTTTATCCATACTAACGATCGTGGGTAAAGTACTATTAACACTCGTTTTTATTGTTGTTATTACCGTGTTATTATCAATCGTAGCCGCGGTTGTATCTATTCTGAGGCATCCTACATCTCAGGAGTTAAGTATGGCAGGAGTTGCTGCAGATCCATTCTTTATAAAGGCGGCTTTATGGGCGCAAATCATTGGTTTTGTTAGCGGGGTTATGCTTTCATATGCCATTTTCGAAAGACGTAAAGGCTGGACACTTGGACTTCATACTCATCTGCTTGGCAGAAGATTAGGAGAAGGCTTCGCTGCAGGCGCTTTACTCATTACGATCAGCAGTGCAGGGATATGGCTGCTGGGTGGGATTAAGATCGTATCGTTGCAATGGACTGGAACGCTCGGGCTCGAGCTGACGTGGGGCTTTTTACTCTTCATAGGGGTTGCGGTTAATGAAGAGTTATTCGCACGCGGCTATTTACAAGGACTGGTGAAACAAAGGTTCGGCACCATATCCGGCATAACGGTTTCAACCGTTGTATTTGCTTTCTTGCATACATTTAATCCAGGCATGTGGAATTCGCCGCTTCCAGTCTTGAATTTACTTCTAGCAGGCCTATTGTTCGCCTTAAGTCGAGAGTACACCGGCGGTTTGTGGATGCCGATAGGCATGCACTTGTCTTGGAATTTTTTTCAGGGTTGTATTCTCGGATTCGAAGTATCCGGTACACCGATGTCGTCGCTCATTAAGTCCGAGATACAGGGAGCTTCATTTATTTCTGGAGCTGATTTTGGGGCTGAAGGCAGCTTGGTCACCACCATCATCCTTATACTTGGAATTGTTTTGATATCTACATACTATCAAGGTCGTTCTAAGCAAATACAAGATACTAAGGAGGATTCATTATGAGTCAGTACGAGATTATCAGCAGCGAGTGGGACGGGGAGTTGACCCTGCGCCTAGTCGACCATCATGCCCAGGCCGAGGCCGAAGTTATCCCGGCCGTCGGACTGCATCTGTTCCGCTTCGATGTGCGGAACCAGGCCTACATCGCGAAGCCAGCCAGCTTGGCTGAGCTTCGCGTCAAGTCTTCGCGCTACGGCGTGCCCATTCTGTTCCCGCCGGGGCGCGTCAAGCTTGCGGCCTTCTCCTTCGAAGGCCGCGAATACAGGCTCCCCGCGAATCGGGAGCCAGACCACGCCCACGGCGAGCTGCGCGAGCGGCCGTGGAAGGTCATTGCCAGCGGCGCGGATGCCGCTGGCGGGGCGTATGTCTCCGCGGAGTTCGACTTCGCGGAGCATCCGGACATGCTGGCGTATTATCCACACGCCGCATGCTTTCGCTTCACGTACCGTCTGAAGGACGGTACGCTGTCGCTCAGCGGTGAAATCGCCAACCGCAGCGGCCAAACGATGCCGCTATCTCTTGGCTTTCACCCGTATTTCGCGTTCGCGAAGGGCGAAGAGAGCCGCGTGCGGGTCATGATCCCCGCGGCGGCAGAGTGGCCGCTCAGCGCGGATGGCTACGCGGCGGCGGAGCCCGCATCTTCGCCACTCACTGCGGCGCTGAAGGAAGGCACGCTCGTCACGGAGCTGCCGAATTACCCAGGCGGCTCGCAAATGCTCAGCATCGAGCCAGGCCCGCAAACCTGCGAGCTTCATTATGAAGCTCGAGGGACTAAGCTCGTGTACGACATGGGAGATAAGTTCCCCATTCATGTGCTATTCACAGCGCCGTGGACGGAAGCTGTGTCGCTTGAACCTTATACGAGTATCATGAACGTGTTTAACGAGTCCTTTTCTCCAGAAATTTCGGGTGCTCAAGGCTTAGAACCGGGAGAATCATTCAAATTCAATTGGTCAATCCATATTGAACCAATGCAATAACACTCAAAAAAGAGTCAAGTGAAGGGTCATCCTTCATACTTGACTCTTTTTGTTTTCCGTTTCATGATGGCTCACCAAGGCTCGTAGCTGAGACCAACAGATGAATAACCAGCGTAATTGTGTCGGTGGAGCTCCTTAATAAGACCTTCTATTTGCTTCGATTTTACCAGCGCACCTCCACGCGAGGTGTTGTAGGCGTTCAGCTCAACAGTGCCATCAAGTAAATGAAAGTGAGTTCCATCTTGGAGCGCAATGGCAGGACCAGTCGTACCATAATAGGCATGATAATGGCCAAATCGGATGCCGGAAATGCCTTGGTATTGATGTACGTGATTGTCGTAAGCTGTACCGTTTACACTAAATGTATATAGTCGCAATAAGTGATGATGGTTTAATTCTTCTGATGTTATTATTTTAAAGAAATGAACATGAGCAGGCGGTATACGTGGGTGCATGAAAACCCCCCTCGGCTACAGGATATGCTTCATCCTATTCGAGGGGGGCTAGAGTCATGACTAGGGGAGTGGATAAAGGTTCGACTGGCCGATCTTCATCTTTTTATCATCGTGAATACGTACTTCGACTTGATGCGGTTTCCCAGGCTCTAAAGGTGGGTTCTCTGATAGATCGACATAGAGCGTATCTTCACCATCGAAATTGGATTTAAAAGCTACACCATCAATATAAACATTGCAGGAAGAATAAAAGGGCTTACCAACAACCTGGAGTTTGTTTTCAACTTGAGTCACCTTTGTTATGACGGGATCGCCGTAGCCCAAGGTATATCCAGGTTGTACAATCGAGTTTTTAAAGCCCTTGGCTTCGTACCCATAACGGCCTCCGAATAAGTTATCGTATTGAAGCTTCATGTAGTCGGAGAGATCACTTTCTTTGATTTGATACTTGTCCCACATCTCATTTGGCGGAATAACAGGAATTTTTTGCGACAATTCGTAGAGATAGTCTGTATAGTAACTGCCCTGCACACCAGCCATTTGAAGAACCTTGGGACCTAGAAACGATGGGCTGATCTTAAGATCCTTTTTCTCTTGATCCGCAGGCAGGAAATTGTTCCAAATCAAGAAAGGCGTGTAATGAGTCTTTGTATATAGATCCGGATCATCAGGAAGAACGTACTTGGCATCGCGGTAAACCTTATAATTTTCCTCGAAAAAAGGTAAATGATCCCCGAAAAAGAGAATAATCGTTGGCTCGGACTTTTTTGAGTAATACTCCACAAGGGATTGCAGCGCTTTGTCAGTACCCGAGATACCCTGGGCGTATGTCTCTAAAATACCCTTGGATTCAGGTGAGATATCTCCTTTCACTTCAATTGTATTTTTGACGAATTTCCCTGGTTTGAAGGGATGATGATTCTCCATCGTGTTCGCGAAAATGAAATCAGGACCCTGACTTTTCTCCGTTTCCTCAATAATCTTCTTTACAACAGCGCGGTCCGCATAGTTAGGGCCTTCAAAATCATTTGGGAAAAACTCACTGGCAATGAATCGTGAAAACCCAAAATGCTTATATACCTTTCTGCTGTCGAAGAAATAGCTGAAGAACGGGTTAATGGAGGTGGCGGTATAACCTTGCCTCGTCGTAATACTGGCTAAAGAGTCAACGCCATGATTCATATACTCAATGTAAGGCAATATTTTATCCGGTGATTTTCCAAAGAATCGCATGGAATTACTTGATAGGACTTCAAATTCAACGTTCGCAGTGCTGCCTCCGAATTGAGGGGACAACATCCAACCGCTGGTGAATGTTTTTTGTAATTGGTGCAAATTTGGAATTGGATCTCGACTAAATGTGATGTTTTTCATGATCGTTGGATCCCAGAAGGCTTCTCCAAGCATCACGATGATGTTTGGCTTTTTGTCATTCGTCGCTTTTTTCTCAGGAATTTGTTCCAGAATGGACGTAATGGCTTTTTTGCTATAACCATCTGGTTTTGCGACCTTCAGAAAACCTAACATTTGTACGGAGGAATACAAGTATCCATTTTCGTCGTAGGTGATCGTTTGATCCCAAGGCACCGTGTAAATGCCATAAAGATTCATGAAAGGAATAGGCTTGTCCGTATAAAGACTAGTCGCCATAACAATGGCAATGATGGCATAAATACTACGTTCAATCCAAGTGAATTGGATACGTCGATGCAGCAAAACCAAATGAAATAATAAAGCAATTATCGCCAGCAAGATCACAACTGTACCTATAATTCTAAAATTAAGATACGCTAGCAAAAATGCCTTGTATTCAACAATTTGATTATTAAATACGAGGTCCCAAGGATAATAGGGCGCTCCAATGGCTTTTGATTTACTGCCGCTAATAGCTCCTAGAGGGAGCAAAATTGCACATAGCGTCCAAAAGGATAACCGGCTTCGACCCGTTAATGCAATAAGGAACAAATACATAGTACCAACAACAAAGTAGGCAAGAACCATGGAAAGTGGGTGAGACGTGACCCATTTATGAAGTTCTTCGTAGGAGCCTCTTTCAAGGTATTCAACCATGCCCATCAGTAGCAAAGGTAATACGATAATCAAAACGCGAGAGGGTACATGCTTAAGTGTTTGAATTAAATTAGTCATTCTTATAACTCCTGTTCTATATGAGCCATTTCCATTCGTCCATTATCTTATATTATTGAAAAAGATGAAAGATAGCCCTTGACAGTCCTAACTATAACATTTATTATTACAGTTAATTGTTATGAAATATATTACAGTTAGTTGATTGTAATTGTTTTTTCCGGTCAATATAAGAAACTCTTATGATAAGATGGCTGGAGACTTAGAAAATGGAGGTGGAGACCATGCAGCATGTTGCTACAGCAACAGACATGACACAAGAAAAGGTTATAGATGCCAAGAAGGCTGTGCCATGGATTATTTTTCTTATTTTTTTCGCGGTGTTGAACGAGACCGTTTTTAACGTATCCACGCCAGCGATCGCCAAGCAATACGCGATTACCCCGACAGGTGTGAGTTGGGTACTCACCACATTTATTATCTTTTTTGGGATAGGCTCTGTTATTTATGGCCGCTTATCCGATATTTTCAGCTTGAAAAAGCTAATTGTTGCAGGAATCGTCATCTATAGTGCAGGTTCCGCTCTGGGCTTTCTTCTTCAGGCTTGGTATCCAGCCGTCATTTTTGCCCGCGCGGTTCAAGGTGCAGGCGCATCAGCTAT
Organism: Paenibacillus andongensis; assembly: GCF_025369935.1. Classification (NCBI taxonomy): domain Bacteria; kingdom Bacillati; phylum Bacillota; class Bacilli; order Caryophanales; family Paenibacillaceae; genus Paenibacillus; species Paenibacillus andongensis. The sequence continues at coordinate 4,724,217 of NZ_CP104467.1, read as the reverse complement.
TCCGGCATTAATCATGGTTGTAGTTGCTCGATACTTTTCTCCCTCGGATCGAGGGAAAATATTCGGGATTTTAACTTCAACCGTATCATTTGCTATTGCTGTAGGCCCCGTTGTCGGCGGATTTGTCTCATCGACCTTGCATTGGACCTATTTATTTATCATTCCACTATTTACACTGATTTCAATTCCTTTCTTCAGACAGATCTTACCTGAGGAGAAGCGAAAAGAAGGTAGTGTTGATATTCTTGGCGCAGCCCTCGTTGCCTTTTCCGTAGCAGGTATCACGGTATATTTATCATTCCCTCATTGGTACTATTTGGCCGCGAGCGTAGTCTTATTCATTTGGTTCGTTGCCCATATTAGACGAGCTAAAGAGCCTTTCATCGAGCCTGCCTTGTTCCGTAACAAGCTGCTTCGTGGCGGTTTGATCGTTGGTTTTCTCATCTTCTGTACAGTGATGGGGATTATGTTTGTTATTCCTTTGATGCTGGCGACAGTCAATGACTTGAGTACGAGTACGATCGGTCTCATTCTGTTCCCTGGTGCGATTTGCGCTGTTGTGTTCGGAACAATAGGCGGTAATTTGGCAGATAAGAAAGGAAATAATTTCGTAGTCTACATTGGAATGGGGCTTCTGTTTGTAAGTCTCGCGGCCATTGCCCTTACGGTAGGTCATTCCCCTTGGTTCATTTCAGCAGCATTGCTTCCGACCTATGTTGGTTTTTCCTTTATTCAGACTGCTTTAGCTAACCGTGTTTCATTGACGTTAGAGGTGCATGAGACAGGTGTAGGGATGGGATTATTTAATCTCATTTCGTTTATCTCAGGCGCCGTAGGAACGGCACTTGTTGCCAAACTGTTAGATGGCGGCATGATGGAGTTTTACAAAAATCCCGTTTTGAGTACAATAAAAGCTGTGCCTTACAGCAATCTTCTCCTAATTTTTGCGGTTGTAGTGATTATTAGTGCATTATTTTACAAGCAAATATTTGGGAAAAAGCTGCAGACAACTTAATCCCTTCGTGTTATAAACAAAAAAACCGACTACTTCTCAATAATGAGAGAGTCGGTTTTGTTTGTTTTAAGCCTCTTCTTCCGTTTGCTCCTCACTGATTTGCTGCAGGGCTTGCAGGAAGGTAGCCGAAGGCTGAGCACCAGTAAGTGCATATTTACGATTGATAACGAAAAAGGGAACTCCCGAAACCCCAGCTTGTCTGGCAAAATCAAGATCATCCTCGACCTGCTCTAACCCTTCCTTTGCATTTAAGCGAGCAGAGGTTTGTTCCCGATTCATGCCGAGTTTCTCAGCGAAATCAAGCAAAATATCCACATTTCCAATATCTTTTCCATCTTCAAAATAAGCTTTAAACAAATCGTCAACAAGATCTTTTTTGTGATCTTCCGGTGCGATAGCGATGAGTTGATGTGCCTTTAACGTGTTAGGCATCTTCTCAACTTTTGAGAAATCGAAATGTAAACCTGACGCTTGACCAGCTTGAGTAACCTGCTGCAGCATGCCATTCAGCTTAGCTTCATCCGCACGAACCTTTTGGAGCATAACATCACGGAAGGGTGATCCCTCTGGAGGTGTTGAAGGGTCAAGTTGATAAGCACGATAGTGGATTTCAACAGGCTCCGCTGTAAAATTGGTTAACGCATCAGTCAAATTCTTTTTGCCGATACGGCACCATGGACAAACGATATCTTGAAATATTTCAATAATCATAAATGAGACTCCTTTAATGAAAAAATAGTTACTATATTTTTATTATAGCACACTAATTCATTTGCCTAAACCGCTCGGGTGTTAGTCCGACGTGCTTGCGAAAACTCGCGACAAAGTGGCTTGTATCTCGGAAACCTACCTGCTCAGCCACATCCTTGACAGTCTGATGCTGCTGCTTCAATAGCATCTCTTTAGATTTCCGAAGCCGCATCATAATTAAATAGGAATAAGGAGACAGCCCAAAGGCATGTTGAAACAGTGTATTCATGTGTCTAGGTGTAATCTGTAGGATCCCAGCCATTACTTCAAGTCCGATATCAGGGTTATGGTAGTGACTATCAAGCCAAATCAATAACGGTTGCAGCTGAACCATTTGATTGCGAATAGAGGCGCGGTTATTGATTTGTCCATGCTTTTTTAGCTGAATTAGAAAGTGATATAAATCCGCAGAGGCTTCATACCCCGAATATTCGTCTACAGCATCCATATTGGCCAAAATTCGTCCTATTTCCACATGCAGCGGGCCTTCCTCATCCCAACGAAAAATAGCAGACTCCATCAAATCAAAGGAACGAAGAATGGCATCTGCACAAGTCCCTCCGAAAGTGACATATTGCGTACACCATTGTTCAGTTAGTGCCCAATAAGAATGAGGTATACCTGGAAGCAATAAAACCCCTGAACCTTTGGTTAGGCGGAATTTTTTTCCTTCCATAGTGAATTCCCCTTCACCAGCAAAAGTTTGCAGCCAATGATAACTAGGGAACCCCTCAGGTCTAATTAACTTTTCTTGATCCTCATGGTGACCAATACTTTCTATAAATAATGGGTACGGTTGCGCAGTTGAGGGCATTAATTCATATCTTTTATGCATTTCTCACGATCCTGTTCCATTTTATTATATAGATGTGCAAGAATATTATATTTTAAGCTAGAAAATAATCCAATACAATGTACTTATTCTTATATTAATAATAAAGTAAAGAGGTGCAAATCTTGATTAACAAGAAACTTCCTAAAATTTGGTATGGTGGAGATTACAACCCAGAACAATGGGACAAAGAGATCATGAATGAAGATATACGGATGTTCAATCTTTCAGGGATTGATGTTGTGACCTTAAATGTTTTTTCTTGGGCGCTTTCACAGCCGAATGAAGATGCTTACAACTTTGCATGGCTGGATGAAATTATCGACCGACTGTTTGAAAACGGAACCTACATATGCCTTGCAACAAGTACAGGGGCTCATCCTGCATGGATGGCACGTAAATATCCAGATGTATTACGAGTTGATTTCGAGGGGCGTAAACGTAAATTTGGAGGACGACATAATTCTTGTCCAAACAGCCCTACCTATCGGAAATATTCGGAACGAATTGCAGAAAAGCTTGCAGAACGCTACAAGGATCACCCTGCAGTACTAATCTGGCATGTCTCTAATGAATACGGTGGCTATTGTTACTGCGACCATTGCGCGGACAGTTTCCGAAATTGGCTCCAAGAGCGCTATACAACACTCGAAACTTTGAATAAAGCGTGGAATACGGGTTTTTGGGGTCATACTTTCTATGAATGGGAAGAGATTGTTCCGCCAAATGCCCTTTCCGAAGAATGGGGCGTGGATAATACCAACTTCCAAGGAATTTCTCTCGATTACCGCCGTTTTATGTCTGATAGCTTGTTAGAGTGTTACAAACTTGAATATAACGCCATCAAAAAACATACACCTGACATACCCATTACAACAAATTTAATGGGACTATATAAACCATTGGACTATTTCAAATGGGCAAAGCATCTTGATGTCGTCTCTTGGGATAATTATCCATCCCTAAATACACCTATTAGTTTGACAGCTATGACACATGACCTTATGCGCGGCTTGAAACAAGGACAGCCATTCATGCTTATGGAACAAACCCCGAGCCAACAAAACTGGCAGCCCTACAATTCACTCAAACGACCAGGAGTTATGAAGCTTTGGAGTTATCAGGCTGTGGCTCGTGGAGCGGATACCGTGTTGTTTTTCCAACTCCGCCGATCAGTAGGTGCATGCGAGAAATATCATGGAGCCGTCATCGAGCACGTTGGACATGAACATACTCGTGTTTTCCGCGAATGCGCGGAGCTAGGATCTGAATTGCAAAAACTCTCAGACAAGCTGTTAGATACTAGAATCAATGCTCGGGTTGCCATCGTTTTCGACTGGGAGAATCGCTGGGCGATTGAGTTGTCCAGTGGACCGACCGTTGCACTCAAATATGTAGATGAAGTCCACAAATACTATGACGCTCTATTTCAGCAAAATATTCAAGTAGATCTAATTGGTACAGACACAGATCTATCAAACTATGACATCGTTATCGCACCTGTGCTTTACATGGTGAAAAAAGGCTATGCAAAGCGAGTGGAGGACTTCGTCCGTTCAGGAGGAACCTTCCTGACGACATTCTTTAGCGGAATAGTCAATGAGAACGATATCGTCTCACTTGGCGGTTACCCTGGGGAATTACGCGAGGTGCTCGGCATTTGGGCAGAAGAAATCGATGCGCTTTTCCCTGACCAAAGCAACCAAATCGTGATAAATGAACCGTGGGGAGCGCTCAGCGGCGAGTACCAATGTGGACTTCTATGTGACCTAATCCATTCAGAAGGAGCCGAAATAAAAGCGGTCTATGGCAGCGATTTCTATAAAGGAATGCCAGCACTCACCGTAAATAAATTCGGGGTAGGTCAAGCTTGGTATGTAGCCTCTAGTCCTGAACCATCCTTTTTGCAGGGGTTCCTAGCTAATTTGTGTAAAGAAAAAGGGATAATAGCACCTATTACCCCAGTTCCTGGTGTTGAAATTTCACAAAGAACCAATGAGAGTGAAACATATCTGTTTATCCTGAATCACAATGATCAACCCGTTAATGTAGATTTAGGTACCTTAAAGGGAATGGATATATTAGAAAGTCAACCAGTCACCAATACCGTTACTCTTTCAGCAAAAGGCGTTCTTATTCTATCAATAAGTTGACCATAAACTTCTATACCTTTTCGGAAAATAACCTCAGTCTTAAGATAGAGGTTATTTTCATTTTTTTGTGAAATTTCACTTTAACAACAAACAGAACGTCCTGTCAGTAACTGAGTAGAAAAGTCAGGCCAGGCTAATGTACTACAAAACGTAAATTCTGTGATATCTACAATGAATGAGAACAGTGTACAAATGTTAGTAAAATGGCCTTGAAATGGCTAAAGTAGTCAAATATCTTTTAAAATTAGTAATAATAGTTAAGATACTTTCAGTTACTGAGTGGATAAGTTAGTCCATGCTACTCATCAACAAAACGTAAATTCTGTGGTATCTACAATGAATGAGAAAATAAAAATTTTCAACTAATAACTAATAACTAATAACAACTGATTGCTGATTGCTGATTACAAAATCAATTTTAAAGTAATTCTTCTAATAGTATTTCAAACAGAGACCGTCGATTCATTGTTTATTGCAGTAAAGGTAATCAATTTATATCGATTTTCTTAAGTGGTTTGTCTCATTGAAAAAATAAAATTGTTTAAAATGATTAAAACGATTAAAACGATCTCAAGAACGATACTTTACTCTAAATTTGTTAGTCAGAATTCTCTCAACAATTAATCGACGGTCTCAACTAAACAACATCAACTTAATTTTTCAACTCAACCGTTCGTACAAAATGGACTACAGTGACTACAAAAAATAACCTGAAATAAACATAATACCAAAGTTAGCGGAGTTAGCAGAACTACCAGAACTACCTGAACTACCTGAACTACCAGAACTGCCAGAACTACCAGGACTACCAGAACTACCAGAACTACCGGAACTGCCGAAACTGCGAGGAACTGCCGGAACTACCGTAACTGCCGTAACTGCCGAAACTGCGCGGAACTGCCGGAACTGCCGTAACTGCCGTAACTGCCGTAACTGCCGAAACTGCGCGGAACTGCCGGAACTGCGCGGAACTGCCGGAACTACCGGAACTGCCGAAACTGCGCGGAACTGCCGGAACTGCCGGAACTGCCGGAACTGCCGGAACTGCGCGGAACTGCCGTAACTGCCGGAACTGCCGGAACTACCAGACATACCAAAAAAAGCAAACTTGCAGAGAGCTTGAAACAAATTGGCATTTTTGTATATGTCACAGAATTTCGTTTTTACAAAGTATATCTCACAGCTCGAAAAGTCTGAAACCAAAAGTTTGTACTTTATAAGAATTCATATACATAAAATGAGAGTTCTTTTAATAAAAGAGCTTCACAAGAGAACGTTTGTTTGGTATAATATAAACAAGAACAAATGTTCTAAAGTGAAGAGGTGAGGATATGGAACTGCAATTTACTGATGTGCAATCTCATATGTTTCAAACGGAAGAGGAATGTGAGAATTTCTTAATGAAGATGCGCTGGTCTAATGGGTTTTGTTGTCCTCGCTGTGATAATAATGAAGCTTTTAAAATACGTACACGTAGATTACTAGAGTGCAAGGAATGTAGAATGCAAGTCTCAATAACTGCTGGGACGATTATGCATAAATCCAAGCTCTCATTACTCCAATGGTTCCGTGCCATTCAACTGCTATTACAAGAAGGCAAAGAGTATACTGAGAGTTCTTTATCTCATATCCTAGAAATTAATTATAGAAGTGCTAAATTGTTGCTGCAGAAAATTCAGTATGCAAATTTGGTTAAGGAAAATAGAATTAATTTGCTTCAAAAATTAAGAGAATCAGCCTCTGAAACTTCAATTTATAATGATAAGGAATTTAATGAAGAGATGACTCAAACCAATTTAAGCCAAAACTCCCCTAATGAGTGGAATCTGCGTTCTTATCTAGAATCCAAAATAAATAGACTTAATTCCAAACTTATGATACTGAGTATTTTGCCTAAGGAATACCAAAGATATTTGCATATTAAGAATCGATCGAGGGTAACGTTTAATAATTGGATCAGGACGTTCTTATCGGTCTATTTATATCCTACTTTTCTTAAGTGTTATCAACTCTCTGCGTAACACAATGGCTTGAATTGACTCAGTCCTTTTTTTCAGGCATGATGGAAGTGCAGCGTATGTTGAAAAACGATGGAGTAGGGAGAGAGGCCCGGTTGAAAAAAACTTTACAAGTACCTATTCATTTCTATCGGAAGTTTATTTCTCCATTGAAGCCGCCTACTTGCCGATTCTATCCCTCTTGTTCGCAATATGCGTTAGAAGCAATTGAAGTCCACGGTGCGTTGAAGGGAACCTGGTTGTCGGTGAAACGGATTTGTAAATGCCATCCTTTTCATCCGGGGGGGATTGATCATGTGCCGGCACGAGCGGAAAAATTATCTCATAATGATCAGTCTGCTTGACAGGCAGCTCATATTTTCGATATATTTGCCTTAAGTTGTAAATATGGTTTCGATGAACGGATAAGTACAAACGGATGCCTATAAACAGAGAGCCGGGTTAGGTGAAAGCCGGTATAGGAGTAGGTTTGGAATATGGTCCCGGAGAATAGGCCTTCGAGCTGCCCAAATTTCATTTGTGTATCAAATGGTAAAATGGGAGTAAGCTGGCCTCGTGTCCCAGCGTTAATGGGCAAGTCGTAATCGACTTACTGAGCCCCGAGCTTGTGAAAGGCGGGGGAACCTGGGTGGTACCGCGTGAGTTCAGCTCTCGTCCCAAGATGGATGAGGGCTTTTTGTGTTTTCTACTATTTGCTAGGAGGAACGAATGATGTCAACGAAATCGAAAACATTTTACATTACAACACCGATTTATTACCCGAGTGATAAGTTGCACATTGGTCACGCTTATTCTACGGTAGCTGGTGACGCTATGGCACGCTACAAGCGACTACGCGGCTTCGATGTCAGGTATTTAACCGGTACGGATGAACATGGTCAGAAGATCGAGCGCAAGGCTCAGGAGAAAGGGACGACGCCTCAGCAATTTGTTGATCATATTGTTTCGGGGATCAAAGAACTTTGGGCGAAGCTGGATATTTCATATGATGATTTTATTCGAACAACCGAAGATCGTCATAAAGATGCCGTTGGTAAGATTTTTCAAAGATTACTGGATCAAGGGGATATTTATTTAGGGGAGTATGAGGGCTGGTACTGTATTCCTGATGAATCTTTTTTTCCGGAGAGCAAGCTGGTAGATGGGAAATGTCCAGATTGTGGGCGACCTGTGGAGAAAATGAAAGAGCAGACTTATTTCTTCCGGATGAGTAAGTATGCCGATCGCTTAGTGCAGTATTATGAGGATAATCCAGATTTCATTCACCCAGAATCTCGTAAAAATGAAATGCTGAATAACTTTATTAAACCAGGTCTTGAGGATTTGGCTGTGTCCAGAACGACATTTGACTGGGGAATTAAAGTTCCAGGGGATCCGAAGCATGTCATTTATGTCTGGATCGATGCGCTTTCCAACTACATTACTGCACTTGGCTATGGTTCTGAAGATGAAAGTAACTTCAAGACATATTGGCCTGCGGATGTACACTTAATGAGTAAGGAGATTGTTCGATTCCACACGATTTATTGGCCTATTATGTTAATGGCTCTTGACTTGCCTTTGCCGAAGAAGGTATTTGCGCACGGCTGGCTGCTCATGAAGGACGGCAAAATGTCGAAGTCCAAAGGGAATGTTGTCGATCCGGTTACGTTGATCGACCGTTATGGGTTAGATGCGCTGCGTTACTATCTCATGCGCGAAGTGCCTTTTGGGGCGGATGGAACATTTACGCCGGAAAGTTTTGTTGAGCGAGTCAATCATGACCTCGCTAATGATCTCGGGAATCTATTGAACCGTACGATCGTGATGATCGATAAGTACTTTGCAGGCAAGATTCCCGCTTATGTTGCGGGGGCTACCGAATTTGACGAAAGTCTATTGGAGACTGTTCATTCTACGGTAGCGAAGTATGAGGAAGCAATGGAAAAGATGGAATTTTCCATTGCGCTTTCAGCCGTGTGGCAGCTTATTAGCCGCACGAATAAATATATCGACGAGACGCAGCCGTGGTCGATGGTGAAGGATGAAGCCAAGCGTGAAACACTTGGCTCTGTGATGTATGTGCTGGCTGAGTCCCAGCGCATTTCATCTGTGCTCCTGCGTCCGTTTTTGACCAAGACGCCGCAATTGATTTGGCAGCAGCTAGGCTTAGCTGCCGAAGACCTGCCACGTTTGACAGCGTGGGAGAGCGTGCAGACCTTCGGGCATCTCCCTGCCGGTACAAAGGTGCAGAAGGGGGAGCCAATGTTTCCTCGGCTGGACGTGGAGGCAGAAGTCGCCTACATCGTCGAGGCTATGGGAGGTGGCGCTGCAACTAGCGCCGACGAATCAACAATAGCGGCAGCTCCTGCGGCTGCTGCCAACACAGTGCCCGCGCCAGAGGCAAAGGAGGAAATCGCGATTGACGATTTCGCCAAGGTGGAGTTGCGCGTAGCACAGGTCATATCGGCTGAGCCTGTGAAAGGCGCCGATAAGCTTCTCAAGCTGCAGCTCGACCTCGGATACGAGCAGCGCCAGGTTGTATCGGGCATCGCGAAGTTTTACTCGCCCGAAGAGCTTGCAGGACGCAAAGTGATTTGCGTCACGAATTTAAAGCCCGTCAAGCTGCGCGGCGAGCTGTCACAAGGTATGATTCTCGCCGCTTCACATGGCGAACAGCTGACTCTTGCTACAGTCCCTGATTCGATGCCAAATGGAGCAATTGTGAAATAAATAGGCGTCAAAACAACAAACACCTCATCCCTTATTTTTCCGGGATGGGGTGTTTGTGTTAGAAGGGTGGTTTTAATGTGAGTGGGGTATGATAAAGGAAACTAACCACGGAGTGAGGCATATGAGAGTTCGGTTTCTTGTGAAAATAATGGGTATTACAGGAATGGTTATTCTTATATCGGCTTGTTCAATTTTCGGTGGCGACTCGGCTAAGAAGAAGGAGGATGCCAAAAAGGAGCAATCGAAATCTAAAGAGCAGAGTACGAAAGGGAAAGAAAGTATTATTAATCAAGAGTTGAAAAAGCAATACGAGATTTATAATGAGATTCTTCAGTATAAGATTGAACAAGATCAAAAGCTTATCAAACAGTCAGAAGAACATTTTAAAAAATTAAAAGAGGAAAGTGAAAAACCATCTGATTCTAAGGAAAGCAAAGATACAAGTAAAAAGGACTCAGGTGGGAAGAAAAGTGAAGAATCAGGTGATTCAAAAGATGGGAGTTCAGATGGTTCGAAAAATACAGAAGATAGTGGAGATCAATCGAAATAATTAATACGAACTGTTACTTGCGACAGATGAGGCCATGCTGTGAATTCAACAGCTGGCTTTTTTGTTTTTTGCGCTTCGATGTATTGACTTCAATTAAGGGGACTCGTATAATCAATTCGTTAATAAAAATTATTACGATTTAGAATGGGTGGATAGATGATAATGTTAAGAAATAAGAAAGTTCTTTACATAGTCTTGTTGGCTATTTTAACTGTTATCATGGCGGGTTGTGGAAGTACTGCAAGTTCGAAAGCTAAGATAGTTCAAGGCAAAGTCAATGTAGTGACCAGTTTTTATCCCTTATATGAATTTACCCGCAACATTGGCGGAGAGTATGTGAATGCGATCAATTTGGTCCCTGCTGGCGTAGAACCGCATGATTGGTCGCCAAAGAGCAGAGACATCAAAAATATGACCCAAGCTCAGGTTTTTGTGTATCAAGGAGCAGGATTTGAGGGTTGGGTACAGGACTTCCTCGGTAGTTTGTCAGCAGACTCTACTTTAAAGGTAGTTGAGGCCAGTAAAGGGGCAGAGCTAATAAAAACGACAGAAAATAAAGAAGAATATGACCCTCATGCTTGGTTAAGCCCGTTAAACGCTGTGAAAATGGCTAATAATATTAAAATAGCACTGATTGAAGCGGATCCTGCTCATAAGGATGTTTTTGAGCAAAATTATGCGAAATATGCAGCTAAATTGACCGATTTGGATGGGCGATACAAAAAAGAAATTGCTCGTACATCGAAGAAAGAGATTGCGGTTTCCCATCATGCTTTTGCGTATTTATGTCGGGATTATGGTTTGACACAAATGTCCATAATGGGACTATCGCCGGATGCTGAGCCGACTGCTCAGGATTTGAAAAAAATGAATGAGTTTTTGAAAGATCATGACTTGAAATATATCTTTTTTGAAGAACTGGTATCCGATAAATTAGCTAAAACGTTAGCGAAAGATGCTCATGTGGACACAATGGTACTTAACCCGCTTGAGGGATTAACGGATGAACAGATGAAGGCGGGCAAAGATTATATCTCCATCATGGATGAAAATTTGAAAAACCTAGTAATTGCCTTACAATAAGGTAAGATTGATTTTATTCTTAATAAGTCAGGAGCATGAAGATGGAGAATAACAGTACAAACTTTTGCCATCGGAGCATAGTATCTATTGATGACCTTTCATTCTCTTATGATAATAAGAAAGTGATAGATAAGCTTCATTTCGATGTTCTTGAACGTGACTTTGTGGGTGTCATTGGTTCCAATGGCGCTGGTAAAACCACATTGCTTAAAATGCTTGTCGGTTTGTTAACGCCAACTGTAGGGGAGATCAGGTTGTTTGATCGCCCGCTGAGCCAATTTAAGGATTGGGAACGTATCGGTTATGTTCCTCAAAAAAATGCGTTCAACCCTCTATTCCCAGCTACAGTCAGGGAAATTGTTTTATCCGGTATGTACAGCAAGAAGCGGATCTATCGCCGGTTGACCAAGGCCGACCTTCAAAAGGCTGAAGACGCGATGCTCGCAATGCGCATCGAGGATTTGGCCGACCGACGCATCGGTCAACTGTCTGGCGGACAGCAGCAGCGTGCTTTCCTCGCACGCGCGATCGTAAACAACCCTGAACTGCTCATTCTCGATGAGCCGACGGTTGGCATTGATGCTGAAACGCAGGTCGGATTTTTCCGGATGATCCGCCATATGCACCAGCATCATCATATGACCTTCATCATGGTGTCCCATGATATGGACATGATGCAGTCTTATCTAGGGACAGAGCCGCAGAAGGTTAGCGGCGGCATTAAATTTTATGTTAAGCATACCCATGATCCGGAGGATTGCCGTGAGACGAATTTAACACACTCGATCGGCCAGATACGTGAGATGATCGGAGTTCAATAAAGAGGAGAGACTTTGTTCTCCGAACAAAGTTCTCTATATTAGGAGCGGGCATTTTGGACATTTTTACGGAATACTTTTTTCAACGAGCTTTAATTGGTGGCATATTGATTGGGCTTACAGCGCCTCTTATGGGCGTTTTTCTTGTCCTTCGACGGTTGTCTATGATTGGCGATACGCTTGCGCATGTTTCAATTGCAGGAGTTGCTCTTGGATTTCTCATTAATGTGTATCCTTTGGGTGTTGGCCTCGTGTTCGCTTTGCTTGCATCGTTTGCCATTGAACGTTTGCGCAAAGCCTACAAGACTTACGCAGAGCTTTCCATAGCCATTATTATGTCAGGCGGCGTTGCGCTGGCGACTCTCCTTTTTACGATTGGCAAAGGCTTTAATATGAACGTTATGAGTTATTTATTCGGCAGTATTTATACATTGGATTCAACGGATTTATGGGTTGTTTTTACTGTTTGTGTACTCGTTGTTGGTGTAATCGCGGCTCATTTCAAAGAGTTCTTCCTGATGTTCTTTGATGAAGATGCAGCGAGTGTAAGTGGACTTCCGCTTAAATATTATAATATGATGATTACAATGCTGACGGCCCTTGTGATTTCAGTCGCTATCAAAATTGTTGGAGCATTGCTCGTTTCCTCGCTATTAACCATTCCGGTAGCGTGCAGTTTATTGATCGCTCGGAGCTTTAAACACTCGGTTTTTTTAGCAATATTATTTTCTGAAATTGCTGTTGTCATTGGGCTTGTTGTTGCAGGAGTATGGGATCTTGCTCCGGGTGGAACGGTAGTACTCACGCTTATAGCGATACTGATCGGGATCATTTTGAAAAAAGGATTGAGGATTTAATATGGATTCTGTTAATTTATGGATAGCTTTATGGGCGGGAATTGCTTCCTTCATATCACCTTGTTGTTTGCCCTTATATCCTTCTTATCTTTCTTACATAACAGGCATTTCAGTTAGTGAATTGAAATCTGGGGAATCTTCTTCAGCCGTTCGGCGTCAAACAATGCTACATACGTTAAGTTTTATCGTTGGGTTTTCGATCATTTTTTATGCGTTAGGCTTAACAGCGGGTTTCCTAGGTAATTTTTTCATCGATTATCGTGATTTGCTTCGACAAATAGCAGCTTTATTAATTTTCATCATGGGATTGTTCCTGCTTGGCATTTTTCAGCCTCAATGGTTAATGAAGGAACGTAAATTCAATATCAAGTTTCGTCCTGCTGGATATATTGGTTCAGTGCTTGTTGGAATGGGGTTTGCAGCAGGGTGGTCCCCTTGTGTTGGACCGATTCTGTCCGCGATCCTTGCACTGGCTACAACGGAACCTGGAACATGGTTTCAATTAACGACAGCTTATTCCCTTGGTTTTGCGATTCCATTTTTTGTACTTTCTTTTTTTATTGGATCTACGAAATGGATATTACGCTATTCAAACCTGATTATGAAAATAGGAGGGGGCTTGATGATCGTCATTGCGGTTCTGCTCTATACAGGCAAAATGACGCAAATCACGCTTTGGTTAAACTCCATAACCCCCGATTGGTTAAAGTTCTAGTTACGTGAAATATTCGATCTTCGCATCAGGGAATTTATCAAAGATTTGTTCTGTGATAAATTCCCTTAATGCGTTTGCTTGTTCATCTTTGTACACATATTTTCCTTTCCCGTATTTCCCCCACTTGTACTTTCGTTTTTCTTCGTCCATTTCCAGTTTCGTTTTTGGATATCTTTTTTCAATGATATTTTTGGCTGTTCTCGTGAAACGATGCTGTATCATTTCAAAGGATAAATCTTTCGTCGCATCTACAGGGAGTTCTTTATAAAGCCGTTCAAGCAAAGTACTATAGCCTTCTTCCCATCCTTCATGCCAAATGATTGGTGCAATAATAAAGCCAAGTGGATAACCTGCACGTGCTACTTTACCTGCGGCTTCGATTCGTTCATGAAACTTGGAAGTGCCAGGTTCGAAGTTTTTAATGACATAGTCTGCATTCACACTAAAACGAAACCGTGTATGTTTGTTGTGTTTGGCATCTAACAAAGGTTCTACGTGATGGTATTTGGTTACAAAACGCAGACGACCGTTCTCCTGCTTCCCCATAAACTCAATTAATTGCTTTAATGAGCCTGAGATATGCTCCAGCCCAACGGGGTCAGAGGTACAAGCGGCTTCAAAGCGGGTGATTTCCGGTTCTCGCTCTTCAATATAATGTTTAGCGGCTTCAAGGATATCGTCCATATTCACATAGATACGTATATAAGGCTTGGCTCCCATTGTCGTTTGGAGATAACAGTAATGGCAATGTCCCATACAGCCTGTAGCAATAGGAATTGCATATTCCGCAGAAGGTTTAGAAGATTCAAATTTGAGAGTTTTTCGAATACCAACGACAAGTGTGCGTTTCGCAATTCGATACTTTTTGAGTTCCGAATCACCTGGCAAATCACGAATTTGATTGTGTGAGGTCGTCTTATGAATCTCTAAGCCTTGCTGTTTGGCCCATTCATATATGTGTTGTCCCTTAGGATAATTCATCGCGTCAGGTTCAAAATAAACAAGCTCCGGAACGAAAAAAGCTGAGCTTGGTACGGGTCTGGAGAGCAATTCAGTTGACATGATAAGCTCCTTTCACCAATATCTGTTCATATCTTTGTCGTTCATTAGTGTGCCAACGTCATAACTTAATCAACCATGGGATATTTGACCGCATCTGGGTTGATGCATTATGATAGTTAAGCAGTAAGCACGAAATAAAGGAAAAGCAGGGGGAAATAAAGCAATGGCAACGCCAAGCATGGAAGATTATTTGGAGAGAATATACAAGCTTATTGACGAGAAAGGTTACGCTCGTGTCTCCGACATTGCTGAAGGGCTTGAGGTGCACCCCTCTTCTGTAACTAAAATGATTCAAAAGCTGGATAAAGATAATTACTTGATCTATGAAAAATATCGCGGACTCATGTTAACGCCCAAAGGGAAGAAAATGGGGAAACGTTTAGTGGAGCGTCATCAACTTCTAGAAAATTTCTTAACGACTATTGGTGTCCAAGAGGACAATATATATAAGGATGTAGAAGGAATTGAGCATCATCTAAGCTGGGATTCCATTACTTGTATTGAAACGTTATTAGAATATTTTCGAAGAGAACCGAACCGGATGGATGATCTAATGAATGTACGTAAAGAATTAGAAGCTGAAAGCTAGGCAGAGACCGCTATTTGCGGTGCTCTGTCTTTTTTTATGGGTATATAAACAAACTGCCTCTGCATACATAACAATGGAAGCCCTATCGTCGATATACTAGGAGGGGTGTCGATTTGAAGATCAATGGCGTGTTTGAAGGCGGAGGCGTAAAGGGGATTGCACTGGCCGGTGGAGTAAGCGCGGCGATGAAGCAGGGGCATGTCTTCAATGAAGTCGCAGGTACAAGCTCAGGGGCCATTGTCGCGGCTCTTTTGGCCGCAGGTTATACAGGAGAAGACATGAAAGAAATGATCCTGAGAGCACCTTTCAGGTCGTTTATGCAGCGCTCCCCAATTTTTAATACGAAAATTATTGGTCCAGCCGCACGTCTGTTCATCAAAAAGGGCTTGTACTCCGGAGAAGCGTTGGAGGATTGGGTAAATCAGCAATTAGCAGCGAAAGGAATCCGTACATTCGGTGACTTAAGACATAATCAGCTGCGCGTTATTGCATCCGATATTACACAAGGTAAGCTTTTGATCTTACCTAATGATATCGCGCAATATGGGATCGATCCTCGCAAATTCTCTATCGCCAAAGCCGTGCGAATGAGCACAAGCATTCCTTATTTCTTCGATCCTGTGATGATCCGGCGTAAAATAAAAAGCTCTGCAAAGGCAGCGCCATTCGCAGAGCAATTTTATTATATTGTGGACGGCGGCTTGTTAAGCAACTATCCACTTTGGGTGTTCGATCAGGAAACGGATCGCGAGGATATCATCCCTGTTATTGGGTTCCAATTAGTCGGTAAGAGCGATATGCCCACTCGTAAAATTAAAGGACCGATAACCATGCTGGAAGCGTTATTCGGAACGATGTTGAGCGCTCATGATGAGCGCTACATTGAGCAAAAGAATCGTTTCCGAACGGTCAAAATTCCTACGTTAGGTGTTGGAAATACGCAGTTTAACTTATCGAAGGAACTCAGCATGTCTTTATACGACTCAGGCTTTAAAGCTTCCAATGATTACTTCAATAATTGGTCCGCTGAATCCTATGAACAAAATTATGAGAAGTTAGTATTGCGACGCCCATAACGCTGAGTGTTTTTAATGATATTTGGGATAATCATCTGGATCCGAATCTTTACTGCCGTTGATAACACGGAACTTGGCGTTTTTCCTTTTCCCTTTGGCAGGCCCACGACCCGTCGAAGTCTTTTTCCAACGAGAAGGTGGGAATTTGTATAGAAGAAAAATAATCCCTAACACGAGAATAGGAATGAATAAAGTTCGCAAACTTACCAGCAAACCAATCGCAATCAAAATCGCAATGGCGATCTCGATCGGGGAAAATTTTCTTCTCATACCCGTCCCTCCAAAATTCGTTGTTCTGCTTCACGCATGCGGTTGAAAGAAGCAATCGACACCTCAACTTGACTGTCTTCAGGTTCCTTGGTCGTAAGCAGTTGAAGCCATAGCCCAGGGTAACCTAAGTAACGAAGGACAGGAACCTCACGAAGCGAGTTAGTGAAACGTAATACCTCGTAAGAAACACCGATGACTACGGGCAGTAATATTAAACGCTGCACGATGCGTTCGACATATCCGTCATAGTGAAGGAAGGAGTAAATGACGACCCCGATCAATACGGTGAAAACGATGAAACTGCTGCCACAACGATAATGGAGCGTGTTGAATTTCTGTACATTACTTACTGTAAGCTCTACGCCAGCCTCATAAGCACTAATGACCTTGTGCTCAGCGCCGTGATATTGAAACAATCTACGGATCATAGGTGTCAAAGATATGAAATAAATATATCCGACAAGTAAAATAATCTTAATAATACCTTCTATAAGATTATGAAGAAATTGATTGCTAAATACATTTTGGAACAAAAACTGTTCGATGACTGCTGGAACCAGCGTGAATATGAATTTCCCGAATAGAAATGAAAGCACACCCACAACAGCTACGCCAAGAATCATCGAAATGTTAGAAAAGAAGCCTGCTTTTTCATCTTTCTTGGCACTATTACTATCCTCGCCTTCTTGTTCAGCGAAGGATTCAGCCGAGAAATTCAAATGCTGAGCGCCTTTAGCGCTTGATTCAATGATTCCCACAATACCGCGAATAAACGGAATTTTCTTGAGTGTTTGAACCCAAGGAATCACTTTCTTCGGTACTTCTAAGTAATCAAGGGAACCGTCTTTTTTGCGCACAGCGGTTACATGCACATTTTTTCCTGCGAACATGACGCCTTCAATGACGGCTTGTCCTCCGTATATACTGTTTTGTTCTGCCACAAGATCCACCTTCTTATCTTTCTCAAAGTCAGTTATTTGTACTTTCTTATTGTAACGGATTCGTAGATTGAATGCTACCGATAGCGGTAGAACATACTATTCTTACCTAAGGAAAGACAAGTAACATCTGCAGAGGGAGGAAAATAATAGATGAAAAGAGATAAAAAGGAAGGAAAACTTCTAACAAATCGTTGGCTGTTTGTCCTTTACATCGGTTTTTTCGCTGGATTCATATGGGGTGCAATTAAAATTGTCGAGTACTATTTGAAGTTCACGAAAATTACAATCGGTTTTCTTGTGGAGCCTTTTTTCAAACATGATTTTCTGCATACTTGGCAAGGGACACTCATTGGTTGGGGGTTCTTCACAGTATTTTCAATCATTGCAGCGTTCATCTATATGGTCTCAATGTGGAAGCTTCAAGGCCCTTGGTGGGGGCTTGGGTATGGAGCGTTATGGTGGGCTGCAATATACCTGCTCATAGGGCCGTTATCGGGGATGACCTATTGGATTTATAATCTGGATCTAGATACAGTTCTAAGTGATTTTTGTTTGTTCCTATTATGGGGGATGTTTATTGGTTATTCCATTTCCATTGAATACACGGATGTAAGAACAAGACGACCTATACACAAGACATGAAAGTTATGGTAAAATATCAAAGGTTAAATAGGCTCGAAAGGCCCATTTTTCAATGAAAAATGCTTGGGAGTGATTTCCTGTTGAAAAAGGTTCTAGTCATTAATGGTCCGAACTTAAATATGCTCGGCGTACGTGAACCTGGCGTGTACGGAACGCTTTCGCTTTCAACGATTATTCAAGGTTTGAATGAATTAGCTGGGGCGCTGTCGATCGAGCTGGAGAGCTTTCAATCGAATCATGAAGGCGATATTATTGACAAAATTCATGAAGCGTTCGGCACAAAAGATGGTATTGTGATCAACCCAGGAGCATTCACGCATTATAGTTATGCCATTCGCGATGCACTTTCCGCGGTTCAATTGCCAACTGTAGAGGTTCACATTTCGAATATTCATAAGCGCGAGGAGTTTCGTCATCATTCGGTTACTGCGCCGGTCGTTATCGGTCAAATCAGCGGATTCGGTGCACAAAGCTATGAACTTGGTTTACGAGCATTATTACCTCATCTGTAAGAAAGAATGGTGATCTGAATGCAGGAGAAACGTATTGAACGTCTTCGCAAGGTTATGCAACAGCAAGATTTACCGGCAATACTCATCACGAATGCATACAACCGTACATATGTATCTGGTTTCACTGGTTCTTCAGGCTATGTTCTTATAACGTTAGACCGTGCCTTATTGTTAACTGATTTTCGTTATATGACGCAGGCGCCTCAGCAAGCTAAGTTATTTGAAGTTGTTGAGCACAAAGCTAAAGCAATCGAGACAGTGAAGGAACTCTTGCAGCAGCAAGGGATCACGAAGCTTGGTTTCGAGCAAGTGGATGTATCCTATGGCGATTTCCTAAGCTACC
Source organism: Paenibacillus andongensis (assembly GCF_025369935.1). NCBI lineage: Bacteria > Bacillati > Bacillota > Bacilli > Caryophanales > Paenibacillaceae > Paenibacillus > Paenibacillus andongensis. The sequence goes on along the minus strand of NZ_CP104467.1, from coordinate 4,705,279 downwards.
AAGAAGGATTAGCGGGTATCGAATTGGTGCCTACATCACGCGTTGTTGAGTTGATTCGTATGGTTAAAGATGAGGCGGAATTACAGATCATGCAAGAGGCCGCCGATCTAGCCGATCAAACATTCTCACACATTCTGTCTTTCATCAAGCCGGGTGTTAGGGAGATTGATATTGCCCTTGAGATCGAGATGTTTATTCGCAAAAATGGGGGGACTTCTACATCTTTTGAATCAATTGTAGCCTCTGGAGAACGATCTGCGCTTCCTCATGGCAAAGCAAGTGATCGCGTGCTCCAAATAAACGAATTTGTCAAATTAGATTTTGGAGCGTATTATAAAGGGTATTGCTCAGATATCACTAGAACGGTTATGCTAGGTAAGCCGACAGACAAGCACAAAGAAATTTATGACATTGTACTGGAAGCTCAATTAAACTGTTTAGCCAATCTCAAACCAGGTATCACTGGCAGAGAAGGCGATGCTTTTGCACGTGATGTTATCGTAAAGCATGGCTATGGCGATTACTTCGGTCATGGTACCGGGCATGGTTTAGGCATGGAGGTTCATGAATCTCCGCGTTTGTCGAAAACCGAGGATATGATTTTAACACCTGGTATGGTGGTTACGGTTGAACCCGGCATTTATCTCCCCAACTTTGGCGGAGTTCGAATTGAGGATGACGCAGTAATTACTGACACCGGCATTAAAATACTCACAAATTCTACCAAAGATTTTCTTATTATTGACTAGCGGAGGGATTCACAAGTGATATCAGTTAATGATTTTAAAACAGGTCTTACGATTGTAGTTGAGCATGACATTTTTACAGTTCTAGATTTCCAACACGTTAAGCCAGGTAAAGGTGCTGCATTCGTGCGCTCCAAGCTAAAAAACCTGCGCAACGGCAACACGGTTGAACGCACATTCCGTGCTGGCGAAAACGTTGGTCGTGCTCACATTGAAAACCGTGAAATGCAGTACCTGTATGCGGCTGGCGACGAGTACACATTCATGGATACAGAAACGTTTGACCAAATCTCTCTTTCCCACGAGCAATTGAAATGGGAATTGAACTTCCTGATCGAAAACATGAACATTAAAATCATGAGTTATCAAGGTGAAATTCTTGGGATTAACCTACCGAAAAGCGTTGATTTGAAAGTAGTCGAAACTGAGCCAAGCGTTAAAGGTAACACGTCTCAGGGCGCTTTGAAAAATGCGAAAGTGGAAACGGGTCTTAATGTAATGGTACCGTTGTTCATCAACGAAGGCGATGTACTTTCCGTTGATACAGATGATGGAAAATACCTTTCCCGCGCAAGCAACTAATAAGACAAGCCTTTCAGACTCATGTGAGTCTGAAAGGCTTTTTTTCTTTTCTTACCACAGTCCGTCGTTTATATGCTATAATGTTGAATTGTTATGCTACTTGATGCGTTGGGAGTGGGTCAGCTTTGTCTCTTATAGTGATGAAATTTGGCGGAAGCTCTGTCGGTGATGCAGAGCGAATGAAGCGTGTTGCAAAAAGAATCGTTGAGCGCAAACAAGCAGGACATAGCTGCGTTGTTGTCGTTTCAGCGATGGGAGATACAACGGATGATTTGATCGACCTGTCTAAGCAAATTTACGATGGAGCCCCTCCGGCTCGTGAAATGGATATGCTGTTAACGACAGGAGAGCAGGTATCGGTAGCTCTCTTATCGATGGCGATACATAATTTGGGAGAGCAGGCGGTATCTTATACCGGTTGGCAAAGTGGTATTTATACGGAACCGGTTCATGGTAAGGCAAGAATTACGGATATTCAGCCGCACCGTGTTCTGAAGGCTCTAGAACAAGGCAATGTCGTCATCGTAGCCGGCTTCCAAGGGATGACCGAAGCAGGTGAGATTACCACACTAGGCCGCGGCGGGTCAGATACAACAGCTGTGGCGCTAGCTGCAGCAATTAAAGCAGATCTATGTGAGATTTATACCGATGTAGACGGGATTTATTCGACAGATCCGCGTATCGTGAAGGTAGCGAGAAAGCTAAATGAGATTTCCTATGATGAGATGCTGGAGCTGGCTAATTTAGGGGCTGCTGTTCTGCACCCAAGAGCTGTAGAATATGCCAAAAATTATAACGTTACCTTAGTGGTGCGTTCCAGCTTTACTTACAATGAAGGTACCAACGTGAAGGAGGAAGCAGTGATGGAGCAAGGAATCGTCGTTCGAGGCATCGCTTACGATAAAAATGTGGCAAGAATTAGTATTCTGGGTGTACCTGAGAAACCGGGACAGCTGGCGAAAGTGTTTATTGCGCTTGCCGAAGAGCAAATTGATGTCGACATCATCGTACAAAGCGGTGTGATCAGCGGCTCGGCTGATTTCTCTTTCACAACAAGCCTTGCAGATCGTGAAAAAGCATTGACCGTACTTGAACAAATTCGCCGTGACATCGGATATCGTGAAGTGACTTCTGAAGTGAACCTTGTGAAAGTATCCATTGTTGGCGCTGGGATGGTAAGCACACCGGGCGTAGCTGCAACGATGTTCAAAGTGATTTCTGATCTTGGTATCTCTATTTCGTTAGTTAGTACATCCGAGATTAAAATGTCGTGTGTCGTTGACAACACGAACCTAACCGAAGTTATCCGTGCTTTACACACAGCGTATGGCTTGGACACTACCGAGCAAGCGTTTGTTGGTGGACCAGAAGATCGCAGATAACCGAAATCTTAACCGATTTTATCCGCAATGAAATAAGCTAGCTTTAATAAAAAAGCCGTTATTCCGGCTGCCATTAAGGGGCCAACCGGAATGCCGCGCATAAATATAATGCCAAATATAGAACCAATCACAAGACCCACAATTAATTGTGGGTCTAATTTTAGCAGTTCCAACCCTTTTCCATTCATATAGGTAGCAATAGCTCCGCCAAGTAGTGCGATGATGCCCGGCCAAGTGGTGAATACTGACAGGATATCCTTCAAGGAGATGCGCTCGCTGGCAAAGGGGACCAGCACCCCAATCGTTAAGAACAACAACCCGAGTTCTAAACCTCTGCGCTCCATCGTAGGGAAAAAACGGTCTAACCCAATAAGCTTAATCGCAAGTAAAATACAAGCAGCGGTCGTAATAATGGGTGATCGGCCAATGAGTCCAATAATAATGAGAATAACTAAGAGCAAATCGCCATTCATAGTGTCAAAACCCCTCGTCCTCATAACTTCAATCTTAGTTTATGAGAAGGGCTTGTATTTAGAACGCAGACGAGTTTGTCAGTGGTTGAACAGTACCATCTGATCTCGTTCCAAGACGGGGACAAGATCTGTGGTATTCGCTTTTGAGCACAAAGCCAAATCAGCCTGGAAACCAGACTTATTCATTTTCTTTCCATTATTGCAGCTTAATATGGTTTCATACAACGTATCCTTCGATTGCAGATAACACCCTCGCATAGCCATGCCGAAATCATTGACTGCCATATTTTTGTCACCGAGCATAATTGACAATTCCTCAAGGATTAGACCTGCGCAAAGCCCATCTTCCAATGAGAAAACATCTTGAGTACCTGCACACAAAATAACGGTGTCCCTTTTGAAATCAATCGCGGCTTTCGCACAGGCTCTGCTATTCAATAGAGCTCCCGCTATAACGTGATCGGCTTTCATCGCTTTCTGAATGCCTCTTGTTCCATTTGTGGTTGTGAGAATAATTCGCTTGCCTTGGACGGCTGCTTTTGTGTATTCCAGTGGCGAATTACCGAAATCGAAACCAGGAATCTTTTTGCAAAAACGTTCGCCTCCAAGCAAATCACCTTCTCGAAATAACTCTTTTGCCTTCAGAACCGTTTCGACAGGAACAATGGCTTTGCAATCGTTCATTAATGCGGTGATGATCGTGCTAGTTGCACGTAAAACATCAACGACTATGACGGTTTTATGGAGAAATTCGTCACTTCTAGCTTCGCCGATGTTGGCGACAACCTCGATATGCATCGTTTAATCCTTTCTGGTACCCAAAGACAACGTATCGGAACGGAGTCCTCTCCGTAATGCTTCCAACGCAATCAACTCATCCGGCGGAATATTGCCCAAGTGGATGTTGGGGCCTAGCATGTTAATTAAATGCACCTGCTGACTTTTGAGCGGTGCTTCCCATAAGAGCTGCTCCCCGGGAATGGCGGTAAGCACTCTTTGCAGCTCGTCGTCTTTACATTTCCCGTTCTGATCAAAAATACCTACGCCCATGCCGGATTCCCGTGCTTCAATGGTAACCATTTTTGCCCCGAGTTCTGTGTCAATCAAGACCGTTTCTATTAATTCCTCTAACTCAATGGAGGAACCCCAGCCTTTCTTGCCATATTCGGTAATGACCTCGAAACCCTCTTCCAAACCTCTGGCAATAAGCTCATTTCGAAGTCTGCGCTCCATCTCAATCGTCCCGTCAGAAATTTCAACACCATTAAAACCAAGTGCGATTAGCATGTCAAAAAAAGAGTTTACTGCATTTTGTCTGATAGCGACCTCCAGAAAGGTCCCCCCCGGATAAATGCATATGCCGTTTTCTTTTGCTGAATTAATCTTACTTTTAAGTACGTGTAACGGATAAAGCGGCGAGGTACCGAAGCCAATTTTGATCATATCCAGATGGCTGCTAGACGTGCTGAGCAGATCTTGATAAGCGTTCAACCCTAATCCTTTATCCATCACCATCGTTTTGCCCAGCGTTCTTGGTTTAGCCTGCCTTTGTCCTGTAGGATCGGCTAGAACGGGGTTCCATTTCAAATGAGAGGTCAATTCCATCGGTAATTCTCCTCACTGTCCTTTGAAGGTTCAATTCTGTGTTCAGCATATGCATCTTCACAAATGGAGGTGCCCAGCATGCCTAAAATCAGACGAGCTTGCATAAGGTAGGGTAAAAAGGGTGAGCTGCCGTTGCGCTCTACTGGAGTTACTATCGAGTGCTCCACGAATTTATAAAAACGTCCAGGACTCCATTGTAAAGCTGTTCCTTTTATTGGGTTGAGTTGGTAGGAACAGCTTTACAAAAGTCGCTCTTCCTGCCTTTTATAAATTCGCTCCGCGGAGTAACTTTGGCAAAGTTCAAAAGAGCTCAAACATTTTACAGGGAGGTAGTAGAAAAAAATGAACAAAATTGTCCTAACGATGGCTTCGCTGAGGATGATGTCGGGGAGTATCGAAATTATTGCAGCGATCTTGATGCTGAGGCTTGCGACGGTGGAGAAAGCGCTGCTGGTCAACTCAGGGCTGGCTCTAGTAGGTCCTCTAGTATTACTAGCAACAACGACGATTGGATTGGTAGGGATCGCAGAGAAACTATCAATGGGTAAGATGCTTTGGGTGATTGCTGGGGTTAGCTGTCTGTTTATAGGTATTTTAAAAAAGTAATCGGTCATATTTCTTTCTATTAAGCATAGAAATAAGTATAGAAGACTGGACAACTTGGAGGGATGTCTCCCTATGCTCGATTCGATTATGCACTTGCTGCCTCAAACCTTTCGATTTCTCTTAGCCGCATTGCCGCCAGACGTACAAGCTAGTGTTGAAGAAATCAGGGTGAGAGAGTCACGGCCCCTTGAGATTAGCTGGGGGGATCGTTATACCTTTGTAGGTGAACGGGGGGAGATGGTGACACAGGAAATGAAGGCATACAAGCCTTCACGGCAGGACTGTCTTACGCTGTTAGAGATGCTCACGAATCATTCCTTGTATACCTTCGAGGAAGAGCTGCGAAGAGGCTATATTACGATTGCTGGCGGTCATCGAGTAGGACTAGCAGGGCGAACCGTTTTGGACCAGGGACATGTCAAGCAAATACGTGATGTGAGTTCTTTTAATATCAGGATTGCCCGTGAGATCCAAGGGGTCGGTCGAGAGGTGTTACCACAGTTATTTGATCCTTTGCTAAGAAGCATCCATCATACGCTCATCATTTCACCTCCGCAGCATGGGAAGACTACGTTGATCCGCGATCTAGCTAGATTGATTAGCAGGGGAGAGTGGGGAGCGAATAACGTATCGACGGCTGGTAAGAAAGTGGGAGTAGTAGATGAACGATCGGAACTGGCTGCATGTATCAAAGGAGTGCCTAGATTCGATCTGGGGCCGCGTACCGACGTCATGGATGGTTGTCCGAAGGCGGAAGGCATGATGATGATGATTCGATCGTTATCACCAGATGTTCTGATTGTGGATGAGATTGGGCGTCCAGAAGATGCAAATGCCATCCATGAGGCTGTACACACCGGGATTCGCGTCGTAGCTACTGCGCATGGTGCAGATTATGAGGATGTACGCAGGAGACCAGTTTTGAAGCAGCTGCTGGATGAGGGTGTATTCACGAGATATGTCATCCTGCATAGAAGAAAAGGTGCACTGGCCTCTTATCGCATCTTGGATTCTCTGGGGAAGTCCTTGGAACTCTATCCTGTACGTAAAGGATGATGCTAGATGCTTAAATTTGTCGGTGGGGTTCTTATTATCGGCGCTGCCACATTGTTTGGCTTCCTAAAGGCTGCGCACTATGTAAGGCGTCCCAAGCAAATTCGTAGTCTTATCAGTGCGTTAGGGAGAATGGAGACGGAAATTATGTACGCACTCACGCCGCTGCCTGAAGCATTCGCCTCACTAAGCAAGCAGGTTGCAGAACCGCTATCTTCCTTATTTCGAATAACTTCAGAGCGTTTATCGAAGAGTGACGGTAAATCCACCCGCGAGATTTGGCAATGGAGTGTCAATGATGTATGGACAAGAACTTCGATGAAGCAAGCGGAACAAGAAGTGGTGCTGCAGCTGGGAGCTGTTCTTGGGCTCACAGATCGAAGTGATCAAATCAAACATTTACGGCTCGCGATTAGTCAACTTCAAACGGAAGAAACCGAGTCTAGGGAAGAGCAGAACCGCTACGAGAAAATGTGGAAAAGCCTAGGTGTCTTAATCGGAGCATTGATCGTGATAGTGATGTATTAAGGGTAGCAAGGGATACTTGGCCGTACAAGTGAGTTCCTTGTCAACAGAGTGAGGTGCCTGGAATGAACGTAGATGTGAATGCCATTTTCCAGATCGCCGGCATCGGTATCATCATTGCGATGATCCATTCGGTGCTCAAGCAGATGGGCAAAGAGGATATGGCACACTGGGTCACGGTCATTGGCTTCGTGGTCGTGCTCTTTATGGTCGTCAGTATGCTCGATCATTTATTTAAAGAAATCAAAACGATCTTCCTATTCCAATGAGGTGGGCCTGATGGAAATCATCCAGATCGTAGGTTTAGGACTCATCGTTACGATATTAACGCTCATCATCAAAGAGCAGAAGCCAATGTTCGCTTTCTTGCTGGCAGCATTTACGGGCATCATGATTTTCTTGTTCCTGATCGGTAAAATTTCTTCTGTCATCCAGGTACTTGAAGACTTAGCTCAAAAGTCAAGTATTAACATGGTTTTTCTCAAAACAATACTGAAAATCATTGGCGTTGCTTACATCGCTGAATTCGGCGCTCAAATCGTGCGAGATGCCGGCCAAGAATCAATTGCCTCCAAGATCGAGCTTTCTGGGAAAGTGCTCATTATGGTGATGGCTATTCCAATCATTTCCGTCATCATAGAGACCGTCGTTAAACTGCTCCCTGCTTAGATGATCCATGAGGAGTGACATTTATGAATCTACTTTATTCGCACCAGAAGCTGAACAACCGCTGGATTATTTTGTTCATCATGACAATGGGCCTTTGGCTTGGATTGACGGGTACTATGGCCGCTGAATCGCCAACGGATATCATGATCAAGGAGCAGGCCAACCATCTAAACACCGAACCTGTTGAGCAATATTGGGATAAGCTCATGAAGGATTACGGCGGTTACTTCCCTGAAAGTAAGACGCCAACCTTCATGGAATTGCTGCTTGGGACCAAGGGCATTAGCATGAAAAGCATTTTCAAGGGGCTACTAAGCTATGTGTTCCACGAAATCATCATTAATGGAAAGCTGCTAGCTTCGATCGTGATCCTGACGATTTTCAGTATGATTCTTGAAACACTGCAAAGCTCCTTTGAAAGAAACACGGTTAGCAAGCTTGGTTATTCAATTACCTATATGGTTCTGATCATTATAGCCATAAACAGCTTCAGCGTAGCAATCGGTTACGCCAAAACGGCTATTTCATCCATGATTCAATTCATGATTGCCATCGTTCCTTTGCTGTTAACTCTTTTGGCATCTATGGGAAATGTTACTTCTGTGGCGATTTTACATCCACTGATTGTGTTCATGATCCATTCAGTTGGCACAGCGATATATGTGTTTATATTCCCTTTGTTGTTCTTTTCCGCTGTTCTGCACATCGTAAGTTCTCTAAGTGAGAAATACAAAGTCACCCAGTTAGCGAACCTGCTGCGCACAATAAGTTTAAGTATGCTGGGCGTATTCGTCACTGTTTTCCTTGGCGTAATATCGATTCAAGGGACTGCCGGAGCGGTTAGAGATGGGGTTGCGATTCGAACGGCAAAATACATTACCGGAAACTTTGTCCCCGTTGTGGGACGCTTATTCTCGGATGCGACAGAGACAGTGATTGGGGCATCGCTGCTTGTGAAGAATGCAATCGGACTCGTCGGCGTTGTCATTCTAATCATGTTGTGTGCATTTCCAGCTATTAAAATTTTAACGCTAGCTTTCATCTATAACTTATCCGCAGCGATCATGCAGCCCTTGGGAGATAGTCCGATAATCGCTTGTTTGCAAACGATTGGGAAGAGCTTAATTTATGTTTTTGCGGCACTGGCAGCCGTCAGCCTCATGTTCTTTTTAGCTCTAACGATCATGATTGCGATCAGTAATGTCTCCGTGATGATGCGGTGAAAGGAGGCAGCTATGGATTGGTTAGCGGGATGGCTAAAAAGCGTCATCATGGTCATTATGTTGGCTACATTTGTTGATCTACTACTTCCTAGTAATACCATGCAGCGATATGTCAAAACAGTTATGAGTTTATTCATCCTGCTCACGCTTTTAACGCCAGTACTTCAATTGTTTCAAAAGAATTGGGACATTGATCAATTGATCGGTCAAGCGGAGCAGCGGCAAAATGAGAAAACAATGCTTGCGAGCAGCGGCGGTGGAAATTCATTAATGAAATCGCTCGATGTGATAACGAAGGATGCCCAAAAGCTTCAAGAAGCAGGACAAAAGCAATCGCAGCAAATGATTCAAACACAGCTGGCTGAGCTGATGAAAGAGGATTTACAGAAGCAAACTGAGTTGATCATCCAAGATGTTCAAGTGCTGGCGCAAATTGACAATAACGGGAAACCCGCTATAACGAAAGTCAGGGTAACCCTTGATGATATAGAAACGACGAAACAGGGACAATCAAAGTCAGCTTCCAAAAGCATAGCGGTCATGGAACCAGTCAAGCCAATTGATCCGATACGGATCGAATCAACAACGAATCTGCAGGGAAGTAACCCAAGCGACTTAGAAGCAGCTGCTCAGCCTAAGTTATCGTCACGAATCGAGCAAGAGGTTGACCATCTTAAGCAAAAAATCGTACGTGATTGGACCTTGGAGCCTACACAGATTGATATCCAAATGAAACAAAGGAATGGAAGGATTGCGAGGTGATAGGGTGGGAACATTGCTGCAATGGATGGAGCACAAATTCGGCGGAGGTCCGGGAGGACCCAAACGCAAGAACACGCTCTTGTGGGTCGTAATGATTGGACTCTTGGGAGCTGCGCTGATGATTATGAATGCATTTATGACTGTAAAAGATGTTGATCCCATCAATGCGGGCAGAGCCTCTCCGCAACCCAGCAAAGAGACATTTCTCAACAGTACATCTAAAGAAAATTCTAGCTTTCACGATTATGAAGCAGCCTATCAAACACAGTTGAAGGAGATTTTGCAGAAAATTGTGGGCGTAGGCGATGTTGAAGTGCTCGTTACAATTGAGTCCACGGAAGAACTGACAGTCGACAAAAATTATAATGACAATCAGCAAATGACGACAGAACGCGACAATGGTGGAGCGACACGGAATATATCCCAGGTAACGCGGAGTGGTGAAGTGGTTGTCTATCAAGTTTCCGGTGACCAGAAACCGCTTGTGCTTAAATACATTAAACCTAAGATCAGAGGCGTCATCGTTGTCGCCAAAGGCGCCGAGAATCTCACAGTGAAAAAAATGATTACAGAAGCTGTAGAGCGAGGACTTGATGTGCAAGCGAGTAGGATCTCTATTTTACCCCGCAAAACCGGGGGATGAATGTGGTAGTCAATTAAAATTGAGGAGGAATTTCAATGAATGCGAAAAGACAAACAATTTGGCTCGTTTCTATGCTTAGTTTAATGGTGGTGCTTTCCGCCTATTATTTGTTCACAGAGGATGTTAACAAGCTTGACTTAGCAACAACAGAAACGGTCAATAAATCACAAGAAGTGAAGATTGATATGAGTCAGGTTGACCCTGCGAACGCGGCCAAAACAGATGTGAAAGCGACAACAGGCGGAGATGCAAAAGTCGACACAAAAGCTGTAACTCCGCAGAACCCAACAAAAACAGACGTGAAAACCGATGCTAAAACGGATGTTAAAACGGATGCTAAAACAACAACGCAAGATGCTTCCAAAGCAGCTCAACCAAATACAGCCAAAACGGATGATCAAGTTCTGAAGATTGTTGAAGAACAAGCGAGAACGACATCTGCTAGCGATTATTTCACGAATGAGCAAATGAAACAAAGAGATTATTTTAGCAAAGCTTCCTCTGATTTAATGGAAATCATTATCGATTCCAAGAAGACGCCGGAAGCTGTTGCCAAAGCGACAAATGATTTAGCGAAGCTGACAGATATTCAAGAAAAAGTAGAAAATTTACAAGATGTGCTGATGAAAGATTTCCCGCAAGCTATTATTAATCAAGATGGTAACAAGTGGAAAGTAACTGTTCAAAGCGATAAACTAGAGAAAAGCCAAGGCGTAACGATCGTTGATATGGTGATGAAAGAGCTTGGTACAGGTCCGGAAAATATTAAGATTCAATATGTTCGTCCTTAGTAAAATGAGGTGAGATTAGCCTGCCTAGGATGGCGATGGAAAGGGTCCTGACAAACTGGACTCTTTCCATTTCCTGCGTTTATGGGTATAATACATACGTTGCGGCTATGAAACCGCATTTTTTACTGGTTCACCAACCTTGAAGGAGTGACATGAATGTTTAAATTGAGTGAAATCAAAGAGTTGATCAAACTCGTCGATCAATCCTCTTTACAAGAGCTTGAAATCGAAAATGAAGGTGCACGCCTTTCTATTCGCAAGCCGAATAAAACGGAGCCTGTCTATGTAACAGCCCCCGTTCAACAAACGTATGCTCCGATCGGTCAAGCAAGCATTGCTAACACAGCGCCTGCTGCCGCTCTCGAAGCTTCTATCCCTACGACTAATGGACATGCTAAGCAAGAGGACTCATCTTTACATAAGATAGTTTCACCGATGGTAGGAACGTTCTATCAGTCTGCTTCTCCTGGCTCTGCTCCTTTCGTAAGTGTTGGCTCCAAAGTAGGCGACAAAAACGTCGTCTGTATTGTGGAAGCTATGAAATTGATGAATGAAATCGAAGCTGAAATTAAAGGTGAAATCGTTGAAGTGCTCGTAGATAACGGTCAGCTTGTTGAGTACGGACAACCTTTATTTTTAGTTAGACCAGAGTAAGCGATTAGTAAGCTTATGCTTATGACGCAGTTTTGCTTGAGCAAAACTCAGTACACGCTTATGATGCAAGTTTTCCTAACGGAAAACTCTTAGGAGGTAAAATAATGAAATTTCATAAAATCCTAATAGCGAACCGCGGAGAAATTGCTGTTCGTATTATCCGAGCTTGTCGTGAGCTTGGCATTTATACAGTAGCTGTCTATTCTGAGGCTGATCGTGATGCGCTGCATGTGCGTCTAGCCGATGAAGCTTATTGCATTGGGCCGACTGCCTCCAAGGACAGCTATTTGAACTTTACGAACTTGATGAGTGTTGCTACGCTAACAGAATGTGATGCGATCCATCCAGGATACGGCTTCTTAGCGGAAAATGCGGACTTCGCAGAAATTTGCGAGAGCTGCAATATTACCTTTATCGGTCCATCCCCAGATGCCATAAGCCGGATGGGTGATAAAGCGGTTGCCAAGCAAACGATGAAAGAAGCTAGAGTTCCGATCATTCCAGGGTCAGACGGTTTGGTTGAGAACATTGAAGACGCGATCGTCATTGCCAGAGATATCGGGTACCCGATCATCATTAAAGCGACAGCAGGCGGCGGCGGTAAAGGTATCCGTATTGCCGAGAATGAGGAAACACTCGTACAGCAAATAACTGCCGCGCAGCAAGAAGCACAAAATGCTTTTGGTAACGCAGGTATATATTTAGAGAAATACTTAACAGGCATGAAGCATGTTGAGATTCAAATTTTAGCTGATAAACACGGTAATGTTATTCACTTAGGTGAGCGTGACTGTTCCGTTCAGCGCCGTAGACAGAAGCTTGTTGAGGAAGCTCCATGCCCGATTCTGACAGCTGAAACACGCACAGCAATGGGGCAAGCGGCTGTTCGTGCAGCGAAAGCCGTTAATTACTCAGGTGCAGGAACACTTGAGTTCCTACTTGGTCCTGATGGGAATTTCTACTTCATGGAAATGAACACGAGAATTCAGGTTGAGCATCCGGTAACCGAAATGATTACAGGAATCGATATCATCCAAGAGATGATTCGTGTTGCAGAAGGCAATCCATTATCTTTTGCACAAGAGGACGTCCGCATCAATGGATGGGCCATTGAGTGTCGTGTGAATGCGGAGGATCCGAATCGGAACTTCATGCCTTCAGCCGGTCAAGTGAAATTCTACTTGCCGCCAGGTGGTTTTGGCGTTCGTGTTGACAGCGCGGTATATCCGGGCTACACAATCCCTCCACACTATGATTCTATGATCGCGAAGCTGATCGTTTGGGGAAGTACGCGTGAAGAAGCGATTGCCCGTATGAAAAGAGCGCTCACCGAATTTGCGGTGGATGGCGTGAACACAACGATTCCATTCCATTTGAAGCTGCTTGAGCACAAGAAATTTATCAAGGGTGACCATGATATTAAATTCTTGGAAGAGCATGACGTGAATGATCCAGAATCGTAGACAAACATTTGTCATATTTTTGGTGAAATGGTATAGTAATAAATTAAGATGGCTTATCCAAACCATGGATTAAGCAAGGGAAAGCTTACGAAGAAAGTTTGTTTCACAAACTCTAGGGAGGTGCCACAATGAGCACAATCGCTCCGGATTACGTCAAAACAGACATGGGCAGCATCCAAATTGCCCCCGAGGTTATCGAAATCATTGCCGGTTTGGCAACGGTGGAAGTGCAAGGAGTAGCGGGGATGAGTGGCGGATTAGCTGGCGGCATTGCTGAATTACTTGGACGCAAAAATTTGTCCAAAGGCGTAAAGGTAGAAGTCGGACAACGTGAAGCAGCCATTGACGTCTCCATCATTATTGAATATGGCAATCGAATTCCAGAAGTTGCAAGCGACATTCAACAGAATGTGAAGCACGCCATTGAATCGATGACAGGCTTAAACGTTGTTGAAGTCAACGTTCATATTCATGATGTTCATTTTAAACAGGCAGATAAACCGGTTGAAGAAGAAACAGCAGCTGCCCATCGAGTGAAATAGGCGGATTGCTGCATCCATATGGATCAATTGAAACCCCCTACAGGTTGCAGGGGGTTTCCTCTAACTATAGGAAGGGGACAAGCTTACGTGGGTAAAATTGTGGACAGGCTCTTGCTACTTCTCTATAGCCTAATTATTCTAGTTGCTTCTATCGTTGTTTTGTTCACCGCTTCGAGCTGGATCCCGTTAGAACAAGCAGGTCAAATGCTAAGTAATTTTTATTTCGAAAAAAGCTTTGCGTACCCGGCGATTATCATCAGCCTGATCATGCTGCTGATCTCTGTTCGCTTCCTCATTTTGACACTGCGTCGTGGTCGTTCTCAGGCGCCATCGATCGACCAACGAACGGATTTCGGAGATATTCGCATCTCGATAGAAACAGTTGAGAACTTATCTTTGAAAGCTGCTGGTCGAATCAAAGGATCCAAAGATCTGCGCGCCCGTGTAAGGGTGAATCAATCAGGTCTAGAAATTACGATCAGAACCATTGTGGATGGGGAAAGTTCGATTCCTGAACTTACTGAAGAGATGCAAAGTACAGTGAAAAGTTACATCGAAGATATTACTGGCATTCCTGTAGCTTCCGTAACCGTATTCGTAGCGAACATCGTGCAATCAGCCCCAACTTTTAAAAGCCGAGTCGAATAGAGGTGAACCCACTCATGTGGAATGAGCTGTGGGCGTCCCATAGGGGCAAAGTGATCGGAGTGGCAGCAGGCGTTTTCTTCGGCTTCATTTATTTATTTTTTGGTTTTTGGGATATGTTGATCTTTGGATTCATTGTTCTGCTCGGCTTGTATGTAGGGAACAAACTGGATCGGAAAGAGAGTTTCGTCATTCTTGAAGACATTTGGCGCTATCTCACGCAAAAATGGAGAATGTTTCGCTAAAATCCCTGGTTCTACCATGGATTTTTTTGTTTGGATTCATTCCAATATGACGTATACTAGTAAAAAGAGATTTTAGGACGAATTACACAATCGAATGCTTACGAAGTCAATTTTCTGGCGAAAACTTTAGGAGGACCACAATGAAACGCAGAGTTGCACGAGAAATTGCTGTACAAAGCCTTTACCAAATCCAGATGAATGAGGCTACACCTCAGGAAGCTGTCCAAATTGCGATTCATGAAGCAGAACATGATAATGAAACAGAGTTGAATTTTTCCGGAGATAAAATTGACCCTCTTTACATTATTGAACTCGTTGAGGGTACATACAGTAACAAAGTTAGAATTGATGAACTGCTTGAAGAGTACTTAAAAGGATGGGCGATGGACAGGCTCTCACGGATTGATCGTGAAGTGCTGCGTTTAGCTGCGTATGAAATGCTATACAGAGATGATGTTCCACCTAAAGTTGTCGTCAATGAGGCGATTGATTTGGCCAAGCATTATGGCACGGAGGAGTCAGGTAAGTTCGTTAACGGTGTACTTGGTAAAATGATTAAAGAAGTTGAAGAGTTGAAGGGCAAAGTAACACCGTCCTAATTAGCATTGATTATTCAACCATTTATATATTTAGCTTTAGCAAGCCCGAAGCAAATGTTTTTCACAAAACTCTTAGGGGGAAATAACATGTCTGCACAAGTTATTAATGGGAAAGAACTCGTGAGTTCCATCCGTGAGGAGATCAGGTCGGATGCGGCCGCGCTTACTGCGCAAGGCAACCAGCCTGGTCTTGTCGTTGTTATTGTGGGAGAAGATGCGGCTTCACAGGTCTATGTAAGAAACAAAGCGAAAGCCTGTGATGATGTAGGAATTTATTCCGAAGTACATCGTTTACCGGAACATACAACGCAACAAGAGTTAATTGCACTTATTCATAAATTTAATAGCGATAACCGAATTAACGGCATTCTTGTTCAATCACCGCTGCCTAAGCATATCAATGAAGAAGCAGTTGTTGATGAAATTGATCCGCTTAAGGACGTGGATTGCTTCCACCCCATGAATGTCGGTAATTTGATGATTGGCAAAGACGGTATGAAGCCATGTACACCGCATGGTGTTATCGAAATTCTAAAACGCACAGGAGTCGAAATAGCAGGTAAGCACGCTGTTGTTGTAGGAAGAAGCAACATCGTAGGCAAACCAATGGCTATGCTGCTTCTGCGCGAGCACGCGACGGTATCCGTTGTTCACTCTCGTACTCCGAATATGGAGGAAATCACGAAACAAGCGGATATTCTTGTTGTTGCGGTCGGTAAAGCACATTTGATTAAAGCTCATCACGTGAAGCCTGGTGCTGTCGTTATCGATGTGGGGATGAATCGTCCTGCTGATGGTAAACTGACAGGGGATGTTGATTTCGAAGCGGTTAAAGAGGTTGCAAGTGCAATTACACCGGTACCTGGTTGCGTAGGTCCAATGACGATTACGATGCTGCTTCGCAATACCGTTGATGCTGCTAGCCGCGCAGCTAAAGCGAATGTGAGCGTTTAATCGAGAGTATGGCGAGAAACGAGACGAAGATCTTATCTGTCAAGGATTTGAACCGGTATATTAAACTCATGCTAGAGAGCGATTCCCGTCTGCAGGATGTTTGGGTTCGTGGGGAAATCTCTAATTTCACTCACCATTCCAGCGGCCATATGTATTTTACGATTAAAGACGCAGATGGCAGGCTGAAAAGCATCATGTTTGCTTCTCATAACCAGAAGCTCGGTTTTATTCCGAAAGAGGGAACGAAAGTGATCGCTCGCGGTAATATTTCCGTATATGAAAGAGACGGAGCGTATCAGTTCTATGTGACGGCGATGCAGCCAGACGGCATCGGCAGTTTGTATATGGCCTTCGAGCAGCTTAAGAAGAAGCTCGAAGGGGAAGGGCTGTTCGCGGCGGAGCGCAAGAAACCGATTCCTCGGTTTCCGCGCGCGATCGGCGTGATCACGTCACCGACGGGGGCCGCCATTCGTGATGTCATTATCACGCTGCAACGGCGTTTTCCGTCGATTCCGATTCTCCTGTACCCGGTCTTGGTACAGGGGGCTGGGGCGGCACCTTCGATCATCAAGGCGATCGAAGTGATGAACCGGCTCGGTGAAGCCGACGTGCTCATCGTTGGCCGCGGCGGCGGCTCGCTCGAGGAGCTCTGGGCATTCAACGAGGAGGCCGTTGCGCGGAGTATCGCCGCTTCCGCAATTCCCGTCATCTCGGCCGTCGGCCACGAGACGGACTTTACGATCGCGGACTTCGTCGCCGATCTCAGAGCGCCGACGCCTACGGCGGCGGCCGAGCTCGCGGTGCCGCACCACCACGAGCTGAAGCAGCAGCTGTCGCAGCTGTCGCAGCGGCTGCACTACGGGCTGCTCCAGCAGCTGCGCCGCAAGCAGGAACGGCTGGAGCGCGCGAAGCGCTCCCCGTTCCTGACGAACCCCCGCAGGCAGCTGCTGATGCAGCCTGCGGAGCGGCTCGACCGGCTGGCGGAGCAGCTCGGTTACCGCATGCGCCAGCGTATCACGCTGCTGGCGGAACGGCGATTGAAGCTGGAGCGCCGCTTATCCAGCTTCAATCCCAAAGAGCAGGCCGTGGCCGCAAGGCGGCGCTTGGATACAGCGGGGCGGCAGATGTTCACGGCCATGCAGACCCTCCTGCGCACGAAGAAGCAGGAGTGGCAGTCCGGCGTCCGTCATTTGGACGCCCTCAGCCCGCTGAAGGTCATGCAGCGGGGCTACAGCTTGGCGTATGACGAACAAGAGCAGGAGCTCATTCGTTCCGTCTCTCAAGTGAAGGTTGGGGATTTCGTTAAGATTCGTCTGAAGGACGGTAGATTGAATTGTCAGGTATCGGGGATGGAGGAGAACAGAGATGTCTACGAGTGAAACGGAAGTTAGCTTTGAACTAGCCATTGAACAGCTGGAGCGCATTGTTGCCCAATTAGAAAGCGGCGATGTGCCATTGGAGAAAGCCATTGAGTTATATCAGGAAGGCGTGCGGCTCTCCCATCTGTGCGGTGTGAAGCTTGAACAAGTGGAGAAGAAAATTGAGATGCTGGTTGAAGGTGAAACAGGCACTGTGAGCAGGAAGCCTTTCCAACCTGTCTTGGAAGATAAGGGGAATTAGGTTGAAGAAGACGTCAACGATTCATGAATATATTGCTTCCCATGCAGACATGGTCGAAGCAGCTTTAATTCAAGCGCTGCCTACAGCTTGGGACGTTCCTGGTTCTCTACGTGAGTCCATGAACTATTCCTTAATGGCTGGAGGCAAGCGCTTGCGCCCCATTCTGGTACTCGCAGCCGCTGAAGTGCTTGGGGGCTCCCTAGAAGCTGCGATGCCTGTTGCTTTAGCTATTGAGATGGTTCATACCTACTCTCTGGTTCATGACGATTTACCAGCAATGGATAATGATGATTATCGCCGTGGCAAGCTGACGAATCATAAGGTATACGGGGAGGCCATGGCCATTCTAGCTGGCGATGCATTGCTGACGCAAGCATTCTTCAGCGTTACGCAAGCTCATAAAAGCCATGGCATTCCAGCAGAACGCGTGCTGGCTATTACAGAAGAACTTGCCATATATGCGGGAGCAAGAGGGATGGTTGGCGGTCAAGCCGCAGATATGCTTGGGGAGCAAGGCATGACCAAACTCGAAGAATTAACCTTTATTCATATGCATAAGACGAGTGATCTCATTGTTTTCTCCTTACGTGCTGGCGGTCATATTGCCGGTGCAACGGATGCGCAACTGAGTGCACTTAGTGAATTCGGCAATGCTATTGGTCTTGCTTTTCAAATTCAGGATGATATTTTGGATATTATCGGTGATGAGAAGAAGTTAGGTAAGCCCGTGAAGAGCGATGAGAAGCAGCAGAAGGTAACTTATCCCTTTTTTATTGGGTTGGAAGCCTCGGAACAGAAGGTCAAGGATTTAACGAATCATGCCAAAGAAACACTGCTTCGTGCACAGATTGCACACCCTGAGAGGCTTCTCCAACTGGCGGATTACTTAATGCAGAGGGATCATTAAATCCTTTATTGGGATCAACTTTTCCACTAGTGTTGAGTCGTTTTACACGAAATACCCAAATTATGATATAATGGTGAAATCGATCTCAGTATTTTCACATTGAAAGTGAGGAAACAAGCGTGCTGCTCGAACAAATCAATCGGCCTGAGGACTTGAAGCGTTTATCCTTGACGGAGCTTGAGACATTGGCTGGTGAAATTCGTCAATTTCTGATTGAGAAGCTTTCCGTTACAGGTGGACACTTGTCCTCCAATTTAGGTGTGGTTGAGCTCACCATTGCTTTACATACCTTGTTCCACAGCCCGTATGATAAATTTATTTTTGATGTGGGTCATCAAGCTTACGTACACAAAATTTTAACCGGTCGCAAAGATAAATTCGATACCCTGCGCAAGTACAAGGGACTTTGTGGATTCGTTAAACGTTCTGAAAGTGAACATGACGTCTGGGAAGCCGGGCATAGCAGTACTTCGCTATCTGCCGCAATGGGAATGGCGATGGCTCGCGATCTTAAAGGTGAACACAATAAAGTTGTTGCCGTTATCGGTGATGGGGCGATTACCGGTGGTATGGCGTTAGAAGCAATGAACCACATTGGTCATGAGAAGAAAAATATTATGGTCATTCTGAATGACAATGAAATGTCGATTGCGCCCAATGTCGGGGCTATTCATAATTATTTGAGCAAAATTCGTTCGGATCGTCATTATCTGAAGGCCAAAGAAGAAGTTGAACATTTACTAAAGAAAATTCCTGCCATCGGCGACACCTTGGCCAAAACCGCGGAAAAGCTGAAGGACAGTCTCAAATATTTTGTACTAAACGGTGTTTGGTTTGAGGAATTAGGGTTCACTTACATTGGGCCTGTAGATGGACATAATTTGCCGGTGTTGCTCGACACGCTTAAACAGGCCGAGAAAGTAGGCGGTCCTGTGCTTGTTCATGTCGTAACGACCAAAGGTAAGGGATACACGCCAGCCGAACAGGATTCGCATAGTTGGCATGGTCCAGGACCTTACAAGATCGAATCAGGTCAAGTACTTAAATCCGTAGGTCCTCCTATGTATACAGAAATTTTTGGGAATACGTTAATCGAGCTTGCTGAGAAGGACTCCAGAATTGTTGCGGTTACTCCTGCTATGCCTGGAGGCTCTGGGTTATTGAAGTTCGCGAAGCAGTTTCCTAACCGGATGATTGACGTCGGGATTGCGGAGCAGCATGCGGCTACACTTTGTGCAGGACTTGCGAGTGAAGGGTTGAAACCGGTATTTGCCGTCTATTCCACTTTTCTACAGAGAGCTTACGACCAAGTCGTTCACGACATTTGCCGTCCGAAGCTGAATGTTACATTTGCTATTGACCGTGCGGGGTTTGTGGGTCCTGATGGTGAGACTCATCATGGCGCATACGACATTTCATTTTTACGGTCGCTGCCGAACATGGTGCTTATGATGCCGAAGGACGAACGTGAGTTAAGAGATATGATGCAGACTGCTCTTGAGTACAATGATGGACCTATCGCATACCGCTATCCAAGAAATAGTGGAACGGGTTCGAGTATTGTTGACGCGCCAAAAGCAATCCCAATCGGTACGTGGGAGACACTACGTGACGGTGATTATGCGGCTGTACTTGCTGTAGGACCGATGGTGCAGATTGCGGAAGAGGCAGCCGAACAATTAGCTAAGGAAGGCATCAACCTTCGCATTGTCAATGCACGATTCATTAAGCCGCTGGATGAAGCCTACTTACTTCAGTTAGCGAGCGAGTCTATTCCAATGATCACGATGGAAGAAGGGGCAATCCAAGGCGGACTTGGCAGCAGCGTCATGGAATTCTATGCAGCCAAAGGAGTCGTTGGACTAAACGTTCAAATCATGGGTATCCCGGATTACTTCGTTGAGCATGGAAGCGTGAAGGAACAACGTGAAGAAGTTGGACTTACCGCTCAAAACTTAATCGCTGAAGTGAAGAAACTAGTGCCACGTAAACGACAACGAGCATAAGGATATGGATGATAAGAATAGGAGTAACACAAACACAATGTCATCGGATAAAGAACGATTAGATCTATTGCTTCTTGAGCAAGGTTATTTCGAAAGTAGAGAGAAAGCAAAGGCCGCCATTATGGCAGGCCTTGTTTTTGCTGACGAAGAACCTGTAGATAAAGCGGGAATGAAGATCAGCCGTAAGGCTGTTTTGAAAGTGAAAGGGGCCATTCATCCTTATGTAAGTAGAGGCGGCCTTAAATTAGAGAAGGCATTGAAACAATTTGATATCGACTTAAACGGAGCAGTTATGCTAGATATAGGAGCATCGACAGGCGGGTTTACAGACTGTGCTCTGCAAAATGGTGCTTCTTCTGTATATGCTGTTGATGTTGGCTATAATCAATTGGACTGGTCGCTTCGTAATGATGAACGTGTTCATGTTATGGAGAGAACGAATTTCCGCTATACGAAAATGGAGGACTTGAACGGTCCACGACCTACCTTTGCAAGCATTGATGTTTCGTTCATTTCATTGCGTATTATTTTACCGCCACTGAAGGAGATCTTGTTAAATCAGGGGCGAGTGGTTGCCCTCATTAAGCCTCAGTTCGAGGCAGGTAGAGAGAAAGTTGGGAAATCTGGTGTTGTACGCGATCCCGATGTGCATGTGGATGTGCTGACCACTGTGTTAACTTTTGCAGAAGAGTTAGGCTTTCGCTTGAAAGGGCTGACCTTCTCACCGATAACAGGCGGAGAAGGGAACATTGAATTCCTTGCCTATTGGTCTAGTGATACGGATGACAGTGTTTCTCTTGCTGACGCTTCTTCTCTGAAGGTTTTGATTGCGGAGACGGTCAAAGAAGCACAAAAATTGCACGGCAAATAAACTCATCTTTGAGAACGCCTTTGCGGCCCAGAGATGGGTTTTTTCACTTACGCTTGCTTCATAAAAAAGGATTTTCCGGGTAAATCCGCGAATACTATGGCGAGGTGAAGGACATGGAACAAGGCGATGTTAAAGTCATTTTGTTAATCCTGATCATAGTTGTAGGCATTATCTTTTGGCGATTCCAAAGGTGGCTAGACGGACCGAATAAGAAGCGAAGAAGGTTTCCTAGACACTCAGAAATACCGCAGGATGAAGTTGTGGAACTGCTTGAAGGAGCTGGCTTCGATGTGATTGCCGGTAAAACGAAAATCCCTATCAGGATGACGATCAATGAAAGAGAACAGCTGGAAAGCCGGTTATTCATCGACTATTTTGCCCAGAAAGAAGAGCAGATTTACCTCGTGAAAGTAGCGAAGGAACGTAAACCGCTTGAAATGACAGGCAGCGCTGTTCGAGATATGCTGCTAGCCTATAGTTTGATTTATCCAGAAGCTGACGGCGTGCTATATGTGGATATGGCTCTAAACAAAATAAAAAAAATCACATTTCATATAGAGGTGTAAGGATGAAAGGTCAAAGGCATGTAAAAATCAGAGAGATTATTACGAACCACGAGATTGAAACGCAGGATGAATTGGTAGAGACTCTTCGAGCTGCTGGCTTTCATGTCACACAAGCGACAGTCTCACGCGATATCAAAGAGCTTCATTTGATTAAGGTTCCCTTAGATGATGGCAGATATAAGTACTCCATGCCGGCCGATCAGCGATTTAATCCGATGCAAAGACTGCGAAGGGCTTTGAGTGACCATTTTGTAAGCATCGACCATACCGACAATCTTGTCGTGATGAAATGTTTGCCAGGCACCGCGAACACGATATGCGCACTTATTGATAATCTGGAGTGGAACGGTGTTATGGGGACGATTTGCGGAGATGATACTATTCTTGTGATTTGCCGCGGCAAAGAGAACAGCCTTACTTTTGTGGATGAAGTTATGTCATTACTATCTTAATTTCAGGGGGAGCACATGCTTACAGAACTTTCGATTCGTAATTTGGCTGTAATTGAACATGTACATATTCGTTTTAAAGCTGGTTTTCATGTCCTAACAGGAGAAACAGGTGCAGGTAAATCGATCATTATCGATGCCTTAACACTCATTGTTGGCGGTAGAGGATCTTCGGAGTTGGTACGCTATGGTGCGGACAAAGCAGAGATTGAAGCAATGTTCGAATTACCGCCTACGCATCCGGTTTGGCATACGCTTACAGAACTCGGCATCAGTGCGGATGCCAGTGAACATTTACTCATTCGTAGAGAAATCACCGCGTCGGGTAAAAGCTCCAGCCGAATTAATGGTCAGCTTGTAAACTTGACGATGCTTCGCAAAACAGGGGAGTGGCTGGTTAATATTCATGGTCAGCATGAGCATCAATCCCTGCTAAATGTAGATGAACATGTTGATTCTCTCGATTTATTCGGTGATTCTGAAGTTGAGGCTGCGAAAAAAAACTATCAAGCTAGCTATGATCAATACATGAAGCTGCAAAAAGAGCTGCGAGAGATTCAAGAAACTAGCAAACAGGCGCTGCAAATGCTAGATTTATATCGTTTTCAAATCGATGAAATTTCGGCTGCAAAGCTCAAAATGGGGGAAGACGAGACCTTAATCGAAGAGAAGCGAAAACTGGCTAACGCGGAAAAATTATTTCAAAGCACTTCTGAGGCTTATGATTTCCTCTATGCGACCAACCGTGGCTTAGATGCTGCCGGAAAGGCTGTTTCCAGACTGCAGGATATCGTACAACTTGACCCTACGAAGCTAAATCCTCTTCTCGAGCAGGCGCAATCCGCTTATTATCAAATGGAAGACGCTGCCTATCAACTGCGTGACTACCGAGATGGCATTGAGTTTAACCCTTCACGTTTGGATTTTATTGAACAAAGATTAGATCTGATCACGTCTCTTCGGCGAAAATATGGAGAGAATATTAAAGAAATACTCGTTTATTTGGATAAAATTAAAAGTGAAGTCGACACCATTGAAAATAAAGATGAGCATATTCGTAAATTAGAAGACAAGCTTGCGGCCGAAGAAAAGCAGTTGGGTGTAGCAGCTTTGGATCTTTCCAATTTGCGCAAAGGGATTGCAGTACAGCTTGCAGGTCAAATTGAGCACGAACTACGCGATTTGCAGATGGAACGCACGCAGTTCCGTGTGCAAGTGGAACAAATACTTGACGAACGCGGCATTCTAGTTGAAGGCAACAAAGTACGTTTCTCACGGCAAGGAATCGATCAAATTGAGTTTCTCATGGCACCCAATCCTGGAGAGCCTTTACGCGGTCTTAGTAAAATTGCTTCTGGCGGAGAGCTCTCTCGTATTATGCTCGCGATGAAAACCATATTTGCACGGATTGATCAAATTCCTGTACTTGTATTCGACGAAGTGGATACGGGTGTAAGTGGCCGCGCGGCGCAAGCTATTGCAGAGAAAATGTCCGCATTGTCGACAAACTGCCAAGTTTTCTCGATTACGCATTTACCACAAGTGGCTAGTTTCGCAGATGTTCATTTCTACATTCGTAAAGAAGTAGATCAAGAACGAACATTTACGCGTGTCCAAGATATGCCTGATTCTGGACGAATTGAGGAATTAGCGAGGATGCTCGGGGGTGTTGAAGTGACGGAAACCACCCTGCATCATGCTGGGGAAATGCTTGCCATGGCAAGAAATAAGAAAGCAAGGGCATGAAAGTATAGATAGTCAGCATTTTCAGTTATAAAACGGGGAGAGTGGGGTTAACTTAAAGGTACGCATTTGACGAGACAATCGTCAGGGCTCAAGGAAGTGTGAAGGAGCGTGAAGATATTGCAATCCAGCAAAAGAAAAAGATTGTTCGGACTCCTGCTCGTCTTCTTCGTTTGTATGGTAAGTTTGTCTCCGCCTTTTCAAAGCTTTGCCTCCTTCCCCCAGGAACTTCGCTTATTCAGCGGGCAGGGGAAGCAGCTCCAACTAACAATGCCGGTCAACGCCCAAGTCACGGTAAAAGATACGGATATTGTAAAGGTTAACGGCAATGCCAAGCACTCATTTCAAGTTAATTTGAAAGAACCCATCTCTTTGCAATCCGATCACTCTGGGCAAACAGAAATGAAGCTCAAGCTGTTCGGTGCAATCCCCATCAAGACCGTTAAAGTCAATGTCGTACCGGATTTGAAAGTCATCCCAGGTGGTCAAACAATCGGTGTGAAAATTAAGTCTGCCGGTATTTTGGTCGTAGGTCATCATTTAGTAACTGTTGCCCAAGACCAAAAAGTTTCACCTGGTGAAGAAGCGAAAATTCAAGTAGGTGATTTAATTACTAAGATCAATGGCAAAGATTCCAAGGATGTTAGTAAGGTTGCTGATCTTGTAGCCAAATCCGGAGAAAGCAAAACACCGCTGGAGCTAAAAATCCTTCGTAACAATGAAGAGATTATGGTTAAGCTGCAGCCTGTCTATGACGTCGTAGATAAGTCCTATCGCTTAGGTTTGTACATTCGGGACTCAGCTGCGGGTGTTGGTACTCTAACCTTCTACGCACCGGATCAAGGCGTGTACGGGGCACTGGGACATGTGATCACCGATATGGATACCCAAACGCCAATCATCGTTGGTGACGGCGATATTGTGTACTCTAATGTGACCTCAATTTCTAAGAGCCATAATGGAGATCCTGGCGAGAAACATGCTACCTTGTACAAAGATAGTAAAGTCATTGGTAATATCGAAAGAAACACGGCATTCGGTATTTTTGGCAAAATGTATGCTGCTCCTGACCACAGCTTGGATAAAGAACCCATACCTGTTGCTTTCGCTGAAGAAGTGAAAGAAGGCCCTGCTCAAATTTATACAGTTGTGGAAGGACAGAAGGTCGAGAAATTTGACATTCAAGTAGTCCATGTATCTAAACAAGACATTCCAGGAACCAAAGGAATGGTCATCAAAATCACGGATCCGCGATTGTTAGATAAGACTGGCGGTATTGTGCAAGGGATGAGCGGCAGCCCTATTATCCAGAATGGCAAGTTAATCGGAGCTGTTACTCACGTATTTGTGAATGATCCAACAAGTGGTTACGGTTGTTTTATCGAGTGGATGCTTCAGGACTCAGGTATTATCCTTAGACCTTCTTCAGGAGCCTCTTACAAAGAATCAAAGGCGAGCTAGAAGCCTTTGATTCTTTATTTTATTTTAACCTCATTCTACAAGGAAAAACATAGTTTTCTGTGAATTTGTCGAAAAATGTTGGATATAGAAGATAAATATATTATTATATAAGAAAGTGAATTAAAAGAAAAGAAAAATAATATTCGACAGAAGGAATTTAAGTTGGGGTGTCGAATACCTTTACTTAAGAGAGAATTACCAACTTGTTGAGTAGCTAAAGGAGGATTTTAAGTTGCAAAAAATTCAAGTGTTACTAGCAGATGACAACCGTGAGTTTACCCATTTATTATCAGAGTTCATTGGTGAGCAAGAGGATATGGAAATTGTGGGAGTGGCGTACAACGGTAACGAAGTTCTTCGGTTTCTAGAACAACAACGTGAATTACCGGATGTACTCATTTTAGATATTATTATGCCTCACTTAGATGGCTTGGGTGTACTTGAAAAAATGCGTGAGATGAATCTTCCCACACAACCGAAAATCATCATGCTAACTGCATTTGGGCAAGAAAATATCACTCAAAAAGCTGTGCAACTTGGAGCCTCTTACTACATTCTCAAGCCTTTTGATATGGAAACATTAACGAATCGTATTCGCCAGCTTGTTGGTAACAATCAAACATCCGCAACCACTTCCACATCACGTGCAAATATCGTACATATGCCTAAAGGTAAAAACTTAGATGCTAATATCACCAGCATCATACATGAAATCGGCGTTCCTGCGCATATTAAAGGATATCAATATCTTCGCGAAGCGATTACGATGGTTTACAATAATATCGAAATCCTTGGTGCGATCACCAAAACATTGTACCCAGCTATTGCAGAGAAGTACAAGACTACACCTAGCCGCGTTGAGCGTGCCATTCGTCATGCGATTGAAGTTGCTTGGACGCGCGGCAACATTGACTCCATCTCGTTTATCTTCGGATATACAATCAACATCTCGAAATCGAAACCGACCAATTCAGAATTTATTGCGATGGTTGCTGATAAGCTCCGCATCGAGCATAAGGTTTCTTGAGAGGGTTAGAATCTTTGTAATGTTTCGGAGGTCATCAGAATGAAATATGAGCTCGGTCGCTGCCTGCTTAGTGAGCGATTACTTGAATCCAACATGACTGCCTTTGATCTTGCTCGAACTTTGCTTTACAAGCCAGAGCGGATTACCGACTTTGTTGAAAACAAAAGAATCATGCCGCTTAAGTCTGCTATATCAATCGCTGACACCTTAGGGTGTGATGTGAATGATTTGTATGAATTAGTCGCGATCGAGTCTAACGTGTTAAATTGATGGCTGTAAGACTATATATCAAAAAGAGGGCGCTCCAATCCAGAGCGTTCTTTTTTATTTTATCAAACTTTCAATGTACTTTTCATATAAAAAATGGACCTTATCGTTGCAGGGGAATGTCAGAAAGACTACCTATGAGGATAGGTAGCCTTTCTGTATTTGTTTTCAAATTACCAAACAAAAGCGCTAGTGATGATAACCAATAAAATGAACAGTACCAAGATTGCTGCTGAAGAAGTATAACCTACGCCAGTTCCACAACTCATTCGAATCAACCTCCAACTGAAAGTGGTTTGTGTTTCGAGATAGCTTATGACTATTTTGGAGGAATGTTTGGGCGAATCGACTGATTGTGCTTTTGTCCCTATTTTTGAAAAAAATTGCGACTTTCATCAGGGTAGTTAATCAAATCTTGGAACCATACGGTGCGGATTTACGTTAATACATCTAGTTGTAAAAAGACTATTCCAATAAGCTTAACCTGGAGGCGGAAGAGAAGTTGTTACTTATTTTGACGAGTATTGTAGTGGGCATTGTGTGCTTTATTGTTCTTTTTATGAATGTTTATCCTGTATTTGGACGGAGACCCTCGAAGGAGAAGACCCAGGCTTTCTCTCGATCCCCTCAGTATTTGAATGGGAAATTCCAAAATCCTGTCCCGACCATGATGAATATGGGCATTGGGAATACGGTCGGGATCTTGCTAGATTTTGCGAAAAGCAGTCCTAATCGACGTCCAATGACGCCATTAGCGATGGAAACACCTAATTTGACCAAGGATATGGAAACGAAAGTGACCTGGTTTGGTCATTCGGCCTCCTTGCTAACGATCGATGGAAAAGCCCTATTATTAGATCCCATGTTCGGCAAAGCTCCTTCGCCGTTTCCATGGTTCGGGAAGGGAAGATATAGCGGTGGATTGCCTTTTGAAATTGCGCAGCTGCCCGTGATTGATGCCGTCATTTTGTCACATGACCATTATGATCATTTGGATTATGGATCGATCATGAAAATAAAGCATAAAGTGAATAAGTTTTTTGTCCCGCTTGGGGTTGGCGGTCATCTGATCAGATGGGGTGTGCAGCCAGAGAAGATCGAAGAGTATGATTGGTGGGATGAGTTTGCGTTTGAAGGTTTAGCGTTGGCCTGTACGCCAGCTATACACTTTTCGGGGAGAAGCATGACAGATCGTGGTGCATCCCTTTGGTGTTCGTGGGTGATCAAAGGAAGACAATCCAAGATCTTCTTCAGTGGTGATAGTGGGTATTCCCCTCATTTCAAAGAAATTGGGCTAAAATATGGTCCGTTCGATCTTACTCTGATGGAGTGTGGTCAATACGATGATCGCTGGTCTGATATTCATATGATGCCGGAAGAAACGGTGAAAGCCCATATGGATGTGAATGGTAAGCTGATGATTCCGATACATTGGGGGGCGTTCACGCTGGCTTTACATGATTGGACAGATCCGGTAGAGCGTGCCACAAGGGCAGCGCATGCTAACAAAGTGTCAATTGTCACACCGAAAATAGGTCAAACGGTCACCGTTGATGCTGCGGATTATCCGATAGAAACTTGGTGGAAGTAGAGGAGTCAATGCCGATTATACGTCAGGAGTTACTTATTCATGCACCTATTGAAGTGTGTTTTGATTTGGCAAGGAGTATAGATATCCATGCAGAATCAACCTCTCATACGAAGGAAAGAGCGTTAGCAGGCAGGACTCAGGGTTTGATTGAGCGTGGCGAAACAGTGACTTGGGAAGCTTATCACTTAGGTATTAAGCAGCAATTGACTGCCCAGATTACAGAGATGGAGAAGCCACATTACTTTGTGGATGAAATGGTAAGAGGGGCGTTCAAGCGATTTCGTCATACTCATGAGTTTGTAACTGTAGAACAAGGAACTTTGATGATAGATACGTTCGATTACACCTCGCCATTTGGAGGATTGGGGAAGCTTGTCGATCATTTGTTTTTAGCAAAATATATGACTCAATTTCTTGAAAAGCGCAATAATTACGTGAAGATGATAGCCGAAGAGACAGCCGAGTCTGCAAGGTCATCTAGGTGAGAACTGGATACTAAGACGGCCACATGGTATTATGGATAAGGTTGGTAGGTCGAAGTGATCAGGAGAGAAGAAGAATCTATGGTTGAACAAAAAAGTGAACGAAAATTTCATTTTCTGGGTGTATTGCTTGGCATAGCGGTTGATAATTTGGGGACTTTGATATCGACTTCGTTAATTGGCGGTATATATTTTGCTAATCGCCCAGTGGATGAGCATGATGTTAGTGTTATATATTCGAATGTAGGCCTGATGCTTTTGCTTCTGGTAGTTGGTTTGTTCTGGTCGTTTCTTGGCGGATTCATCGCCGCTAAGGTTGCAAAGCGTGCCGAATATTTCAATGCGGCCATTATT
Organism: Paenibacillus andongensis; assembly: GCF_025369935.1. NCBI lineage: Bacteria > Bacillati > Bacillota > Bacilli > Caryophanales > Paenibacillaceae > Paenibacillus > Paenibacillus andongensis. The sequence continues at coordinate 4,675,773 of NZ_CP104467.1, read as the reverse complement.
GGTGTCATAGGCGCTGCAATCGGATTTGATTCCATGTTAACCAATCATAGCATTCCGTTATGGTATGAGCTGCTTGGTTTTGTCGTCATTGTACCGGTTTCACTATTAGGCGGATTCGTGGCTTTGAAGCGGAAAAAAGCCCCATTAAAATGAAATGTTGGATCGTAAAAAAGAGACTCGGTGATGTCGATCACCGGGTCTCTTGGTGTTATTGGCACATTTAACTAGTTGTAGTCGGCATGTGAGCGAGCATGGTTGCTTTTACTTTGCCGATCGTTTCTTGTAAATTCATATTCTCAAAAACATGCTCACAATCCTTGCGGTAGGAGACTTCCTCTATGTAGTGGTTCATGTAGTGGTCAATGACGTCCGTTGGCGTGTTTCGAGCAAGCATGCGTTCCATGATCGTTTGTTTATTGACATAGATGAACAAGCGGATCGCTCTTTCTCCAAATGTATACTTGAAACGGTTAGCTGCATAACGATTCACAATGACATAGATAAGTCCGTCTTTGCGAAGCGCTTCATCGATGTCCGCTTTCTTAATTCCATAGAAATTCCCGTCAATTTCAACAGTTTGAAAAAATTCACCTGCAATGTCACTGTCAATGAACGCTTTGCGCGAGATGAAATTATAATCCTTCCCGTTGATTTCTTTGGGTCTAGGTGTTCGAGTTGTGTAGGAGACGACAGATGAGAAACCAAGCTCTTTGGCAATGTGATGGGCAATTGTTTTACGACCAGAACCGCTAGTGCCCGTAAAGACAAAGACCAATCCATTCGTTTCATGACTGCTCATATCAATTCCTCCTTCATATAATGAAAGCGATATCTTGATAGATTCATTATAGTACGAAAATTCTGAAAATTAAAGAAATACTTTCTTGTTTTGATAGGAATCAAAGGGTAAAAATACGTTATAATAGATAGCATCACTTCGTTTAATGGAAAGGAAGCTAACTATGCCTAAATATGCGAATTTGAGTGCGGAAGCAACGGAATTTTTACGTCAAAAAACGGGAAGCAATCACTTAGAGTGCTATACTTATATTGACCCGGAGCGTGGGGAGGATAGTTTTTTTATCGTTAAAACGATCAACAAGGTCATTCAAGTTTCTTTTGCTGAAGTGACCTATGATCCAAGCAGTTACCAGAGTTTGATGGAAGGACTCTACCAGGCTATCTATGAATAAATACGTGACAACCCTATCGATAGATGGTAGGATGATCGTAATTGCATATCAAAGGAATTAGGTGCCATAGATCCATTCGGGTGTATGGTTAAAAGGGAAGACCGGTGAAATACCGGCACGGACCCGCCACTGTGAACATCGCCGTTTATTCGGTAACTCCTTGCAGCATGCCACTGGGTGACAAACCTGGGAAGGTGCAAGGGGATGATGAAGTCAGGAGACCTGCCTAATTCAACAACACAATAACCCTACGAGGAATTAGGGAGTGTTAGAGAGCGGTTACTTCTGGTTTTTTTAACTGTTGTAATTTAACAAGCATTTCTAACATGACTTATGTTAGGGATGCTTTTTTTGTTTGTGTAATTCTGGGGAAGGGTGATACAAATTGTCAGGAAAACTGCTCATAATCGGCTTTGGACCGGGGAGTTTTGAACATATTACGAAGCGTGCACGGGAAGCGATACAGGAAAGTGAAGTTATCATTGGATATAACACCTATGTGGATCTTATCGCAGGTCTATTAAGCGAACAGCAAGTCGTTCGTACTGGCATGACGGAAGAAGTGAGTCGTGCGCAAGAGGCTGTGCGGCAAGCCAAGCAGGGTAAGAAAGTTGCTGTTATTTCCAGTGGAGACTCCGGTGTGTATGGGATGGCCGGTCTTGTTTATGAGGTTTTGATGGAACAAGGCTGGACTCAGCATGAAGGCGTTCAAGTGGAAGTGATTCCTGGCATTTCAGCTGTTCATTCGGCTGGTTCTCTGCTGGGGGCACCCATAATGCATGATTCTTGCACCATCAGCTTGAGTGATCATCTGACGCCTTGGGAGCTGATTGCGAAGCGGGTTGAGGCTGCGGGTATGGCTGATTTCGTCATTGCTCTCTATAACCCGCGAAGCGGTAGACGGACCAGACAAATCGTGGAAACGCAGCGCATTCTCCTAAAGCATCGTTCTCCTTTAACACCCGTTGGGATTGTAAAAAGCGCGTATCGAGATCGCGAGCATGTTGTTGTGACGACGCTTGCTGATATGTTGAATCATGATATTGGCATGTTAACGACCATTATTATTGGAAATTCCGCAACCAAGCTGTATGACGGTCTCATGATTACACCGCGCGGTTATCAGCGGAAATACACATTAGGGGCTGAAACACAGCCGCTTAAACCACACCAAAGGTTGAAATCCGAGGCTGAGCCGTGGGCTTTGGAACAATTGGATGAGCAGATCTTTGATGAATCCATGGAGGAGTTCGATGAAGAAGATGAATTCATGGATGATGAGGTAACTGAAAATAAAGAAACTTCCCAGCTGAAATCATCGCCTAATTTATCTCCTAGCAACTCCTTACAACTTGCAATGGAAGCCTTGCAGCTAGTATCCAAAGGGACTGAAGAGGTGTCTTTTGAATTTGACAATAAGCTGACTGCGACCCAATCTATCTTTGAGTTTGCCGTAAGTCCCGGTATCGCGAATAAAAAGTTAACAGCTGCCCAGTTGTGTGCGTTAGGCGAGATTGTTGGAGATCGTGGAGATATTGAATATTCACCGCATCATCAACTGATTGTTCGTGTGCAAACCAATAACCCTAACCAGATTACATCCGAATTAAGTGCGCTTGGTTTATTGTTATCTCCGATTGGTGATGTTGCCCAAATCAAAGCATGCGACTTTTGTAATTTGGAAAAAGGCGAATCTATTCCATATGCGGAAGCCATCCACCATCGTATTGGCAATCTAGAGGTACCTAAAGAGTTGAAAATTGGTTTCAACGGGTGTGGAATGGCTTGTTATGGGGCAGTTCAGCAAGATATCGGCATCGTCTACCGCAAAGAGAAATTTGATCTTTTTCTTGGCGGAAAAACAGTTGGTCGAAATGCACATGCGGCTCAACCCGTTGCAGAAGGAATTGCACCCGAGGAGCTTGTCGATTTAGTTGGCAGGATCGTGGAACGTTACCAAAAAGAAGGACATCCGAACGAACGGTTTCATAAATTTTTCAAGCGTGTCAAAGAAATTGAAGGCTACCGTCATCAAGAAATGGTAGGTTTCGTTATCGAAAATGCCATTTGCGGCGATTAAAATGAGGGGGAAATAAAGGATGAATGCTGTTTTATTTGTGGGTCATGGGAGTCGGGAAGAAGGCGGGAATGAGGAAGTTCGTCTCTTTGTTTCAGAAATTGCGAGTAAGATGAAAGAACAAATTGTGGAAACATGTTTCCTGGAATTTGTTCAACCAACGATTATGCAAGGAATTGACCGCTGTGTAGAATTAGGGGCAACTCACATTGTGGTCATTCCGATTATTTTATTTGCGGCTGGGCATGCCAAAATTCATATCCCGTCTTCTATTGATGACGCGAAAATAAAATATCCTTTGGTGAAGTTTACATACGGCAGGCCTATTGGGGTGCATGAACAAATTCTGGATATTTTATCCTCCAGGGTAGAAGATCTCGGAGTTCAATTGAAAGAGGTTTTAGATGAAACAGCTTTACTTATTGTTGGACGTGGAAGCAGTGATGCAGACGCGAATAGCGATCTGTTTAAAATCTCTCGCTTATTCTGGGAGAAGCTTCAGGTGAAGTGGGTGGAAACAGCTTTTATCGGAGTTACAGCACCTCTGATGGATGCTGGGATTGAGCGTTGTTTGCTGCTTGGCGCAAAGAAGGTCATCATTTTGCCTTATTTCCTGTTCACGGGTGTTTTGATTCAACGAATGGAACAAATGGTTCAAGGATATCGGGAAACGTATCCGGATAAACAATTCCAAATGGCTCCTTATTTTGGCTTCCATCCACTGCTTCAAGAGATTTTGATTGGACGCGCACAGGAAGCGCTTCAGGATGAAGTGAAGATGAACTGTGACATGTGCCAATATCGTCTTGAGGCGATGAAGCATATCGATCATCATCACCATCATGATCATGACGACCATCACCACCAGGATCACGATCACGATCATGACCACGATCATCACGATCATCACGCCCATGATCATGACCATGCTCATTCAAGAGGTGACAAACGATGATTCTCGTTCTTGCAGGTACGAGTGACGCGAGGGAGCTGGCGTTAGGAATTCGCGCGTCAGGTTATGCAGTGCTCACAACGGTTGTGACCGAAAGCGCAGCGAAGAGCATGGAAGCGGAAGGGCTTCCGGTACTCACAGGTCGCCTGACTGCGGAAAACATGAACCAGCTAATTCAAGATAAAGGCTTTCGCATGGTTGTCGATGCGACCCACCCTTTTGCGGAGGAAGCGTCCAAGAATGCGATAGCGGCTGCTAAGCTGGCAGCAGTACCATATGTGCGTTTCGAACGTCAAAGCTTGTCCATCGAGCAAAGTGCGCTTGTTACGACGGTTGATGATTATAAACAGGCTGCAGAGTTAGCAGCTGAGAAGCGTGGCAGCATTATGCTGACAACCGGGAGCAAAACGTTGAAGATTTTTGCTGATCGTCTCATTGGGCTTCCTGATACGAGGCTCATTGCGCGGATGCTTCCGCGCCAAGATAATATGGAGAAATGCGAAGAACTGGGTATTGAGCAGAAAAATATAGTGGCTATGCAGGGCCCTTTTTCCAAAGAGTTAAATAAAGCTCTTTATGACCATTACAAAGTGACCTTGATGATAACAAAAGAAAGCGGGAAAGTCGGTGCTGTGGATGAGAAGCTCGAAGCCGCGCTGGAAATGGGTATTCCGAGTATTGTGATCGGTAGACCGGAACTGGAATATGGTACGCATTATTCTGACTTTGAAGGCGTTATCCAATTTATAAACGATAGCATTCATAAGGAGGGCTAAATAGGATGGATTTTCATACGGATTTTAAACCTTTAACGGTACAACCACAAGAAATTGAAGAGAAAAGCTTTGAGATGATTACAGAGGAATTAGGCGAGCATACGTTTACACCGGAGCAATATCCGGTTGTTCAGCGTGTGATTCATGCTTCTGCGGACTTTGAATTAGGACGCAGTCTTGTCTTTCATCCGAGGGCAATCGAAGCGGGTATTGCTGCCATTCGAGCTGGTAAACTCGTTGTAGCCGACGTTCAGATGGTGCAAGTCGGTATCAGTAAACCGCGTATCGAGCAATTCGGCGGCGATGTGAGAGTGTATATTTCGGACAAGGATGTCATGGAGGAAGCCAAGCGTCTGAACACGACACGGGCGATTATTTCCATTCGCAAAGCGATCAAGGAAGCAGATGGCGCCATCTATGCGATTGGGAATGCACCGACAGCTCTGCTGGAATTGATTCGTCTCGTCAAAGAAGGAATCGCGAAGCCGGGGCTCATCGTCGGTGTGCCTGTTGGCTTCGTTTCCGCAGCGGAATCGAAGGATGAACTGGCCAAGCTGGACATTCCGTTCATCACGAACATTGGCCGCAAAGGCGGAAGTCCGGTTGCCGTCGCAGCCGTCAACGCGCTGTCCATCATGGCGGCGCGCAAGGAGTAGCGCCTATGGAGGAAGTACCGGGCAAGCCGCTGCGCCACGGCTACACCACCGGCTCCTGCGCAACCGCAGGAGCCAAAGCAGCACTAGTGGCGCTCATCGAGCAAGCGCCGCAAACGCACGTGCACATCCGTATCCCCATTGGAGAGACGGTTGAATTTGCCCTGCACAGCTGCGCATTCACGCAGCTGTGGGGTGAGGCCGCCGTCATCAAGGACGGCGGCGATGATCCCGATGCGACGCACGGTGCGGAGATCATCGTGCGCGTAAGCTTTCGTGCCGAGCCTGGCGTCGGCATCGATGGCGGCATTGGCGTCGGGCGCGTGACGAAGCCCGGCCTGCCGGTTGAGATCGGTCAAGCAGCGATCAACCCGGTCCCGCGGAAAATGATCCGCGATACCGTGCAGGAGGTGCTTGACCAGTACGAGATCGTGCACGGTGTAGACGTGCTCGTATCTGTGCCCGCCGGCGAAGAAATCGCCAAGAAGACGCTGAATGGGCGTCTTGGCATTCTCGGCGGCATTTCAATCCTCGGTACCCGTGGCACGGTGGTGCCATTTTCGAGTGCGGCCTACAAGGCCAGTGTCGCACAAGCGATTCGCGTTGCCGTGAAATGCGGCTGCAAGCATCTGGTACTCTCGACCGGCGGCCGAACGGAAATATTCGGGATTAACATGTATCCCGAGCTTCCGGAGGAAGCTTTTATCGAGATGGGCGATTTCGTCGGGTTTGCGCTGATGCAAGCCCAAAGACAAGGCATTCGTAAGGTAACGTTGGTCGGCATGATGGGCAAGTTCTCTAAGGTGGCACAAGGTGTGATGATGGTGCACTCGAAGAGCGCTCCGGTTGATTTTGGGTTCCTTGCGCAGGTCGCGATCGAATCGGAAGCGTCCGAAGCGCTTGTTGAAGATATCAGAGGCGCCAACACAGCCTCACAGGTTGGAGATTTAATGGCGGCTACGGGCAATTTACGTTATTTTGAACGATTGTGTGAGCGCTGCAACCTAGCTGGACTAGAAGAAGTTGCGAGAGACGGGTTTGATTTCATAGAAACCGTGATCATTTCAATGAAAGCCGAACTCTTAGGGAAATCGGCGATGGTGAAGCGGAGCGAGAATGGAGAGATGGCATACGAATGAGTAGAAGCGTGAAAGTGATTGGTGTTGGCGATAACGGACAAGGGAGCCTGCTCCCTTTATATATCAAATGGATTCATGAAAGTGAAGTGCTTGTTGGCGGCGAGCGTAATCTTGCCCTTTTTCCTGAATATACAGGCGAGAAGGTTGTCATAAAAGGCAGTTTGCCAGGGCTGATGAATAAGCTTCAGAAAGAAGATCGTTCCGTAGTTATCTTGGCTTCTGGCGACCCGCTCTTTTACGGGATTGGCGGTTATGTAGTGAAGAAGCTGGAGGGTGTACAACTGTACCCGGCAGTTAGCTCGATTCAATTGGCTTTTGCCCGCATGGGAGAAAGCTGGCACGATGCTTATATCACAAGTGTTCACGGACGGAGCATCAAGGGCTTGGCGCAGCGAATAGACGGGAAAGACAAAGTGGCCCTGCTCACGGATGAAACGAATTCACCGAGTGCGATTGCGGCTTATTTGCTTTCTTTTGGCATGACGGAATATCGGGCCTTTGTCGCTGAGAATTTGGACGGAGCCGAGGAGCGCTGTGGTTGGTACGATTTGGACCAGCTGGTCACGGAAACATTTTCACCACTCAATGTCGTTATTTTGAAAAAACAAGCCCAAGGTCCTGTATGGCCGCTTGGCATTGAAGATGATCAATTCGCCCAACGCAAACCGGATAAAGGGCTAATCACGAAAAAAGAAATTCGCGTTTTAAGTATCAGTCAATTGGCGTTACAAGTGGATAGTGTCGTATGGGATATTGGAACTTGTACAGGCTCTATAGCCATTGAGGCGGCACGCATAGCTCGTGAAGGCGCCGTATTTGCCATCGAGAAAAACGAAGACGATCTCCAAAATTGCCTGGAAAACAGCGCCAAATTTCGTGTTGATCTTACGGCCGTGCATGGCAGAGCACCAAAGGGTCTCGATACTTTTGCTGATCCGGATGCGATCTTTATTGGCGGAAGCGGTGGAGAGATGCAAGAGCTGCTTGAAATATGTGCAGCTAGACTGAAGCCGAATGGCAGAATTGTGTTGAATGCAGCGACGATAGAGACGTTATATGAGGCTGATAAGACGTTTGAGAAGGTTGGTTTCGGGGCTCAGATTTCGCTTGTACAAGTATCGCGCAGCAAGCCTATCCTACATATGAAACGATTCGACGCACTGAATCCAATCTACATCATTACAGCGCAGCGCAAGCAGACAGATATAGAGGGAGGAAAAGGTGATGAGTAATCTCGGCACACTGTATGGTTTGGGTGTTGGTCCAGGCGATCCGGAATTAATTACGGTTAAGGCTTTTCGATTGTTAAAAGAATGTCCAGTCATCGCTTACCCTAGAAAGAAGCGTGGAGCCAAGAGCTATGCGCTCGCGATTACAGAGCTGTATGTGAATACAGAGAAAAAAGAGATGATGGGGCTCACCTTTCCAATGACAAGGGATAAAGAAGCGCTTGAAATGCAGTGGACGAAGACAGTTGAAAGTGTCTGGGCTCATTTGGTCCAAGGGAAAGATGTTGCTTTCGTGACGGAAGGCGACCCGATGATTTACAGCACCTACATTCACTTGATGCGTCTTATGAACGAACGTCACCCTGAAGTAAAGGCTGTCTCTATTCCAGGGATTTCTTCGATTAACGCGTCTGCTTCCCGTTTGGGCATCCCCTTAGCGGATGGTGATGAGCAAATTGCCATAGTCCCGGCTACGGACGACTACGACAAGATGCGCAAAGCCATCGAAGAACATGATTGTGTCGTGTTCATTAAAGTCGCTAAAGTAATTGATTTGATGCTATCCGTGCTTCGCGATCTCGGACTTGTTAATAAGGCATCCGTTCTAACCAAAGTCACTTCTTCGGAGGAAGAGGTTTGGCGTAATGTGGAAGAGCTGCAAGGACGTAAATTGGAATATTTAACCTTGATGGTGGTGAGAAAATAGATGAAACTCTATATTATTGGTGCGGGACCAGGCGATCCGGATTTGATCACGGTGAAAGGATTGAAGCTTCTTCAGCAAGCAGACGTAGTCATGTATACAGACTCGTTAGTGAATGATGAATTGATTGCCAAGGCAAAGCCTGAAGCAGAAGTATTGAAAAGCTCCGGCATGGAGCTGGTTGAAATGGTGGGCATCATCGTCGATCGCCTTAAACAAGGGAAGATGGTCGTGCGCGTGCATACCGGAGATCCAGCCATGTTCGGTGCAACGATGGAGCAAATCGCTTTGCTGCGTAAAGAGGAGATCGGCTACGAAATCGTTCCAGGCGTAAGCTCGGTCTTCGCCTCTGCTGCAGCGGTTGGGGCAGAATTGACGATTCCCGACCTTACCCAAACGGTTATTCTAACTCGAGCCGAAGGCCGTACACCTGTGCCGGAGCTTGAGAAATTGCGTGATCTTGCCGCACATCATTGTACAATTGCTTTGTTTCTGAGCGCGACTTTAATCAAGAAAGTCGTTAGCGAGTTTATCGAGGCGGGGTGGAGCGAGGAGACACCTGTTGCGGTTGTTCAGCGTGCTACTTGGCCGGATCAGCTCATTGTTCGCACAACGGTAGGAAAGCTGGAAGAGGATATGCGGAGCCATGGTATCCGTTCACACGCGATGATTTTGGCAGGCTGGGCGCTGGATCCAGAAATTCACGGCAAAGAGGAGTATCGCTCCAAGTTGTACGATAAATCATTTACACACCGCTTCCGCAGAGGTGTTAAGCCATGACGATTAGTCTTCAAGAGGGAGTCATTCCTGTTATACGACAACAAAATGACTATGCGATCGTAGCTATTACGAAGCATGGTGTCGAGATTGCACGCAAGCTGAATGAACAAATGAGCGGCACGGATGTCTATTACATGAGCAAGTTTGTCAAAGGTGATGAAGAGCAGCGCTCGATACAAATGTTCGAGGGTAGTGTTCGTTTATTATTTCCTGCGCTATTTCCCGCATACCAAGGACTTATTATCATCATTTCCCTAGGCGCCGTCGTGCGAATGATCGCTCCCTTACTTCAGGATAAGAAGAAAGATCCTGGTGTTGTTGTTATTGATGATAATGGGGAGCATGTCATCAGCGTGCTTTCTGGGCATTTGGGTGGTGCTAATGAGCTAACTCATGAGGTTGCAGCTGCAATAGATGCAAGGGCTGTGATTACGACGGCATCGGATGTTCAGAAAACGATTCCTGTCGACCTCTTCGGCCGCCGTTTCGGCTGGGTTTGGGACTCGGCAGATAAACTGACCCCGGTCAGCGCAGCTGTCGTTAATGAAGAGAGAATTGCTGTTATTCAGGAATCGGGTGAACCGAATTGGTGGACGCATGAGCGACCTATACCCGCCAATATTAGGCGGTTCACATCGATTTCGGATGGTCGAGCAAGTGAGCCGAATGCGGTGCTGCTCATCACTCATCGTCTTCTGGGACCAGAGGAGGAAAGCATTCTAACTAACGGTGTGCTGTACAGGCCGAAAGTTATCATTCTCGGAATAGGCTGTAACCGCGGTACTTCAGCTGAAGAAATTGAACAAGTCATTCAAGCAACACTTGAAGAATTATCATTTTCCATACGAAGTGTGAAAGCAGTATGTACGATTGATTTGAAGAAAGACGAAGCAGGCTTACTAGAGGTTACTCGTAATCACGGCTGGGAGTTCATCACCTACACACCCGAAGAATTGAACACGGTGACCGTTGAGGCTCCCTCTGAGACTGTTTATCAGTTTACAGGAGCGTATGCGGTAAGTGAGCCGACTGTTAAGCTGTATACGGGCCAAGACAAACTAGCATTAGTTAAGAAAAAATCAGGAAATGTCACGATTTCTGTGGGATTGCTCGACTTTTCCGCTGGAGCTCCATTGCAGCGAGGTGCCTTGTGATGGATCGGCGGATTGTCATTGCAGGCACCGGCAGTGGTGTAGGGAAGACTACCTTGACCATCGGTATAATGGCTGCTTTACAGAAACGAGGACTATCGGTTCAGGGATTTAAGTGCGGTCCCGATTATATTGATCCAACCTATCATTCGGCGGTAACGGGCAGGCCTTCACGCAACTTGGATTCATGGATGACTGGGCGTGAAGCGGTGAAGGAAATATTTGAACGAGGAAGCCAAGGGTCAGATATTTCGATTATCGAAGGTGTTATGGGGATGTTTGATGGCAAAAATCCGCTGACCGATGAAGGCAGTACTGCGGATATAGGTCGTATTCTAGGTGCTCCGATCGTGTTAATTGTTAACATTGCCAGCATGGCAAGAAGCGCCGCTGCGATCGTGAAAGGCTTTCAGCAGTTTGGTCAAGGCGATAACATTGTAGGTGTTATTGCCAATCGAGCGGGCAGCGAAGGGCATTATAAAATGGTAAAGCAAGCTATCGAGCAGGAATGCGGTATCCCTGTTCTTGGATATCTGCCTCGTGACGCGAACATTGAACTTCCCGAAAGGCACTTAGGTCTGGTTCCATCGATTGAGCGAGGCGAGCTCCGACCTTTTTTTGAGCTTTTGGCTGAAAAAGTGACCGCGCATATAGATTTGGACCTTTTGTTGGATTTAGCCGCGGCAGAGCCAATAGATTGTAAGCCTGTTTTATTTACAAGCAATGGTCAACTAGATGTACCTAAACGAGTTAAAATCGCGATCGCCAAAGATGCCGCATTTCACTTTTATTATCCGGAAAATCTGGAACTGTTAGAGGCGGGAGGTGCGGAATGTGTATTCTTTTCGCCGCTTGCAGGTGAACAGGTTCCTCCTGATGCAGATGGACTTTACATTGGCGGAGGGTTTCCCGAGGAATTCGCAGAGCGATTAGCTGCCGAAGAAGGGGTCAAGGCCTCTGTCCGCAGCCGAATTGAGGAAGGGATACCAACACTCGCTGAATGCGGTGGATTTATGTTCCTCACAGAACAAATTGTAGATACGACAGGAAACGAATTTCCTATGGTTGGCATGATCCCCGGAAAAGTTACCATGCAGACGAAGTTAGCAGCTTTAGGTTACCGAGAGACTATAGGTGTAAAGGAAAACTTCTTGCTGTCCGAAGGTGAACAGGCTCGCGGCCATGAATTTCATTATTCAACTTTTCAAGTTAATGAGGGTGCGGATGTGAAAGCTGCCTTTCAATCGAAGGGCAGGCTTGGAACCAAAGCAGACGGGTATCTCACCGGGAATCTTGTTGCCGGTTATACACATTTACATTTCGCATCTAATCCGAACATGGTGAGGGAATGGATTCGAGCTTGTACGCAGTATCAACAAAGCCGTAAATAACAATGAAACCCCTTAGCTGAGTTAGCTAGGGGGGTTCGTCATGCCATTATTTTATGAAGGTTAGCGCTTGATCCGCAATGGAATATTTGTATCGGTCAAGACAGTTGCAAAGGTAATCTTTGCGACAGATCGGGCAAGGTTCTTTCATCAATCTATTCAAATCAGTCACTTTGCCGATACCGGTTTCGGAATCTCTTTCGAAGAAAAGACGGCATTTGTTGCGGTCTTTCAGGGAAACAACGACTTCGAAAAGACCATTTTTTTTGTTATCACTAACTATTGTTGCATCTACTACCTGCGGATCGTATGCCATTGTAATTCCTCCTAAGAGTTTTGCTTTAGCAAAACTTTCTACGTAAGCTTAAGCATAAACTAGCATTGTCGTATAGGGATCTTTGACCTGTGATCAAAGTGTCACCTCGTTGTTTAGCTTGTGCGCATTAGTATATTATATAAATAAAAAAGATTTAATTCAATAGGAGGACCTACACTCGTGATTATGGACTATTGTGAGCAAGAAATTACGGAAGGGAAGGTACAACTCCATATTGGTCTTCAATTTGAAGATGAACCTGATTCCTTATATGTAGCTGAGTTAGAGCTTGGAGATAATGGAGTTGTAAGGGAGTGGAAGCTGTTCTTTAACGGGTTTGACTGTAACTATACCTTTCGTCCTGCGGAAAGAGAAGCGTTAGTCCGTTATGCAGCCGAACAAGGAATCACGATCCAAGAACGTTAGGAAGCATGAAAAAAGGAATCGTCACCATGTGAATGGTTCAAATTCCTTGATTTGTGTTTATGATTTTGTTTAGCTAGTAATTGTTTCAGTGTAGGCGTCGTTTTGGTTACTGGGTTGACGCCATGCCAATGCAGTCGATGGATAGCAGGATCGAGCTTGCCTTCGCGTAAACTTCGCTGGCGATTTTTTTGTGCTTGGGTTCGTGACATTAGGATTCCTCTTTTCCTCATGCAAATTTGATTGTTGTACTTATTAATTGTAAATAATCTGTTGACTAGCTGCAATGGAAAGTTTTCTTATCAATTATTTTCACTGTAATCAGAAAAGGGTGATAGGTTTGCGTATTCAAATTCAACTAGCCGTATCAGGCGAATTGGTTAAGCAGGATGTACTTGAAATAGCGGAATATAAACTTGGTGAAATGACGGATGAAGAAATCGAAAGTGCGATTGAAATAAAAATCCGTACATGGGTAGACCGCATGGTACAAGTTGAATGGGAAGTACTTGAATAACGAAGCTAGGATCGCTTGAACGTATAGAGCTCCGAAGAGGTTAAATCCTCTTCGGAGCTCTTTGTATGCAATCTTATGTATGGTTAGTGAACGATATTGCCCACTCCTGTCTTCTGCAAGGCGTGTTCCCAGCTAGGGTAGTAATACAGGGCGTTTTTCATAAGATCAGGATGCAGCTTCTTCACATTTTTTTTGGCTAACGACTCCCCGGTGTTGTGAAGCTGTACAATGTGGCCTAACACTTCGTCTGCGCTCATGTTTAGCTCCATGGATGTTTCAACTCCTTTCCATAAGAATATAACCCAATACTTGCCATCGGATGGGGAAAATATACATAGAATATAGTGGCAAAGGATAAAATAAGTGGGCCAGGAGACGAAAGGAAAGTCGGTGTCTATCATGAATTGGCCCTCGTTGTCATTGTTTTCTTCGAAGCCGCTGCCGCTCTGCAAGGGGAAGATTAGCGTAGGGGCGATTACGAAAGTGTTGCTGCGTGATTTGCCGCCAGGCCGAATCGTTGTTTTACAGCACCGTGACCTTGATGAAGTCATTGCACAGGAACTCATCGATCATAAAGTTAAAGCAATCATTAATTGCCAACCAACAATGAGTGGCGCGTATCCGACCCAAGGCCCCCTGTTGCTGCTGCAGCAGCATATACCGATTTGGGAAGTGGAGTCGTCTGCGTTTGAAGTTTTTCAATCGAATAAGGAAATTGCGATTTATGAGGATAGGATCATCGTCGGAGATCAACATATCCCCTGTACCGCATTTACACGTGAGAATTGGATAAGCTTGCAGCAGTTTGCGAATGATCAATCGTCAAAGCTATTGGAGCAATTTATTGATAATACATTAAACTATGCAATTCGGGAGAAGCAAGCTGTTATGGAGCCGCTGCCCCCACTTCCCCTAAGGGTGAATTGCGAGGGTCAGCACGTGTTGGTTGTTTCCAGAAGGAAGGGATATAAGAAGGATTTGCTTGCCGCAAAAGCATTTATCTCAAAGGTCAAGCCGATTATGATTGGGGTTGATGGGGGAGCCGATGCACTGCTGGAATGCGGTTATCAACCGGATCTCATTGTTGGAGATATGGACAGTGTGACAGATCGAGCACTTTTGTGCGGCGCGGAATTAATTGTCCATGCCTACCCTAATGGAACAGCACCGGGAATGGCTCGAACGAACGCATTAGGGTTATTCGCGCATGTACTACCTTGCTTCGGAACCAGTGAGGATGCGGCGCTTTTACTTGCCTTTGAGCAGCGGGGGGAGTGGCTAGTTACGGTTGGCGCGCATACCCACATGATTGATTTTCTGGAGAAAGGGAGGGAAGGCATGGGAAGTACACTTCTTGTTCGGATGAAGGTAGGGTCGCGTTTGGTTGATATCAAAAGTATAGGAGCCCTGTATAAGCAGTCATATCTATGGACGAAAGAGGCAGCCACCACTGTTTTTCTTTCACTTTTCTTTATTGCTTTAGGGCTTTTTCAGCTTCACTGGATTTTGAAACGAGTTGCTCACGTGGTTTGGAATCTTGGAGGTGAAGGGTGAAGCCATGAAGCCATATCTATCCATCATTATTCCAGCTTGGAATGAAGCAAGCACGATTCCGAGTACTCTTGAACATCTTTTGAATCAAGCTGACTTCATTCGGGGGGCGGGGATGAGATACGAAATTATTGTGGTCGACGATGGCAGCGTCGATAATACATATGAGGTTGCTTGGCCTTGGGTGGACAAGCTGGTCAAGCATAATCGCCGCCTCGGCAAGGGAGCGGCGCTGCAATCAGGTGTCGCCAAGGCACGCGGCGATCTGCTGCTCTTCCTTGACGCCGACCTGCAGGCTACGGCCGGGGAGGCGCTTGTCCTCATCGAGCCGCTGCTGCGGCGCGAAGCGGACATGGCGATAGCGAAGCTGCCGCCTTCCGGCGCCAAAGCAGGCTTCGGCTTGGTCAAGGGCTTAGCCCGCCGCGGTATTCACCGGCTCAGCGGCTATAAGACCGAAGCTCCCTTATCCGGACAGCGCGCGGTGCGTGCTGATCGGCTGCGGGAGCTAGGGGGGTTCGCGCGCGGCTTCGGCGTGGAAGTCGCGCTAACGATCGATGCGGTGAGGCATGGCCTGCGCATCGTAGAGCTGGACGTGCCAATCACGCACCGGGAGACGGGGCGGGATTGGCACGGATATATGCACCGCGGCAGGCAGTTCGCCGCGGTTGGTTTGACGCTGCTAACTCGCTGGAAGGAGAGGAAGCAGGTATGGTACTCATCGGATCGATCTTCGATCTGATTGTGCTTGGAGCGGCAGGGTGGTGGATGCTGCCGCACGTAAGGCGCTTTCTGGAGGCCCATGGGCAGGTGGGGCCGAACTATCTTGGCCATACCATCCCTCGCGGGATGGGGGTTGTTCTTTGGTTGCTCTTATGGCTGCAGGAACTGGTTCTTCAGGGTGCTGCAAGGTTAGAATCTTCAGGCTTGATGGGCGAAATTTCAGGAATGAAAGAACTTAGTTCCCTTGAAATGAATCATCGGGTATTCACCCTTGCTGCTACATTTATTTTTTTATTAGGTTGGACAGATGATTTAATTGGCAGTAAAGAGGTAAAAGGTCTTAAGGGACACCTCCGGTATTGGATGGAGTCAAAGACTTTATCGATGGGAGCCGTTAAGGCGTTAGGCACTCTAACGATTGCCGCATGGCTTGTATTAACGGTCGGAAACGATCAAACCCCCATCTGGCAGATGGGGGTTGAGCTAATACTGCTCATACTGATGACGAATACCTTGAATTTGCTTGATGTTCGTCCAGGTCGCTCTTTAAAAGCATTTTTGGGTAGTTTTTGTGCGATTTTGTTCTTTGGGTTGTATTTTTTAGACTTGGACATGCGAATGTTTTTTCCAATGATCCCGGTCTGCATAGGTGGATTGCTGCTATTAAGCCTTGATATTCGTGGCTTCGGGATGCTTGGTGATGCCGGATCAAATCTGCTTGGTTTTACATTAGGTTATGGAGTCATCTTGAGCTTGCCTTGGGAGGCACAATGTGTGACTGTTGCTGTCATCGGCTTCCTTCATAAACAAGCGGAGGTGAGTTCCATCACGCAAATGATTGAACAGAATCGGTTCCTTCATTGGTTAGATCGTTTAGGCCGAACTTGAAAGTTCGGTCTATTTGCGGCGGTTAGGTTTAAATCTGGGTGCCACATAGTTTCGTTTCCGATCACGGAAAAACGTCCATCCTCCAATAAAAGCAACACCGAGGAGAAACAAAATAAGCCCAAGGATAAATTTTCCCCACAGGATATGACCGTCTGTATCGAATTGAGCGAAAAAGGCGTCCTTCATGGCAAGGAACCCATAGGTGGCTGTCAAACCGGGGATAACGAGAAGAAGAATGGCAATAAATCGATAAAATGGCGCTCTCATAGCTGCTCCTTACTTTGCGTGATACCTATTTTATATCATCATACTCTGAATCTGTTAGTGTGTCTAATTCACAAATAAGACTATGATTTGGTAACCAAAAAAGGGTAATATAATAGAGAGAAGTGTATACATATGAGGAATTAATCGCTTAATAGGGAGGAAATACATAATGAGTGAACATAGATATGATGTCGTCGTTCTTGGTGGTGGTATTGGAGGTTATACCGCTGCTATACGGGCTGCACAATTAGGAAAAACGGTGGCTGTCGTGGAAAGGGACAAGCTCGGAGGCACTTGTCTACATCAAGGCTGTATTCCAAGTAAATCTCTTCTTCGGAGTGCTGAAGTGTATGCAACAATGAAGAAAAGTGAGGAATATGGCATTGCTGCAGAGTCCATTGAAGTGAAGTTTGACAGTGTGCTTAACCGTAAACAACGAATTGTTGATCAACTGCATCAAGGATTGCAATTCCTGATGAAGAAAAATAAAATCACGGTACATTACGGCAATGGTCGCATTATTGGGCCTTCTATCTTTTCACCACGGAGTGGTGCCGTCTCTGTAGAGAAAGAAGACGGGGATATCGAAACGCTTTTATCGAGTAATTTAATCATTGCTACAGGTTCCAGACCGCGTACTTTACCAGGCTTAGAGATCGATGGTACCCATATTTTAACAAGTGAAGACGCTTTGCGTATGGAGAGCCTTCCGAAGTCCATCCTTATTGTCGGTGGCGGTGTGATTGGGGTAGAATGGGCTTCGATGCTGAGCGATTTTGGCGTAGCGGTTACCATAGTTGAGCTGGATAAACGATTGGTTAGCTTAGAAGATGCGGATATCTCCAAAGAATTGGAGCGCTTGTTTAAGAAACGCGGAATTAACTTGGTTACTGGAGCAAAAGTACTACCTGATTCCGTGAAGGTAACGGAAGGCGGTGTTTCTTTGCAAGCGGACAAGCAAGGGGAGATCGTTGAACTAACAGCTGATAAGGTGCTTGTTTCTGTTGGGCGTATCGCCAATATTGAGGGAATCGGACTTGAAAATACAGATATAAAAATCGATAAAGGTGTCGTTCGTGTGAATCGCTTTATGCAAACGACGGAATCACATATCTATGCGGTTGGCGATGTTATTGGAGGGCTCATGCTCGCGCATATGGCCGGTCATGAAGGGATATTGGCAGCTGAACATCTGGCTGGTCAAACTCCGCATGAGCTGCAAGCGCATCTCGTTTCAAGATGTACATATACAAGACCCGAGATAGCTAGTGTTGGTTGGACCGAACAGCAGGCTGTGGACCAAGGGCACAAAGTGAAAATAGGCAAATTCAGCTTCAAAGGGATCGGAAAAGCACTCGTATACGGAGATACTGATGGCTTCGTAAAGGTTATTGCTGATAGCGAAACGAATGACATTCTAGGTGTGCACATGATTGGACCGCATGTGACTAACAGTATATCCGAAGCAGCACTTGCACAGGTACTGAATGCGACACCTTGGGAAGTGGGCCAAACCATTCATCCGCATCCAACTTTGTCGGAAGCATTAGGAGAGGCGATGCTGGCTGTCGATGGGATTGCAATTAGCGGATAAAAATTGTAATCATAAACATTTGCGTTTATAATAAGCATATAGAGTCAAGTACTAGGACCAGGTAATAAATTTCACGTGGTACCTAAAATTACTAAAGGAGGCAACCTCCATGTCTATTGGTCAATTATATAAACATAGAAGTCTAGGTTTGTCTGACGACGAAGCCGTTCGTATGTATACAGTCATGAATCTTGCTGCTAAATATGATGAGCGAGCTTTCATGCTGCAGCGAGCAGGTAAAATACCATTTCATGTGTCTGGAATGGGACAATATGCCGGCCAGGTTGGGATGGCTTTTGCTATGCAAGCGCAAAAAGATTATTTCTTGCCGTATTATCGTGACTATGCATTTGTACTATCTGTAGGCATGACAGTGAAGGATTTAATGCTTGCGGTTTTTTGTAAAGCAGAAGATGTCAACAGCGGTGGAAGACAAATGGCTGGTCACTTTGGCGATAAGAAAAACCATATCGTCACAGGGTCGTCTCCTGTTACAACGCAAGTGCCGCATGCTGCAGGTATCGCGCTTGCTGCCAAAATGAAAAAGCAAGACTTCGTCACTTTTGTTTCATTCGGTGAAGGCTCCAGCAATCAAGGGGATTTCCACGAGGGCTGTAATTTCGCAGGTGTACATAAACTGCCTGTTATTTTCGTATGTGAAAATAATCAATATGCGATTTCCGTTCCTCTGCATAAACAAGTAGCAGGAAAAATCGCAGATCGTGCGTTGGGGTACGGTTTCCCAGGTATTCAAGTAGATGGCAGCGATGTATTAGAAATGTATCGGGTGATGAAGGAAGCAAGAGAAAGAGCAGTTCGTGGCGAAGGTCCAACGCTCATCGAAATGATGTCATATCGCCTCATGCCTCATTCAACTTCGGATGATGACATGCTTTACCGGACAAAAGAAGAAGTTGAACAGAACCGTCAAAAAGACGGCATCCTTAAATTCAAAGAATATTTAATGGAATGCGGACTATGGAGTGAAGATCAAGATCGCGACCTTCAGGAACGGCAAAAGCAAGAGATTAACGAAGCTACCAAGTATGCGGATCTCGCGCCTTATCCGAAACCGGAAGATACGCTCCTTCATGTTTACGCGGAAGGAGATGTGCAATAAATTATGGCTGTCATTACATATTTGGAAGCAATCCGCTCTGCTATGCAGGAGGAAATGCAGCAGGATGATAACGTCTTCGTACTCGGTGAAGATGTTGGTAAAGGTGGTGTCTTGAACACGACCAAAGGGCTGCGTGATTTGTTTGGTGAAGAGCGTGTTCTAGACACGCCGTTAGCGGAGTCTGCCATTGTAGGCGTGGCAATTGGCGCGGCGATGTACGGGATGAAACCGATCGCCGAAATTCAATTTGCTGATTTCATCTTCCCGGCAACGAATCAAATTCTTAGCGAAGCGGCGAAGATTCGCTATCGTTCCAATAATGACTGGACATGCCCGATCGTTATTCGTGCTCCCTATGGGGCGACCGGTGCAGGTGCCTTATACCACTCCCAATGTCCGGAATCTGTTTTCTTCGGCACGCCGGGTGTTAAGATCGTAGCGCCTTCGAATCCATATGATGCTAAGGGGTTGTTGAAGGCAGCCATCAGAGACGCAGATCCTGTGTTATTCTTCGAGCATAAGAAGTGCTATCTGGCGCTATCTGCGGACGTTCCAGATGACGATTATATCGTGCCGATCGGCAAGGCTGACATCAAACGCCAGGGCACAGACATTACAGTCATCGCCTACGGTATGGTTGTCAATTATGCATTACAGGCAGCTGAAGAGCTTGCGAAGGAAGGCATTTCCGCACACGTACTTGACCTGCGCTCCTTACAGCCGCTTGACAAAGAGGCTATTTTGGAAGCTGCTAGAAAGACGGGCAAAGTGCTCATCGCTCATGAAGACAACAAAACAGGCGGTGTTGGTGCTGAAGTTTCAGCGATTATCGCCGAAGAAATGCTTTTTGAACTCGATGCGCCTATCGCAAGACTTTGCGGTCCAGACGTTCCAGCGGTTGGCAGCAATCCACCCATGGAGAAATTTTTCTTGCTTAACCCAGATAAGCTGAAGGATGCCATGCTCAAGTTGGCTATGTTCTAATATACAAATCTAAATTCCTTTCATTGATCATTTCCTGAACAATAAGCGTATGCTTACGATGCCAGTTTTCTTGCGGAAACTTTTAGGAGGTACACCTATGAACCAAACCAACAGCCGACTAACCGAGGTAACGGTCCCGCATCTAGCGGAGAGCCTCGTTTCGGCTACAATAGGCAAATGGCTCAAGCAGCCTGGCGATTATATCGAACAATATGATGTCCTTTGTGAGCTTTTCACAGAGAAAGTGAATACGGAAATGCCTTCACCAATTGAAGGCACACTCGTAAAAATTATTGTCGGCGATGGCGAAACAGCTGCTGTTGGCGAAGCTATTTGTTTGATTGAAGAGCCGGGCTCAGCTATATCGAACGGAGCATCAACCGCAGGAGCTGCAGCTGCTAATCATGCCGGAGCCGCGCTGGAGGAAGACTCTGACCAAAGCATGCGCGGTCGTTATTCACCAGCTGTACAGCGGCTTGCACAAGACAATCGCGTAGATTTGTCACGTGTAGCAGGAACGGGGCTTGGCGGAAGGATTACCCGTAAGGACGTTGAGCAATTCATCGCTTCGGGTGGAGCGAATGCAGCTCCTGCCGCTGTACAAACGAATCAACCGGCAGCTCCGGTGGCTCCACAAACTGCTTCACCTGTGGATCCGCAACAGGCTCACCAGCCTGTTCGCAGCACCGGCATTCATTTATCCGCCAGTCCGCAAACGCCGCTGATTGAAGCAGAAGGACATTCATTAGACTCTCGCAATGAGCATTTCATTGACGTTACGCCAATGCGCAATGCCATTGCTTCAAAAATGCGCCAGAGTGTAACAGAAATTCCACATGCTTGGACAATGATTGAGGTTGATGTAACGAACCTTGTTGTTCTGCGGAATAAAGTAAAAGACGAGTTTATGCGTCGAGAAGGCATTAACTTAACGTATTTGGCATTCATGCTGAAAGCGGTCGTCAATGCCATTAAGGATTACCCGATCATCAACTCCGTCTGGGCCGTCGATAAAATCATTGTGAAACGCGATATTAACATTTCGTTGTCCGTAGGAACGGAAGATTCGGTCTTGACGCCGGTCATCAAAAAAGCGGATCAAAAAAATATCGCCGGACTGGCCAGAGAAATCGATGAATTGACGAAGAAAACACGTGCGGGGAAATTATCACTGAATGATATGGTTGGCGGGACATTTACTGTAAATAATACAGGCTCCTTCGGTTCGATTCTGTCTTATCCGATCATCAACTACCCGCAAGCAGCTATTGTGACCTTCGAATCGATTGTGAAGAAGCCTGTCGTTATTCAAGATATGATTGCGGTTCGATCAATGGTTAACCTTTGTCTCTCACTGGATCACCGCATTCTTGACGGAGTCATCTGTGGTAGGTTCCTGCAGAGAGTGAAAGAAAATTTAGAAAGTTATAACGCGGATACAAAGATTTATTAAGCTATGCTTTAAAAAATAAACCCGCAGTAAACAATATGCTTGATAGCAGCATCGTGAGCAGCATAACGTAAATCACGATTTTAAACCAACGCTTATTCTGTAACAATGAAGACTCACTCCTTTTTCGTGAAAAGCTTGTACGTTTTTATTGTAACCCATAGTGTGTATCGGAGGAAAGTACATGATTCAGCAAAATCGTTTGGTGGAAGAGTTCATCTCCTTAGTGCAAGTAGACAGCGAGACCCGATTTGAGCAAGAGATTTGTGTCGTTCTTAAAGAAAAGTTCGGACGTTTAGGGCTGCATGTCATGGAAGATAATTCGATGGCGAAAAGCGGCCACGGATCAGGTAATTTGATCTGTACACTTGAAGCAACCGACAGCAACGCAGCTATTCCGGCTATTTTCTTCACTTCTCATATGGACACGGTAGCTCCTGGGAAAGGTATCAAGCCGCAAATTGGCGATGATGGCTATATCCGCAGCGACGGAACGACGATCCTTGGCAGCGATGACAAAGCGGGTATCGCGGCGATGATCGAAGGCATACAAGTGTTAAAAGAGCAAAACATCCCACATGGCCGCATTCAATTCGTGATAACGGCAGGGGAAGAGAGCGGTCTGAAAGGCGCTCGTGCCATGGATCGCAGTGTTATGGAAGCTGAGTTCGGCTTCGCACTTGATTCGAACGGCGCCATTGGCGATATCGCGACAGCAGCGCCTGGCCGTGCTGAAATAGAAATTGTATTCCACGGAAAGTCAGCTCATGCCGGCGTTAATCCAGAAGATGGCATCAGTGCCATCCAAGTAGCAAGCAAAGCGGTTTCGCGTATGTCGCTTGGTCGAATTGATAGCGAAACTACAGCGAATATCGGCAGTTTCTCAGGCGTAGGTCCCTTGAACGTGGTATGCGATAAAGTGAAGATGGAAGCGGAAGCTCGCAGCATTGTTCAGCACAAGCTGGAAGCGCAAATCGCCGCGATGAAAGAGGCTTGTGAATCAGCTGCAGCTGATGCTGGCACCACTTGCGAGTTTAATGCGGATATTGTGTATGCTTCCTATATGCATGAAGACTCTGCTCCGATTGTTCAATTGACTTCTAGAGCACTCTCAACACTTGGATTGACAGCTCGAACTTTCCACTCCGGTGGCGGCAGTGATGCGAATATCTTTAACGGAATGGGCATACCAACGGTTAATCTCGCGGTTGGATACCATGAAATTCATACTACGAAAGAACATATTGCCATCAGTGATTTAGTCAAAACGGCTGAATTAGTCGTAGCTCTCGTGAAGGAAGCTGCGAAAGTTTAATCATCTATTGTCTGCGAACCGATTAGTCTGCCAATCTCATGGCATGCTGATCGGTTTTTTTTGTTCATTTACTCGATAAAATGGGGTAAAATTGACTTTTTCCTCATATGCTTCGAGTAAGACACGTCCAGGAAGGGGAAACTGGCTTGATGATGCGGGATGAGGGTACGGTTGCGGATATTATTTCGGTCAGGGAGGGACTACAGATTGTCACCGTATGGATGCGGACCGGTGAGCTTGAGCACGCTGTACACTACACCGATACATTACCTTTGTTAAATCCAGGGGACGTGGTTGACTTAAATGTAACAGCCGTGAAGCTGATGTTAGGTTCAGGGGGATTTCATATCGTACTATCCATTCGTGACCGAGGATTCGATAACCATTCGACTACATCCACAAATGGACACATCATGAAGCTCAAATATACCCCAATGCAGCGAAGTGTGCTTTCTATTGAAGAACCAGCCAGCTCGTTTCATTCTTCGTTTCAAGGTGAGATGAATGTGGAGGGAATGCCGGTTTTGCTGGGCGAACTGCACAGTATGCTGCCTGTAGTGATGTGTTGGCTCCGATATCGACATCAACAGAACAAAACATCTGATCGAGCATTGGAGGTCGCCTATATCATGACAGATGGGGGGGCTCTTCCACTTGCCTTGAGTGAGCATGTGGCCATACTTGAGGGGATGGAATGGCTTAAAACAACCATTACTTATGGTCAAGCCTACGGGGGTAAGGTAGAAGCGGTTAATAAATTTAGCGCATTAGTTGCAGCGAAGCATGTTGTCAATGCAGATATCAGTCTTGTAACCATGGGGCCAGGCATTGTGGGAACGAATAGCCGATACGGTTTTTCGGGTCTTGAGGTTGGTGAACTTGTAAATGCGGTATATGCTCTTGGAGGGATTCCAGTGGTCATTCCGAGAATTTCCTTCGCTGATCCAAGGTCTCGGCATCAGGGCATTAGTCATCATACGCTTACAGCGCTGCAGCTGGCAGCGAGATGTCCGGCTGTAGTGCCTCTCCCACTTTTAGAGGCGAAAGAAAGTGCCGTTATTCAGAAGCAAGCACAGAATCTACAGCTGCATCGAATTGAAGCCATGCCGAGCCCATCGATTGCGGAAATCGCCGAAGCTTTTTCCCTGTATCCACAGCCCATTACCTCGATGGGAAGGGGATTATCGCAGGACCCGGCTTATTTCCAAGCGATTTGTGCCGCTGCGGATTGTGCAAGCCAGTTACATAATCGACTAAGGTAATTGTATGTCCACCTTGCTGCAGCATGAGCTGCAATTGACGTTTGATTTCCCAAGCCTTTCCTACAAGTCGAATTTGACGGTCGGTTACATAGCTCTTCATATCCATTTTCCTCTTTTCAGGTGAAATTTTGATATAATGAACGATATGCGTGAATGGGACAAGTTAGACCAACTTTAGCAAAGATGAGGTGTTCGTATGACATTACACAAAAAATTCGAAGAAATAACTATCAAGTCCGAACCTATTTTCAAAGGTAAAATCATTTCACTTCAGGTGGATCATGTCCTACTCCCAAATGGGGAATCCGCAACACGTGAAATCGTAAAGCACCCTGGCGCTGTGGCTGTGATTCCTCTGCTAGGGCATAAAATGATCGTTGTGGAACAATATCGAAAACCGCTTGAGAAAAGTCAGGTCGAGATCCCGGCAGGCAAACTGGATGCAGGTGAAGAGCCGCTTAAGGCAGCTTTACGCGAATTAGAGGAAGAAACAGGCTTTCGCACGGAAAATATCAGGTTGGTCAGTTCCTTCTATACATCACCAGGTTTCGCGGATGAAATCATTCATCTTTATATCGCAGAAGATTTGGTGAAGGGCGATGCCAATCCGGATGAGGATGAGTTCCTTGAATGCGAAGCGATCACTTTGGAACAAGCTCAGCAGTACATACGTGAAGGGCGAATTAGTGATGCGAAGACGATTATGGCTGTTTACGCCTGGCAGCTGTACCTTTTGACGGGACAAATCTAAATGAATGCTTATTATGTTGATCTCCATATTCACATAGGTCGATCAGAGAATGGACAAGCGGTGAAGATCAGCGCTGCGAATGACCTGACTTTCTTCAATATTGCGCAGGAAGCTGCCGTCAGAAAAGGAATGGAGATCATAGGGATTATCGACTGTCACTCGCCTTCCGTACAGGATGACATCATGACGTACTTGGATCGTGGTGAGATGGTGGAGCTGGAAGGCGGCGGCATCCGGTATCAGGACACAACGGTTATACTGGGCAGTGAAATAGAAGTGCGCGACCCAGGCATGGGCCCGGCCCATTTGCTTGCTTATATGCCAAATCTTGCGTTGATGCAGGGATTCACGCAATGGATGAAGGGTCACATGAAAAATGTGGAGCTAAGCTCTCAACGCATTTATGCACCTGCTCGCGTAGTTCAAGAAGAAGTACTCGGCAGGGGCGGCATCCTTATACCCGCGCATATTTTCACTCCGCACAAGAGTGTGTACGGAAGCGCGACTTCTAAGATGGAGCACCTTCTTGATGTTAAGGGCATCTCAGCTGTTGAGCTTGGTTTAAGTGCTGATTCCGATATGGCTGGATTAATTTCGGAGCTCGATCCATTCACGTTCGTTACGAACTCAGATGCTCACTCTCTTAGTAAAATCGGACGTGAATACAACGAAATGAAGCTGGCTGCCCCTACTTATGAGGAACTCGTCAAAGCGCTGCATCGTCAAGATGAACGCGGTATACTAGCGAACTACGGCCTTAATCCACGACTTGGTAAATACCACCGAACCTATTGCAGCTTATGCGAATCTGTTCTGGATGAAAGTGAAACGACCGCTGAGCGCTGTGCCGACTGTGGCAGTAATAAAATCATCAGAGGAGTCATGGATCGGATTATGAACTTAGCAGACCGTGAAATGGCTTACCTCCCGCCTTATCGACCTCCGTATCATTTTCAAGTTCCATTAGAATTTATCCCTGGTTTAGGGCCTAAGAAGCTTGATCAGCTGCTTCACCGCTTCGGAACGGAAATGAATGTCCTGCATCGAACGACCCCGGAGGAGCTTGCAAGTGAAGTTGGTGAAGAAATTGCTGCTTATATTGTAAAAGCGCGAGAAGGCACTTTACAGCTTGAGGTTGGCGGCGGGGGTAGGTACGGCAAAGTTAAAAATCGTTCATAGTTTCCAGCACTCGCTCATAAGCTTGTCTTTGTAGAGGTTGACACAAGGAAGGAGCAGCGAGATGAATAGGAATCTAACGATGAAACAATATATGAAAGATAATTTGCCGCTATTTATATTCGTCTCCGTACTTTTCATCATTGGGGTCGTGTTCGGCGCCGTGATGGTGAATGCACTTTCTTTGGAACAAAAGCAAGAAATGACTCGTCATTTGGGCAGTTTTTTTCATGAAATTAATGAAGGCGCCGAGTTTGACAACAGACAATCGTTCGTTCAAGCTTTTGGCATGCATATGAAGTGGATTTTGTTAATATGGCTTTTTGGTTTGTCGATTGTCGGGCTGCCATTGATTCTCGTCTTGGACTTTCTTAAAGGTGTGCTAATTGGGTTTACGGTTGGGTATCTGGTCGGCCAAATGTCATGGAAGGGCATGTTATTTGCACTTGTATCCGTTGCGCCCCAGAATCTGATTGTGATACCGGCTATCCTATTCTGCAGTGTAGCTGCGATGGCGTTCTCGATCTATATGATCAAAAATCGCTTTATGAGCCGTAATGGAAACATATATCAGCCCTTTATGCGCTATACAACGATAACACTCCTGATGGGGGTGTTCCTTCTTGGAGCAGCGCTTTGGGAAGGATATATGTCCCAAATGATGATGAAATGGGTAACGCCTATGCTTGTTGGCCTTTATGGATAACAGATTCGCTTATGTTTCTGTTTGACTTTGTCCGTCAGCTCCCCCTATAATAAAAAGAGTGGCTAAAACTGGGCTTGGATGCCCACCTTTCTGAGGGGGAGGCATATGGAAGCAAGGATCGAGAAGATTAAGCAGCAATTGCAATCCCAAGGGTACAAACTAACCCCTCAACGGGAAGCGACAGTACGCGTACTTTTAGAGAATGAACAAGATCATTTAAGTGCTGAAGATGTGTTTATGCTTGTGAAGGACAAGGCCCCAGAGATCGGACTGGCGACAGTGTACCGGACTCTAGAGCTGCTGAGTGAGCTGCATGTCTTGGAGAAAATGAATTTTGGCGACGGTGTCGCTCGTTACGATTTACGTGACGACAGTACACGTCATCATCACCATCACTTAATCTGCGTACAATGCGGGTCCGTGGATGAAATTATGGAAGATTGGCTCGGACCTTTGGAAGAACGGTTAGAGCAAGATTTTCATTTTCAAGTGCTAGATCATCGACTTGATTTTCAAGGTATTTGCTATCGCTGTAACGATCGAGGAAAACCGGACTCATTGGACAAATCTAAAATAACAGTTTCCGAATAGAAACTGTTTATACAATGAAAATGCCTGTATGATCACCTTGTGCATACAGGCATTTTTGTGTTCTTTTCATATACTAACTAATAAGAAAGTCGGATGTTTACTCACATAATTCGCAGTGAAGCATGGCACATTATGTTTAGTGATATTAAGGAAGAAGGTAGCAACTATGACACAGCAGCCTATTGTAGTTGGGGTTCCAAAAGAAATCAAAAACAATGAAAACAGAGTGGCGTTAACGCCTGGCGGAGCGGGTATGCTCTTGATGGCAGGACATCAAGTGCTTGTTGAAGCTGGAGCTGGAGTTGGCAGCGGCTTCGGGGATGAGGACTATGCTCGTGAAGGTGCCGTTATTGTCGCGGATGCAGCTGAGGTATGGGCCTCCAGCGATATGATAATGAAAGTCAAGGAACCACTACCCGCAGAGTATGGTTATTTCCGAGAAGGCCAGATGTTGTTCACATATTTGCATTTGGCAGCAGCAGGAGACTTGGCAGAACATTTGCTAAGTAAGAAAGTGACAGGGATTGCCTACGAAACAATTCAACTTCCGAATGGCTCACTTCCGCTTTTGACACCGATGAGTGAAGTAGCTGGCCGGATGTCGGTACAGATCGGCGCCCACTTTCTGGAAAAGTTCTATGGGGGACGCGGAATATTATTGGGTGGTGTTCCAGGTGTGCCGCCAGCTGATGTCATTATTTTGGGCGGAGGGATCGTTGGAACGAACGCGGCCAAAATGGCGCTAGGACTTGGAGCTAATGTTGTGATTATTGAACGGAGTGCGGATCGGATGAGAGCTCTGGACGATATATTCGGGGGAAGACTGCGAACATTAATGTCTAATCCACATAATATTGCGAGTGCTGTACAGAAGGCGGATTTATTAATTGGCGCTGTTCTTATTCCTGGCGCAAGAGCTCCAAGATTAGTAACGGAAGCTATGGTTCAAAGCATGAAGCCAGGCGCTGTCATTGTGGATGTTGCTGTGGACCAAGGTGGATCGATTGAAACGATTGACCGTGTGACAACTCACAGCAATCCCACTTATGAGAAGCATGGTGTGCTGCATTATGCGGTTGCCAATATGCCTGGTGCCGTTCCGCGAACTTCAACGCTTGGGTTAACCAATGTGACGATACCTTATGCCATGGAGCTTGCCAATAAAGGTTTTACACAGGCAATAGAAGCTAATTACGCACTCCAATTAGGCGTGAATACGTACAAGGGAAGCGTAACGCATCCCGCGGTGGCTGAGGCTCTAGGAATGCCGTATGTGAAGTTGTCCGATCTGTCATAATCAGAGAACAAGCCTCATATCTTGATCTTAAAAAGGGGATAGAAATGAGGAATGGCTATGATATTTTCATATCGAAAACTCCTTGTTCGCTTACGGTTTATATTACTTTTTATGACTTTGACAGTGATTCTATATCAAGTTATGGTTATTCTAACCGGATGGATTCAACCTGTGAACAAATACAGAACACCAACGGGAAAGTCCGTCAAGGTGTTTGGCTATCACGAGCATGCTTCGGTTTCGGATACAGGTAAAATGAGTGACCGTTTGCGTTTATTTTATTGGTATGGGGAATAAAGAAAGCGTAAAAAAGAGGAGTTCGCACTGGCATCGTTGAATGCTATTCGTTATGAAGATATGGCATGATAACGAAGGAGTATATCGGCATGATGACGAATGACCTGCAATCCTTCATCCGATTTTTGTCAGTTGAACGGGGACTATCGCGGAATACGCTGGAGTCCTATGAAAGAGACCTACAGCAATTTGTTGATTATCTACAGCAGCAAGGCATCACGGGTTGGAGAGATTCAGGGAAAACTCACATCTCAGGATATTTATCGCAGCTGAAAATGTTCGGACGAGCATCGGCAACCTTGTCTCGTAATATGGTTTCCATTCGAGCACTTTATCAATATTTAGTGAAAGAACGTGTCATGGATTCAGATCCAAGTATTTATGTGGAGGCCCCCAAGTTGGAAAAAAAGCTTCCAAAAGTGCTGACAATTGGTGAGGTAGAGAAGCTGCTCGATGCACCACAAACTGAGCTTGTAAGCGGCGCACGTGATAAGGCTATGCTCGAGCTGCTCTATGCGACAGGGATTCGAGTATCGGAGCTCATTTCTCTGAATGTAACGGATATCAATTTGCATATGGGCTTCATCCGCTGTATGGGTAAATCGGATAAAGAACGCAATATTCCTCTTAGCTCAATCGCCATTCGGTGTTTAACGACTTATATACATAATTATCGGATGAAGTTATTGAAAAAAACGACGGATGAAGAAGCCTTATTTATCGGTCATTTGGGAACAAGGATGACAAGGCAAGGTTTTTGGAAGATTTTGAAAAAATATGCGAGTGAGATGAATATCGCGAATGAGATAACACCGCATGCTTTAAGGCATTCCTTCGCTGCCCATTTAATTGAGAATGGCGCAGATCTGAGATCGGTTCAAGAAATGCTGGGACATTCCGATATTTCCTCGACACAAATGTATGTTCAAGTCACCAAGCTCAAAATGAAGGACGTTTACAACCTTGCACACCCGAGAGCGAATTTATAACCTGCACAGCGGCATTTCCTTTAGGGGGAAGCTGCTGTTTTGCATTCATAGGGTGGAAGTGAGATAATCGAGGGTGGATAACATTAGGAATTGATGTGGAGGGACTTTTTGTGCGCTTCGAACGAATATGTTTAATTGTATTGGATAGTGTAGGCATCGGCGAATTACCGGATGCCAAGCAATTTGGCGATAGTGGCGCTCACACACTAGGACATATTGCAGAGAAAGTAAACGGATTTGCACTCCCTAATTTACAGCGAATGGGACTAGGGAGCATTGCTGATATTAAAGGGATTCCTGCTACAGATTCACCCGAAGGATATTATGGAAAAATGGCTGAGGTCTCTGTTGGGAAAGACACGATGACTGGACACTGGGAATTGATGGGGCTTCGAATCACTACACCATTTAATGTATTCCCCAATGGATTTCCAGCCAAATTGATTTCTCAATTTGAGCAGGAGACAGGGCGTAAGGTCATAGGTAATAAGCCGGCCTCAGGCACTGAAATTTTAGATGAGCTCGGAGAAGAGCAGATGAAAACAGGGGCTTGGATCGTTTATACATCTGCCGATAGTGTATTTCAATTAGCTGCGCATGAAGACATCATTCCGTTAGAAGAGCTGTATCGGGCATGTAAGATTGCCAGACGGTTAACTATGCAGGATGAGTTTGCGGTGGGCAGAGTAATTGCAAGACCGTACCTCGGGGAGCCTGGTGCTTTCAAACGTACACCGAATCGCCATGATTATGCCGTGAAGCCGCCAGCGCCTACAGTTATGAATCATTTGAAAGATGCTGGATTTGATGTGATTGCGATTGGAAAAATCAATGATATTTTTGATGGTGAAGGTGTTACAAAAGCCACGTCAACGAAAAGTAATCTAGATGGTATTCAGAAGACAATTGAAGTTCTGGGCACCTCATACAAAGGTCTGGCTTTTACGAATCTTGTTGATTTTGACTCGCTGTTTGGTCATCGTCGTGATCCTGAGGGCTATGGAAGGTCACTGGAGGAATTTGATGCTTATGTGCCTCAGCTCAAAGCAGGTCTAGGACCTAAGGATTTATTAATCCTTACAGCGGACCATGGCAATGATCCTGTGCATCCGGGAACCGACCATACGCGCGAATATGTACCTATTTTGTTGTATAGCCCAAGCTTTCAGTTACCTGCATCGCTTGGCATTCGCGGAACTTTCGCTGATCTGGGAGCAACTATCGCAGATAATTTTGGCGTGAGTGCAACTGATCAAGGCGAGAGTTTCTTACATCTTTTAAAATAAATAAATACGAAATACTCAGTTTATATGAACTGAAATCGCTCAGGAGGAATCTATCTATGTCCGAGACGTCCATGATTCAAAAAATTCAAGAAGCAGCTGCATTTATTAGCAAAGAAACGAATATTAAACCCCAAATTGGACTGATTTTAGGTTCGGGTCTCGGCGTTCTTGCTGATCTTATTGAGCAGCCTATCGTTGTAGATTACTCGAAAATTCCCCATTTCCCAGTGTCCACCGTGGAAGGGCATGCCGGGGAATTGGTCGTGGGTACGATTCAAGGCAAGCAAGTGTTAGTGATGAAAGGCCGTTTTCATGCTTACGAAGGCTATGGCGCGGAAACGGTTTCTTTTCCAGTAAGAGTCATGAAAGAGCTAGGTGTGAAAACGTTGATCGTAACGAATGCAGCGGGTGGAATCAATGAATCTTATCAGGTTGGCGATCTGATGGTCATAAGTGATCATCTGAATTTGACCTACCGCAATCCGCTCATCGGCCCGAATGATTCGGCTTTAGGTGTTCGCTTTCCGGACATGTCGGAAGCTTACAGCAAGCGTCTGCGTAAATTGGCGCACGAAGTGGCGGCTTCACAGAACTTCCACTTACAAGAAGGCGTATATGTGGGACTTCTCGGACCTAACTATGAAACTCCAGCAGAGATTCGCATGTTCCGCACATTAGGCGGGGATTCCGTTGGTATGTCGACGGTACCGGAAGTGATTGTAGCACGTCATGCAGGAATTGAAGTGCTTGGTTTCTCCTGTATTTCGAATATGGCATCAGGTATTTTGGACCAGCCGCTCTCCCATGCAGAAGTTATGGAAACGACGGAGAAAGTAAAGCCTAAGTTTTTGAAATTAGTACTGGGCATTATTGAAGCACTTTAATTAGAAGAGGAGAACAAAATGGAACTGACTTACATAGAGAAAATCAAAGAAGCAGCGAGCTTTATTGAGCAGCGTTTAGGCAGTGTTAAGCCTGTGATCGGATTAGTATTGGGATCAGGATTGGGAGATATGGCGAATCAGGTTGAGCAGCCGATAGCCATCGATTATAGTGAGGTTCCTCACTTTCCCGTTTCAACCGTTGAAGGTCATGAAGGTCGTTTTGTTGTAGGCACACTAGAAGGTAAGCCGGTCATCGTTATGCAGGGACGTTTTCATTATTATGAAGGTTATGATATGAAAAAGGTTGTATTTCCTGTTTACGTGATGAAAGCGATCGGCGTTCAGACCGTTGTGATGACGAACGCGGCAGGCGGCATGAATCGAGCATTCAAAGCAGGAGATCTTATGGTCATCAGCGACCATCTGAACATGACGGGAGATAACCCTCTTATCGGGCCTAACCATGCTGATCTCGGTGTTCGTTTCCCAGACATGTCGGAAGCTTACAACCGCGAATACCGTAAGCTGGCGCATGAGCTGGCACAAACGGTCGTAGGAGAAGATGGCGTGCCGCTGAAGCTGCAGGAAGGGGTCTATGCGGGGATTACAGGCCCAACCTACTGTACGCCAGCTGAACTTACAATGTTAGCTCGTATCGGCGGCGACGCGATTGGCATGTCCACGGTGGGTGAAGTTATTGCTGCACGTCATGCAGGTCTTAAGGTATTAGGGATATCGTGTATTACCGATATGGCGATAGGCGAAGAGCTGGAACCTTTGACGCATGAGCAAGTTGTAGCTGTCGCAAATCGGACGAAACCGAAGTTCATTGCTCTCGTTAAGGCTTTTGTTCGTGAGGTCCGTCTGGGATAAATTGGCTATATTTTTTATGAACTTTTAATGAAAATAAGCTTCTATAGACCTATGAATTCGGAGGAAGTCATGCTAATATATAGTTAATTAGAACTATATTAAAGGGTGTCCTAGATACGGATACCCATTCCATAACAAGGATGTGATGGAGCATGTCAGTCCAACAATTAATGGTCGCAAACTGTCCTAGATGCGGGAAAGTGTTCCAGAAAAATTTGCGAAACCAATGTTCAGATTGCAGCCGAAGCATGGATTCCATGCTCATGAGCAGTCTTGAATTTCTACGTAAAAATCATCGCTCAACGAATACGCAATTCACTGAAGCGACAGGTGTTTCACACGAGCAAATGTATACTTGGATCAAAGAGGGAAAGCTGCTGCTTTCGGATTATCCGAATTTGAACTATCCCTGCGCTTCATGCTCGAAACCGATTCGTGGGCAAAAGCTTTGCCCGGATTGCACGTACCGCATTAATCGGGATATAAGAGAGCTGAAAGAGAAAGACCGATCTTTTCAACCGCTTCTTAGAGAAAAACAAACAGTTTCCGCTGGCGGTTTCCAAATACGTGAAAGACTTAGTGGTGTGTAATTTATAACAATATGGGCAATAGTAATGATGATATCCCCCGCTATGGGGGATGTTTTTTGGAAAGGCACATTCACAATTTCGTCACAAAATATTCAAGGTTTTGCCACTGACTATGTATGGGATTGTCTTTAAATGTTAGGTAGAATAGATGAAGTGAACACATTATGAGGGGGATATGCATGCAAAAGTGGATTTTCTTTGTGTTATTTATACTTGCGGGCGCATTGGGGCTGGGAGTCCTCTTTCAAGATATTTCTGACCGCCAAGTGGCTAAGGAAGCAGAGGCTGCCGCTGGCAAAGGTCAACAGCTTAAAATTGCAGCTTCTAACTGGCAGTTCGATTCTGCAGATTACACAGTTAAAAGCGGTGAGCCAACGAAAGTTTCCTTGTCTTTAAAAGAAGGTGTACATGCGATTGAAATCGTAGGATTGGATATCAAGTTGGATAAAGAAAATCCTTCCAAGCAAATAACGTTTGATAAACCAGGTACATATGAAATTCAGTGTGTACTTCCTTGTGGCGAAGGCCATGCTAAAATGAAAAGCAAATTAGTTGTTTCTTAATCAATAATGGTAGTATCAAAGGGGGCTCTAGCAGCTCCCTTTTTTCGATTTTGATGAGTATGCATAAGAGACAAGTTTTCTAACGAAACTCTTAGGTAATCTTAAGGAGGAATGCACATGAGAATGGTTGATTTAATCCATAAGAAACGTTCTGCTGAAGTGCTAAGCGAGCAAGAAATTACGTATATCGTTAACGGATATACACGTGGTGATATTCCGGATTATCAAATGTCGGCTTTACTGATGGCTATTTTCTTCAATGGGATGACAAGTGAAGAGATTTCTTCACTCACGCTAGCCATGGCAGGATCGGGAGAAATGATTGACTTATCTGAGATTGCTGGGATTAAAGTGGATAAACACTCAACAGGCGGGGTTGGGGACAAAATAAGCCTAATCGTTGGACCTATTGTTGCTTCCCTTGGCATCCCTGTTGCCAAAATGTCTGGCAGAGGATTAGGACATACGGGCGGTACGGTAGATAAGCTGGAGTCGATTCCAGGCTTTCAGATTGAATTGTCCAAAGAAGATTTTATTCATGCCGTGAATACGAATAAAATTGCTATCGTTGGCCAGAGTGGTAACTTAGCTCCTGCTGACAAGAAGATGTATGCACTTCGGGATGTAACAGCAACGGTAGATTCGATTCCCTTAATCGCCAGTTCAATTATGAGCAAGAAGATTGCTTCCGGAGCAGATGCCATAGTGCTGGACGTGAAGATAGGTTCAGGCGCTTTTATGAAAACTGTGGACGATGCAAGAGCTCTGGCTCGTACGATGGTTGATATCGGAACGCAATTAAAGCGGAACACGATTGCTATGATTACCGACATGGAGCAGCCACTAGGACGTGAAATCGGAAACGCGAATGAGATTCGTGAATCCATTGAAGTGCTCCGCGGTACCGGTGATAAAGAGCTGACTGAGGTAGCGATTTCGGTTGCAGCCTATATGTCGCTGCTGGGGAAAGTGTTTGAGAGCTTCGAGGAGGCTCAGGTGGCTGTCCGCGATATTGTTTTGAATGGTAAGGCGTTAGAAACGTTCAAACGCTTCATAGCAAGCCAAGGCGGCGATCCGAATGTGGTTGACCAACCTGAGCTTCTTCCAACGGCAGCTTATCAATTCGAAGTACTCGCTGAGAAAGATGGCTATATCAATCAGATCAATGCGGAACAAATCGGTATTGCCGCGATGCTGCTTGGTGCCGGTCGTGCGAAGAAGGAAGATCAGATTGATTATGCAGTGGGTCTTACTTTGAATAAGAAATTCGGTGACGAAGTGAAGGTTGGGGAATCGATCTGTACCATTCATGCGAATCAACAGGATGTGAAGGCTGTCGAGATCATGATTCAAGGGGCTTATCGCATCGAGAATAGCAAGCCTGCACCAGTTCAATTAATTTATGATGTCATTGTCTAATGCCAAATGATTGCCCAAGCACTTTCCACTCGGAAAGTGCCTTTTTTATTTTCTCCCTTTTGGAATATTTTGTGCGGAATTCGTCAAGACTGATTAGCAGTCATTCAAGCTGCAAGTGTCAGGCTTTCACTTCATACATCACAGGAGGGGTACAATTGCTATGCGAAAAAAAGGGCTAATAAGTTTAATCTGTTTACAGCTATGTTTGATGCTGCTTATACCTGCCGCATTTGCGGAAGAGAAGAAGGCGCCATCGGTCGATTTGACACCGAATGCACTATCAGCTGTGTTAATGGATGCAGACACGGGCACGGTCATTGCCGAAAAGAATAAGGATGCAAAGCTTCCTCCGGCCAGTATTACGAAAATAATGACGATGCTGCTCATTATGGAAGCTGTCGACAAAGGCAACATCAAAATGGATGAGAAGGTCAAAGTCAGTGAATATGCGGCTTCCATGGGTGGATCGCAAATTTTCCTTGAGCCTGGCGAAGAGATGACAGTTGAGGAAATGTTAAAGGGAATTGCCATGGCTTCCGGAAACGATGCTTCTGTGGCAATGGCTGAGAAAATCGCAGGTTCGGAAGAGAATTTTGTACAAATGATGAACGATCGTGCGCAGCAATTAGGCATGAAAAATACGCATTTCTCAAACTGCAACGGACTCCCTGTGGCCAATCATTATACAACAGCGAATGATATCGCCGTCATGTCGAGAGAATTGCTCAAGCATGAGGGGATCACTAAATTTACAGGTGCTTATCAAGACTATCTGCGAAAAGAAACAGCCAATCCTTTCTGGCTAGTGAATACAAACAAGCTGGTGCGTTTCTACAGCGGTGCGGATGGTTTAAAAACGGGATACACAAGCGAAGCGAAATTTTGTTTATCTGCAACAGCCAAACGGGAAAATTTACGCGTCGTTGCCGTGGTCCTCGGTGAACCGAATACAAAAACACGGAATGCTGAAGTAACGAAGCTGTTTGATTACGCTTTTGCGCAATTTACGAACTATCCTTTGTTTAAGTCAGGCGATAGTCTTGGAAGCTTTACGATTAATAAAGGGCAGGTTTCGACAGTACCATTAGTTGCGAAGCAGAATTATAGCATTTTAATGAAAAAGGGCACCGTAACTGGGGAGATTCGACATGAGTTGAAACTCGAACCTAACCTAAAAGCACCGATTGCCATGGGTCAGCCTATCGGTAGAATTATTGTATACAATGGAGATAATTTGCTTGCTGAATACCCGCTCGAGTCTCCAGTTGCTGTAGATAAAGCATCTTGGTGGAAGTTATTTAAGCGAACCACATCGAACCTGTTTCATACAGATAAATGATGAGAATTCGCGAATAATCGCAGTTTTCTTCTAGTTTTAGCAGTTTTCTTCTAGTTTTGTCGTGGTGCAGGAGATTCTCTCTCAGCTGTAGAAACTTAAGTTTCATGACTTAATATAGGGATCTTTGAGCGTGCTCAAAGTCTCTCCGCTTTAGGGATCTTTGAGTGTAGCTCAAAATTCGCTATAGGGACCTTTGAGCTTTGCTCATGGTCCAACAGGAGGGACCTTTGAGCGTGCTCAAAGTCTCTCAGCTGAGAGGAGTGAACATGTTGAGCCTGCAAATTGAATTCGAGCAAGGCCGAAGAGCGCTGATTGTTAGATTGAAAGGCGAGCTGGATCATCACACAGCCGATGTTGTGAAGGCGAGGATGGAGGAAGCGATTGCCAAAGAGCATACGCGCCATTTGATCCTTAGTTTGAAGGATCTATCCTTCATGGACAGCTCAGGTCTAGGCGTCATACTCGGTCGCTATAAGCAGATTACGAGTAAAGGCGGAAAGATGGTCGTCTGTGACGTTGCTCCTGCTGTCTACCGCTTGTTCGAGCTTTCTGGAATGTTCAAGATTGTTTCTATACAGGACAACGAACGCAATGCAATGTCCAGTTTGGAGGTTGCATTATGAGCGAACATAACTTTATGACTCTAGAGTTTGCCAGTCGTTCGGAGAATGAAGCTTTTGCTCGTGTAGCCGTTGCTGCTTTCGTCTCTCAATTGGATCCTACGCTGAATGAATTGACCGATATCAAGACAGTTGTTTCTGAAGCGGTTACGAATTCGATCATTCATGGTTATAACAATAGAACGGATGGCGTTATCATCATTTCGACGCAAATTGATGATGACGTGGTTCGGATTACGATTGAAGATAAAGGTTCAGGCATTGCTGATTTAGAACAGGCGAAACAGCCACTATATACATCCAAACCAGAGTTGGAACGTTCTGGCATGGGTTTCACGATTATGGAAAATTTCATGGACGAAGTAGAAGTTGTGACGGCCGTCGGAATCGGAACCAAAATAAACATGTTGAAGCGAATTGAATCTAAAAAAGCTTTATACAATTAGGGGTTTGATCTATGGATGTCGATCTGAAACATGCTTCTCATAGTTATTTAGACGATTCGGAAGTCAAACGGTTAATCGCCCTCAGCCAATCCGGAGATGGACTCGCCAGAGAAACACTTGTCAGCTGCAATATCCGCTTGGTTTGGTCTGTAGTTCAACGTTTCTTGAACCGAGGATACGAAGCCGAAGACTTGTTCCAGATCGGTTGTATCGGACTCCTAAAGTCCGTTGACAAATTCGATCTATCTTATGATGTAAAATTTTCAACCTATGCGGTACCGATGATTATCGGTGAAATTCAACGTTTTCTTCGCGATGACGGAACACTTAAAGTAAGCCGTTCGCTTAAAGAATTGGCGAATAAGATTCGCAAGACGAAGGACGAGCTGTCGAAGCGGTTAGGCAGATTGCCTACGATTAAAGAGGTCGCCGAGGAGCTTATGATAACGGCGGAGGAAGTTGTTTTCGCGCAAGAGGCGAATAAACCTCTCTCTTCCATCCATGAGACCGTCTTTGAGAATGATGGTGATCCAATCACACTCATGGATCAAATTTCGGATGAGTCCGGTGAGAAGTGGTTCGAGAAGCTTGCGCTGAATGAAGCCATTGGGACGCTGTCAGAGCGAGAACGGCTCATTGTTTATCTCCGTTATTTCCGAGATCAAACGCAATCCGAGGTCGCAAGCAGGCTAGGTATTTCCCAAGTGCAGGTATCACGGTTGGAAAAGAAAATCTTGCAATCGATTAAAGATCAGATTGCTCAATAACAGTCTTTCGAGACAAATAACCGTTCCTCTTATGAGGAACGGTTATTGTCTATGTAGAGACAGAGCGTAAATTAATGGTTGAACAAGTTAGATAGTCCGCACTGCATATTAAAGAGCCGCTGATTACCCGAATTCTTCACTTGGGTAGTTTGCGGCTTTTTGTGGTCACGAACATGTTTATCGGGCAGAGTGCCTGTCGTCTGAATAAAATCTCACGCAGTAAATTCCGCATAAGCCTACTATCGTATAAACGATGCGGCTTAGACCGGAAGATTCACGATGTGAATCTCCTCCCAATAAAGCAGAAACTAAATCCCACTCGAAAAGCCCAACCAAGAGCCAATTCAGCGCACCAATAATGACTAGTGTTAACGCGAATTTCGCCATGTTATCACCTTCTTTATATGGAATAAGTTATCGTTATTCGATCTTACTATGCCATAATGCAGGTGACATTATTCCTGGAGAATTTACCATCTTATCAGGTGTTTATGGGAAGGAAAGATTTTGCATACTACTGCTATACATGGAGGATTCACCGTAAAGCTCTGAGGGGGAGTGAAACCATGGTTCGAGAGGGAAAACCTTGTCTATACATCCGGCTTCGCCGAAAAGCTAGCGTTCGCAAAGGGAATGTTGTGCATTTACGTCATATCGCTCAGATATTCGTGGAGCCTGAATATGAGAAAGCTCTAAACGAGTTGGTCATCCATCATCCTCAACATGAAGATGGTAATCGCGTACTCATTGACATGATGCTGATCGTTCGTAAAGTGAAAGATCTTTATCCACAGCTGCAAATAGAGCATTTCGGAGAACCACATGTGCTTCTCGAGATTATCTCCGATCCTAGAAAGCCAAGTCCGATACTAATCGGATTGGTTTGGTTGCTCTTGTTCATCGGTTCGGGATTGGCCATCATGAATTTTCATGCTGATGTATCCATGTTGGAAGTTCACCAACGCATTTATGAATTGATGACAGGGAAAAAGGTGGAGCATCCACTCATTCTGCAAATCCCTTATTCCTTAGGGATAGGGGTTGGAATGGTCATTTTTTTCAACCATCTGTTTAAGAAGAAATTCAATGAAGAACCGAGTCCGCTTGAAGTGGAGATGTTCATGTATCAGGAAAATATAAACCATTATGTGATAACCGAAGAATACATCAAAATTCATGAGAAAGGAGACCGTCCGTGATTACCCTATTTGGGGGAGCCTTCTTGGCGGCTTTTATCGGATTAGCTGGTGGAATCGCTGTTGGCAGCGGCATGGTAGCGTTCCTTGTGGTACTGGATATTATTCCGAGACTTGCCCAGATCACACGTTCGTTTTCGAAAATTCATGCGTATGAAGCGGCTGTTGTGATGGGCTCACTTTTATTTACTTGGGTTG
Organism: Paenibacillus andongensis; assembly: GCF_025369935.1. Classification (NCBI taxonomy): domain Bacteria; kingdom Bacillati; phylum Bacillota; class Bacilli; order Caryophanales; family Paenibacillaceae; genus Paenibacillus; species Paenibacillus andongensis. Next base: position 4,635,337 of record NZ_CP104467.1, on the reverse strand, counting down.
ATTTCAGCGATGCCAAGGTCCACCTTTTTCCGATGGGAACAGCATTAGTGGGCATATTTGCCGGTTGTTTTGTTGGCATGCTAGCGGCAGCCTTAACAGAAATCATTAACGTGCTGCCTATTCTTGCCAAGCGTGTTGGCATGGGATCTTACATGATTTTGCTGCTCATGGCGATGATTTTCGGTAAAGTATTTGGATCTTTGTTTGAATGGTTATTTTATTAACGTGTGTTGAAGGAGGCGCTAAAGTGAAGTTTATTGTGAAAAGGGGAAGCGGGAGCGATCAGAATGATTCGAATGAACGAAATGAATCAGACGAATCGAACAAATCACAGGAACAGAATGAGAAATTAGCCATAGATGAGGAAGGGAATTTATCTGCATACAATCCGATTACGGACATGACGTCGGAGGAAAAGGCACTCAAAATTCAGGAAGATATCCCCAGAAGTATTCGAGAAGTTCGAAGGGTGCTGGAAGAACGAGTAGGGCTCGATCGAAGTTTTGATCTCGTCCTCAGAGAAATGGTGTTCGGATCCAAGCGTGTAGGTATTTTCTATTGCAATGGATTTGCCAAAGATACGGTGTTAACCGATATCATTACACGTCTCACTTATGCGGATGAAGAATCCGTCTCACATCATACCTTGGAAGCATTCATTGAAAAATTAATTCCGCACATTCAAGTGAAGACCTACAAGAAAATGTCTGAAGTCGTAGGACAAGTTTTAATGGGCGGAACGGCGTTTTTCATTGAAGGGGAGACAGCAGGCATTACGATCGATGCCAAAAGTTTTCCGATTCGCTCGATCGGTGAACCTGATTTGGAGCGGGTTGTGCGAGGTTCTCGAGATGGCTTCGTGGAAACCCTTTTATTGAATGTGACTCTTGTCAGACGTAGAATTCGCGATGAGAGATTTAAGCTGGAAATCATGCAAATCGGCAAACGAACCAAGACGGATGTCTGTTTAGCTTATATCAATGATATTGCTGACGCAAGCTTGGTTCAAGCCGTGAAAGATAAAATAAAGAATGTTGAAATCGACGGACTTCCTCTCGCTGAAAAGCAGCTGGAAGAAGCGATTGTAAATAAGGGGTGGAACCCGTATCCGATGGTTCGATATTCGGAACGGCCGGATGTTGTCTCCGCCCATTTACTTGAAGGACATGTATGTGTTTTTGTGGACACATCGCCGAGCGTCATGATCCTGCCGACAACGTTTTTCCATCATGTACAGCATGCAGAGGAATATCGACAAACGCCTTTCATTGGTACTTATTTAAGGTGGGTACGTTTTGCTGGAATTATGGCTTCGATTTTCCTGCTCCCTCTTTGGTTTATGATGGTAATGGATCCTTCCTTAAAGCCGCCGGGACTAGAATTTCTCGGTCCGCAGAAGGAAGGAACCCTGCCGCTATTGGTTCAGTTCTTGTTAGCGGATATAGGGATTGATCTCATGCGAATGGCAGCGGTACATACACCTACACCGCTCGCTACAGCAATGGGTTTGGTGGCAGCCATTTTGGTTGGAGATATCGCGGTAAAAACGGGTCTCTTTATCAATGAGGTTATCCTGTATCTGGCCCTCGCCTCCATTGGGATGTTCGCGACACCGAGCTATGAATTGGGTCTAGCTAATCGAATAGTAAGGCTCGCTCTCTTAATCATCGTGGCGATCTTCCACGTCCCTGGATTTGTAGTAGGCTCAACGTTATGGCTGATTCTGCTGGCCACGAGGAAATCCTTTAATGCACCCTATATGTGGCCCTTTATTCCATTTAACGCCAAAAGCTTCTTTGCGATTCTGGTTCGTCGTCCGGTGCTTGCTGGCAAAACGCGGCTAAGTATTACAAAGCCAATCGATGGCACACGTCAACCAAAATCAAAATAACCTAAAAAGGACAGGGGATTTCCCTGTCCTTTTTTGCTTTTATGTCGAAGCGTGTATTGTCAAAAGCGCATGCCATATGGTACTTTTAATAGTAATGTACATTAACCTCTTTGGCGGAATATAGCAAGAAGATGGTTCAGGGAGAGAGGGAATTAAAGCTATGTATTTACATGGTACTAGTAAAATAAACGACCAAGGCCACCTCGAAATCGGCGGTGTCGATGCAACGAAATTGGTTGCAGAATACGGCACACCTTTATATGTATTTGACGAAGCGTTAGTACGCGGGCGCTGCCGTGAATTCGTAGAAGCTTTCAAAGCATCCGGTCTGAAATTCCAAGTGGCTTATGCAAGTAAAGCATTCTGCGTAATGGCGATGTGCCGAATCGTAGACGAAGAGGGAATGTCACTTGATGTTGTTTCCGATGGTGAGCTTTATACGGCGCTCCAAGCAGGCTTCCCAGCAGAGCGAATTCATTTCCATGGCAATAACAAAACAATCGCTGAATTGGAAATGGCGATCGATGCCAAAATCGGCTGTTTCGTCGTTGATAACTTTATCGAACTTCAAATGTTGAATGCAATTGCCGAAGAGAAGCACCAAAAGGTGAAGATCTTACTGCGGATTACACCGGGCGTTGAGGCACATACGCATGAATATATTTCTACTGGCCAGGAGGATTCCAAATTCGGATTCGACATGGGCAATGGATCGGCATTCCGCGCAGTTCAAGAAGCTTCGCAATTAAGTAATGTGGAACTATTGGGCGTTCATTCCCATATTGGCTCCCAAATTTTTGAAGTAGAAGGCTTCCGCATGGCAGCTGAGAAAGTGGCTGGCTTTGCCGTTCAAGTTCGCAAAGAAATAGGCATTACGTTCAAGGTCATTAACTTGGGCGGTGGTTTCGGAATTCGTTATGTGAATGAAGATAGTCCACTTCCGGTTGCCGTTTATGTGAAAGCTATTACAGACGCGATTAAAGACAACTTCGGCAGCAATGATTTTCCGATGCCCGAAATTTGGGTTGAACCAGGTCGCAGCATCGTTGGTGACGCGGGAACTACGTTGTACACAGTAGGTACAACCAAGGATATTCCAGGGGTGCGTAAATATGTAGCTGTTGATGGCGGCATGACTGACAATCCACGTCCTGCTTTGTATGATGCTGTGTATGAGGCGATGTTGGCTAATCGCGCAACAGAGCAACCGACCGAGGTTGTATCTATTGCAGGGAAATGCTGTGAGAGCGGCGATATGCTGATCTGGGATCTGAACCTGCCAAAAGTAAGTTCAGGAGACATTCTCGCTGTATCTTGTACAGGTGCATACAATTATGCAATGGCAAGCAATTATAACCGTATCCGCCGTCCAGGCGTTGTGTTCGTGAAAGATGGTCAAAGTGATCTCGTCGTGAAACGCGAAACGTTCGAAAATATCGTGGGTAATGACATCATTCCTGCAAGAATGAAACAGATGAGCGAGACCGTTTAATTGGTTGTTTAATAATAAGAAGGAAACCTCAGCTTTTCCGGGGTTTCCTTCTTTGCGTTTTTTTCATCGAAATGGAATGTCAGTTCGAGTTTCGAATGTCGCGATGTAAACCTGCTCATGGACCAGACCAGCCATATCGGCAACTTCACACGTTGCGGGAAGCACATATTCGCTGTCAAACCGAACATGGTCGGGGTAGAATTGTGTTAGAAATATAGTGCAGTTTGTGAAATGGAAGGTTTCATAGTAGAATAAGATATTATTTCCTAAAGGAGTGGACCACAAATGGCCAAACAAGCAAAAATTAAACTAGCAGGTGGCGGCGAAGTCGTTATCGATCTTTTCGAAAACGATGCTCCGAATACCGTTGCTAACTTTGAAAAATTAGCAAACTCCGGTTTCTACAACGGACTTGTTTTTCATCGTGTTATTCCAGGATTCGTAGCACAAGGTGGTTGTCCTTCAGGAACAGGAACTGGTGGCCCTGGTTACCAAATCAACTGTGAAATCAACCCGAACAAACATGAGCGCGGCTCCTTGGCTATGGCTCATGCAGGCAGAAATACAGGTGGAAGCCAGTTCTATATTGCTTACCAACCACAACCGCATTTGGATGGACAACACACCGTATTCGGTAAAGTAACCAAAGGCATGGAGTTAGTCGATGCTTTCAAAGGCAAAGATTTGATGGAGAAAGTTGAAGTTGTAGAAGTATAAATCGTTTCTTCGAAAAGAAGTCTGTTGATTCATTTCAACAGGTTTCTTTTTTTGAGTTAATTCCGAGTGAAATCATAGAAAAAGTAAGAAATTAACATGAAAAGCAAAAAAGCACTTGCTTTTTGTAAGTGTGAGTGATAAATTTTTCATTACCAAAGTAATTTTTAGCTAGTTCTTAGTTGTAAGTTACTTTTATATGTATGCAAAACCTTCGGGGCGTGGTGAAATTCCACACCGGCGGTGATTCGATCGCATGTACCCGTTACATGATTTCGATAAGTCCGTGACCCGTTTTGAAGCTAGCGGTACCTGACACACAGCTTCGCTACGGCTGATCCGGTGCAATTCCGGAACCGACAGTATAGTCTGGATGGGAGAAGGAAAACGCGAACATTTGATTTCGCTATGCATGCTTGTACATTTTTTCACGTAAACAAAAATTCGGCAGGTCTGTTTTTTGAAGCAGATACGTCGGTGTTGTTTGATTTGATCAAAAATGCGGCAAGTATGGATGGTAGAAGCTTCTTCGTGTTATCTAGACAATCTCTGGCCCCTATCCGATATACGGAGGGGCCTTTTTGCATTCAAATTTTGGAAGGAATTTTGAAAGGCGGTGAACTTCGTGCATGTACTGAATGACGAAGCATACATGAGACTGGCTCTGCAAATGGCTGAAAGTGCTCTTGGGCAGACGGGGATTAATCCTGTAGTAGGGTGTGTCCTTGTGAAAAATGGACGCATCGTTGGCATGGGAGCACACCTGAAGCGCGGACATGGCCATGCCGAGGTTCTCGCCTTGCAAATGGCAGGCGAGGAAGCTAAGGGCAGCACGGCTTACGTGACATTAGAGCCGTGCAGTCACTTTGGCAAGACGCCACCTTGCAGCGACCGACTCATTGAGGCGGGCGTGTCACGGGTTGTCGTCGCTGGAACAGATCCGAACCCGCAGGTTGCTGGGACAGGCATCGCTAAGTTGAGAGAGCATGGGCTCGATGTGACGGTTGGGCTGCTTGCAGAGGAGGCCGCGACCATGAACGAGGCCTTCAACAAATACATCGTCACCCGCATGCCTTATGTGACGATGAAGACTGCGAGCACGCTGGACGGTCGCATCGCCTCGCATACTGGCGACAGCAAGTGGATCACGTCGCCAGCGTCACGTGCCTTCGTTCACACCCTGCGCCATCGGCACCAGGGGATCATGGTCGGCGTTAGCACGGTCATCGCCGACGACCCGCTGCTGAGCGCGCGCGGCGACGTACCGGCTGTGCAGCCGGTACGGATCGTCGCGGACTCGCGCTTGCGAGTCCCTCTGGGTGCCCGGGTGCTCACGGAGCAGGATCGTCAGCCGACGATCCTGCTCGCGAGCGCTCAGGCGCCCGCAGAGAGACGTGCCGCGCTGGAAGCGCACGGCATCACGGTCCTTACCTGCGGGGACGGCCCGCAGGTAGACCTGACGCTCGCCATGCGGCAGCTCGGCGAGCGCGAAATCGGCTCCATCCTCCTAGAGGGTGGAGGGAAGCTTAACGGCGCCATGCTGGAACGGCGCCTGATCGATAAGCTGGTGCTGATGTTTGCGCCGAAAATTATCGGCGGTGGCTCTGCAGCACCTGTAAACATCAACTTCGACGGCTTCGCGAAGATGGATGATGCGATTACGCTCGACCGACTCAAGGTCGAGCAGTTCGGTCCGGATATTTGCATAACCGGCTATCCGAATTATAAGAGCTAACGAATGGAGGACTTGCATGTTTACCGGAATTATCGAAGAAATCGGCCACATGCGCCGCATTCATAGTCAAGGGCAAGCGATGGTGTTGACTATCGCTGCCAAGAAAGTGCTTGAAGATGTCCACCTGGGTGACAGCATTTCTGTAAACGGCGTCTGTTTGACGGTCATTGCCTTTGATAACGACTCATTTTCCGTGGATGTTATGCCAGAAACATATCGCAAGACGAATCTTCGCAAACTACAAACTGGCACACGCGTGAATTTGGAGCGGGCCATGGCAGCGAATGGTCGGTTCGGCGGGCATATTGTCCAAGGACATGTGGATGCAACCGCAACGATACTTTCACGAATACCCGAAGAAAATGCTGTCGTATATCGGTTCGAACCGGAGAATAAGTACATTTTCCGATATATCATTTCCGGGGGTTCCATCACAATTGACGGCATAAGCCTTACCGTTGTTGATGTCAATGATCGTGAAGTGGCGGTTTCCATCATCCCGCATACTCTCGCTCAAACGGTTCTCCATGATAAAAAGGCCGGGGATTCGGTCAATATAGAATGTGACGTGCTAGGTAAGTATATGGAGCGTCTACTAAAGTTCGGTCCATCTGAATCTTCCGATGGAAACGGGAAAAAGCAAAGTACGCTGACTGCGAGCTTTCTTGCCGATAACGGCTTTATGTAGCAGTACGAATTTTGTTTTGCAAAAGCAAAACTCAAGCTTATGCTTACGAAGAAAGCTTTGCTAAAGCAAAGCTCAAGCTTATGCTTACGAAGATAGTTTTGCTAAAGCAAAACTCTTAGGAGAGGTGAATATGACACAAATAATCTTCAACACCATAGAAGAAGCGCTTAACGATCTCAAACTAGGCAAAGTCATTATTGCGGTGGACGATGAAGACCGTGAGAACGAAGGCGACTTTATCGCGCTTGCCGATAAAACAACACCTGAAGTCATTAATTTCATGATCAAGGAAGGACGTGGACTCGTATGTGCACCAATTACAGAGGAACGTGCACAAGAACTTGACCTGCCTCCCATGGTCGCGCGGAATACGGATTATCACGGAACAGCGTTTACGGTTTCTGTTGACCATGTAGAAACAAGCACGGGAATATCTGCGCATGAGCGTTCAAGAACGATTATGGGCTTGATAGATCCGGAAGCAAAACCTCAAGATTTCCGTAGACCCGGCCATATTTTCCCTTTAATTGCCAAAAAGGGCGGCGTACTCCGCAGAACTGGACATACAGAAGCGGCTGTTGATTTGGCTATCTTGTGCGAATCTTATCCGGCAGCCGTCATTTGCGAAGTTATTAAAGAAGACGGAACAATGGCGCGTGTACCGGATCTGATGGAAATTGCAGCGAAACATGACTTGCGCATTATCACGATTCAGGACTTAATTCATTACCGAAATCAGCAGGAGAAATTGGTTGAGCGAGAAGTTGAAATTAAGCTTCCAACTGATTTTGGCACTTTCAAGGCTATTGCCTATACGAACCTACTGGATAACAAAGAGCACGTGGCCCTTGTCAAAGGGACAATTGACCCTTCCAAACCAACGTTGGTACGCGTTCATTCTGAGTGCTTGACTGGAGATGTCTTCCATTCTCATCGCTGCGACTGCGGTCCACAACTGGATGCCGCATTAAAACAGATTGATCAAGAGGGCAATGGTGTATTATTATATATGCGACAGGAAGGTCGCGGAATCGGTTTAATCAATAAATTGAAGGCTTATGCCTTGCAAGAGCAGGGATTAGACACCGTAGAGGCGAATATTAAGCTTGGCTTTGCTCCAGATCTTCGGGATTATGGGATTGGGGCGCAAATTTTGAAAGATCTTGGCATCACTCAACTTCGTCTATTAACGAATAATCCACGCAAAATTAAAGGATTGGAAGGCTACGGCCTTGAAGTGGTTGAGCGGGTTCCGATTCAAATGGAGAGTAAGGCTGATAACCTCAGTTATTTACAAACGAAGAAAAACAAGCTTGGTCATATGCTTAGTTTTCATGACTCAGGCAGCGGCATATAATCCAATCTAATCCAAATAACTTGTTCAAATAGGAAAGGGAGAATCTCACCATGGCTAACATTTTTGAAGGACATTTAATTTCGCAAAACTTGAAATATGGTATCGTTGTAGGTCGTTTCAATGAATTTATTACATCCAAATTGTTGGGTGGCGCACAGGACGCTCTGAAACGTCATGGCGTTAATGAGGACGAAGTAGATATTGCTTGGGTACCAGGCGCATTCGAACTTCCGCTAATCGCTCAAAAAATGGCTGAAAGCGGAAAGTACGATGCTGTTATTACACTAGGTGCGGTAATTCGAGGATCAACTCCACATTTTGATTATGTGTGCAGCGAAGTGGCAAAAGGTGTTTCTGCTATTAACCTGAAAACAGGCATTCCCACGATTTTCGGTGTTTTGACGACAGATTCCATTGAGCAAGCAGTGGAACGTGCGGGTACCAAAGCTGGAAATAAAGGCTGGGAAGCTGCCGTAACTGCGATTGAAATGGCGAACTTGACGAAGCAATTCACTTCGTAATGCTTTCTTATTATCATTTGGAAACACTGCTGCCCAGGCTGTTCGCATTTCTGATCGCAATGACGCTGCACGATGCGGCCCATGCGGGGGTAGCTTGGCTGCTCGGAGATCGTACAGCTCGAGAAAGCAAACGATTATCGCTAAACCCCTTGGCACATTTAGATGCCTTGGGGCTAGCTATGATCGTCTTCGGTCCCTATGGCTGGTCAAAGAGAATACCGGTAGATGAATCACGTTTTAAGAAGAGACCGAGGCTATCGCACACACTTGTATTTTTAGCGGGACCTTTTACGAATTTACTGCTCGTTTTGTTCTTCTGGTGGCTTTATTTCTTTCTGCCGGCTTTGGTGGGAGGAGGGACAGAATCCACTGCCGTTGAACAGTGGCGAGTCTATTTGCAGTACTGCGTTATCGTCAATGTAATGATTTGCCTTATACATATACTACCCCTTTATCCGCTCGACGGATGGTTTATTTTGAAAGGACTAGTTGCTTCCCGCAAGCAAGGATGGTTCGCACGTAATCAACGCTATGCACTTATTCTGGTTATTGTTTTACTGGTTACACCAGTTGGTCAATGGGCGCTCGGACATTTGTATCCGTTTGCCGCGCAGTTTGTTATGAATCTATTTTCACTATGACAAGGGGGAGAATGAAATGAAAGTAACCTATAAGTTAGAAGCATTTGAAGGCCCCCTTGATCTTTTACTTCATCTTATCGATAAAAATGAACTCGACATTTATAATATTCCGATCAAAGAAATAACAGATCAATACTTGGGCTATGTTCAAGCTATGCATGAATTGGAGCTGGATATTACGAGTGAATTTCTTGTGATGGCCGCAACACTTCTCTCTATCAAGAGCAAAATGCTATTGCCTAAGCCGCCTGTTATTGAATTTGATGAATATTTTGATGATATGGACGACTCGTTAGATCCTCGCGCGGAACTTGTTGCGAAGCTAATTGAATACCGGAAGTACAAATCAATTGCCGACATGCTCAGGGATAAAGAGGTAGAACGCAGTCTCGTGTACACGCGAGAACCAGAGGATTTGACATCATACCGGCCAGACATTCAGGAGAACCCTGTAGAGGGACTTGATGTCGCAGATCTACTGTTTGCCTTTCAGAGAACGTTAAGGAAGCTGGCTAACCGCAATGTGGTAACTAGAATACGAAGAGATGAAATTTCAGTTAAAGAGCGCATTCGAGAGGTTATTGACTTACTTAAATTTAAAGGCGGTAAGCTGCTTTTCTCAAAGCTATTTGATTACGAAATGACACGTGAAGAAATAGTCGTGACTTTCTTGGCGATACTCGAATTAATGAAAATGAAAAAAGTGATTTGTTATCAGTACAAACTATTTGAAGACATCGTCATCCAAGCAAAAGAGGAGGTTTCTGACATTGACACTCAATTTCCAACAGATGAAATCAATTATTGAAGGACTGCTCTTTGCCTCTGGCGACGAAGGATTGGATGCCAAGCAATTAGCTGAAGTCATGGAGCTTGATCTTTATTTGGTTCGTGATCTGCTCAAAGATATGAGAACGGACTTCAAACGAAAGGGTCGCGGCGTTCAGATTGTGGAAGTAGCTGGAGCGTATCAGTTAACAACCTTAGCTGAGCATGCGCCCTATTTTGAGCGTCTTGCTTATTCGCCTTCACGATCGTCCCTATCGCAAGCCGCGTTAGAGACATTATCCATCGTTGCTTATAAACAGCCAATTACAAGAGTTGAAATTGAGGAGATTCGCGGCGTGAAATGCGATCGGGCCTTGGCAACCTTAACCGGCAAAGACTTAATTACGGAAGTCGGACGCGCCGATGCGGTAGGTAGACCGATTTTGTACGGAACTTCCAAGCAATTTCTAGAATATTTCGGTCTTAGTTCGATTACGGAGCTGCCGGATTCGGCAAGCTTCCAAGGGAATTTCGATTTAGAAGAAGAGACCCGTCTATTATTTGACCGAATTGGCGGAGATCAGAAGCAGATTACTCTCGAAGATGTAAGCGATGAAACCGAATAAGATCCCGCAGACATGCATTTCATTTCCTTTTTAGGGTCATACTAACTCCACCTACGAGAAGAATTTTTCTTGCAGGCGGAGTTTTTTATTAAGCGGTGAGACTTTGAGCTACGCTCAAAGATTCCAAAGTGGTGAGACTTTGAGCTACGCTCAAAGATCCCTATATTAGGAGGGATTCCAAGTTGTTGTGGGTGGGGATAGTATTACTAATAATCATTTTTGTGATCATTGGTTTCTTATTTAGTTTCATTCGCGGTGAATTCAACTTCTCTAGAGTGAAAGACAATGATACATTATCAGTGGAAATGCGGGCGTTATTCGGGCTTATACGCTATCGTTACGTCATTCCAATCATACAATTCAAAGGCTTTACGAAGGGGATTATGGTTAAATCGGAAATAATCACCAAATCCAGTTCCAAACTTAAAGATGAAAGCAAGGATCATATTACGAAAGATAAAATAATCAACGCATTCAAAGAAGCAAAGGAAGCACTAGTACATACATTAAACTTCTATGATTGGATGAAGCAGACATTGGCGAAAGTCGAGTGTACCGATTTAAAATGGATAACTCGTATAGGCGTAGGTGATGCTCCTGAAACAGCGATTACAACAGGGGCAATATGGGGAATCAAATCTTCGCTGCTTGGCTTTTCCATTCGCTATGTGAACTTAACGGCAAAACCGCAAATCGATGTTATACCGCAATATAATGAGAAACAATTTTCAACCGAATTTCGTTTTGCAGGACGTATTCGCGTATGGTTTATCGTAGTTGCAGGAATACGTTTGATTAGCAGAGCGGCCAAAATAAAAGGTGGTATTCGTACATGGATTCAAATTGTTTTGAAAACAATGAAGTTAAGGTCTCGAGTTAAAACGGCTTCTTAAAGTGTACATAACGATATTCCACTAAGGGCATTCTACAAATGAACCATTTTTGCTTTTCGACGCATGTGCTTCTATTGCCAGTTTATCTGGCTAAAAAATCTCTAAGGAGGAATAAGATCATGTCCGAACACCCGATTCAAGGCCTCATGAAAGTCGCCATGGAAAATATCAAAGAAATGGTCGATGTAAACACGATTGTTGGTGACCCCGTCGAGACCCCTGATGGTAGTGTTATTATGCCAATATCCAAAGTAGGTTTCGGTTTTGCTGCGGGCGGCAGCGAATTCGTGACAGATTCCGAAATTGAAATCGAAGGCGGCTCAGCAAATAGAAGCGATGCGCTGAATGCGAAGGTTGCTCTTCCTTTCGGCGGCGGTAGCGGCGGCGGGGTATCCATTACACCTATTGCTTTCCTCGTCGTAGGTAAAAATGGTGTGAAGGTTGTTCCGCTTGACAACCAAACACATATTCTTGAACGCCTCATTGACTCCGCTCCGCAAGTGGTTGACAGAATTCAAAGCATGATCAAAGGCATGGGAGCCAAGACACCTGCCAGCACTGTAGCCACTAACGGAACAAATGTAACTAATATCGAGAATCAAAATTTCATTGTGTAGCTGATTGGCCTTCGTTTGAGCTGTCCTTTGGGGACAGCTTTTTTAGTGCATAAAGACGCATTAGCGTCGTGGTCAAGCATGAATTCATGTCTGTAAGCCGGTGGAGCTTGATTTATCATGTGGGGGCAGACCCTTGGGAAAAAGCCAGCCTGTGTTCAGCGCATAAGTCTGAAAAGTTCGCCTCAGCAGCAAATAGCTAGAATCATCGTATGTTGTCTTCTCCTCTACAGCAGATAACGGATATAAATATAAACATGGGCCAATGCCAAAGACACAAGGGTTATTGGAGCTCCCACTTTCAGAAATTCCAAATAACTGAAGCTTTTGCCCTCTTTGGCGGCGAGTCCGGCAACGATAACATTGGCGGAAGCGCCGATAATTGTGCCATTTCCTCCTAAACAAGCGCCTAAAGCAAGCGACCACCAAAGGATATTGATAGGATCCGAATCAACGGCAAGTCCAAGTCCCTCAGCCATGTCTTTAATTAAAGGGATCATCGTAGCAACAAAGGGAATATTGTCAATGGTTGCTGATGCAAGACCTGAACCCCAGAGAATCAATAATGAAGCTGTAGTGATGTCTCCTTCCGTCACATCTAGAGCTTTCATGGCTATCGTTTTAATTAAACCAACCTCTTGTAAACCTCCTACTAAGCTAAAAAGGCCAGCAAAGAAGAAAATCGTTACCCACTCAATAGAATCAAAGGCTTTTTCGACATCGTGTTCCTTAAGACCTAAAAGCATGAGCAAAATTGCACCGGTTATCGCGATAACAGCGGCATCAACATGAATAATGGCATGAAGCATGAATCCGAGAATCGTCAGTGATAAAATAAGTAAAGATTTCTTCATGAGCAGCTTATCCTTGATATAATCGCGTTCATTCAGCTCTAAAAGTTTAGTTTGCAAAGCAGGATTAGGCTGCAGTTGCTTTCTATACATGAAATACAACATGAAAAGGGTAACAACGAAAATAAGGATCGTAATAGGCGCTAAATTAAGTAAAAAGGCATTAAAGGTTAAATGAGGGTTGGCAGATCCGATCATGATGTTGGGAGGATCTCCAATGAGTGTAGCTGTACCTCCTATATTGGAAGCAATGATTTCAGACATCAAGAAAGGGATTGGATTAATTTCAAGTATTCGCGTAATCGCAATGGTGACAGGAACGACCAATAAAACGGTTGTCACATTATCCAATAGGGCGGAACCAACAGCCGTTAACACAGATAGTACGAGTAAAATTCGCAACGGATCCCCCTTCACAGCTTTCGCGGCGCGGATGGCAACGAACTGAAATACACCCGTTTGATTTGTAATTCCAACGAGAATCATCATCCCAATAAGAAGTGTGATGGTTTCCCATTCGATATACTGTTGAAACACTTTGTGCACATCTAGAATACCGGCAAATACCATGATCACAGCACCGAGTAAGGCAATGACCGCTCGATTGACTTTCTCAGAAATAATAAGCGCATAAGTCACAATAAAAATAATTAAGGCAACCCAAGTTAACATGTTTTCCTCCTAAAATAGGGATCTTTGAGCTATGCTCAAAGTCTCTCCGCTTGCAAGCTTAAGCTTGACTGACTCTAAATAGAAATTATTATGTCCAAATTCAAGGAGAACCCCAAAAAACGCAAAAAGAAGCCTGCAGTGGCAGGCTCCTCCGGTGATCTCCGTATTAAATTATTTTTCATTATACGGGCTGATTTCTGTTTTGTAAATAAGAAGACTTGGACATATCCCTATTCTATAAGCATATACTTGTACAAAGTTTTGTCTAGTTAAATAGGTACAAGTTCTTTTGCGTAGGGGGAAAACGATGAAGATAAGAGTCAGGATTATCCTATTATGGAGTGCGATCATCAGTTTACTTTTGTCACCATTTGGACAAGTAGAGGCAGCACCGCCTGGCATCCGTACGAATGCTGTGGGTGCTTCCCTTATTGATGTGGAGTCAGGCCGTATCCTCTACAGTGAAAAAGGGGACACGCCTATGCGAATAGCCAGCTTGACCAAAATCATGACCGCAATCATTGCGATTGAACAAGGTAAATTGACGGATAAAGTCAAAGTGAGTAAAAATGCGTTCGGCAAGGAAGGTTCTTCCATTTATCTGAAGCTTGGCGAAGAAATGCGTCTGCACGACATGCTGTATGGTCTGATGATGCGTTCTGGAAATGATGCAGCTACCGCTATTGCTGAGCATATAGGAGGAAGCGTGGAAGGCTTCGTCTATTTGATGAATGAAAAGGCGAAGATGCTCGGTATGGAACATTCGCATTTCACGAATCCCTCGGGTCTCGATGAGGGAGATGGTCATCGCTCTAGTCCAAATGATATGGCTAAGCTGACGGCTTATGCGCTAAAAAATCCCGTATTTCAAGACATTGTTTCCACGAAAATCAAGAAAGTGCCGAACCCGAATGAACCTTGGGATTATTCGTGGCTTAATAAAAATAAGATGCTGTCTCTCTTTGAAGGAGCTGACGGTGTGAAAACAGGCTATACGAAGCTTGCTAAGCGCTGCTTGGTCTCATCAGCAACCAGAGGCGGCCAGCAGCTCGTCGTTGTTACGCTCAATGATCCGGATGATTGGGGGGATCATGCTCGATTACTCCAATATGGCTTTAATTATTATCCGTTACAAACGATTGTCAAAAAAGGCGATGCCGTGGAGGGCACTCCGTGGGTCGCGGGGAGGACGTTTTCCTATCCATTAGCTGAAGGTGAAGCAGCCCAACTGACTCGGAAAGTTGCATTAGTCGATCCTGCTTCTATGGAATATCGGTTAGCAGAACGAGGGACGCTGCAATTTACACTCAACCAGAAGTCCATTCAAACCGTACCCATCTATGATTCAACAAGTCCGTTACTGCAAACGACCAGTAAGTCTACTTTCTCTTTTAAAGAAGGTAATGCTTATCAAGAAACATGGCTTTCACACTATGGATATATTTGCAGATTGTTAGTACAGAGCCTGTTCACAGTCTCGGAATCACAATGGGCGAATTAAACTAAAACTTAATCTTACGATGCCAGTTTTGATAAAGCAAAACTCAAGTTTATGCTTATGATGCTAGTTTTGCTAAAGCAAATCTTATAGGAGGCCATACGATATGGTGAATTGGATTTGGCTGTTTTTTATTGTCGTTGGATTCGGCGTGGCGGCATTGAATGGGAATATTGAGACTGTCACACAAGCCGCTTTCGATGGTGCTAAGAGTGGTGTAACGGTCTGCTTTGGATTAATTAGTGTGTTGGTCTTTTGGATGGGAATGATGCGGATAGCCGAGGATGCTGGTCTTCTAAGCAAACTTGCGAGATTATTGCAGCCGGCGGTTCGTTTCTTATTCCCTAGTGTTCCTAAGAATCACCCAGCCATCGGTTACATCATGTCCAACATGAGTGCCAATATTCTTGGTCTTGGGAACGCAGCTACCCCCATGGGAATTAAGGCGATGCAGGAGCTGCAGAAGTTGAATCCCGATAAAGACACGGCTAGCACGGCTATGTGTACCCTTTTAGCGCTTAACACATCAAGTATTACTCTGATTCCTACCACGTTAATCGCCATTCGGATGAATTACAATTCTTTAAATCCTGCGGAAATCGTCGGCACAACGCTCATTGCCACTATCATTTCGACAGCTGCAGCTATTTTTGTGGATCGATGGTATCGAAGGTCACGCTCCCCCATCCCTCCTTTGAAAGGATGATTACGAATGTATGCCTTCGTTTCGCTTATCTCTGCATGGGCAATCCCAATCATGATCGTCTTCATTCCTTTATACGCGGCCTATCGAAAGGTGCCGGTTTATGAATCGTTTGTTGACGGAGCAAAAGAGGGCTTTGATACAGCTATCAAGATCATCCCCCATCTAGTCGGCATGATGGTAGCCATATCAGTCTTCCGCGCCTCCGGTGCGATGGATTTATTAATTGGCTGGATGCGTCCATTCTTTGAAAGCATCGGCGTTCCAACCGAAGTGCTGCCATTGGCCATTCTGCGTCCGATTACTGGAGCGGGTTCGCTCGCTTTTACAACGGATCTTATTGAGCAGTTTGGCCCAGATTCTATGATTGGCCGCATTGCTTCTACGGTTCAAGGGAGTACGGATACGACTTTATATGTGATTACGGTATATTTCGGCGCTATCGGTATTCGGAAGGCTGGTTATGCGTTAAAAGTAGGACTTATTTCTGACTTAGTCGGTTTTGTAGCTTCCATCATCATCTGCTTTTTGGTATTCACTTAGAATGATTACTTCATGTGCCTTGCTACCGAATCACAGTCTCAATATGTCTTCGCTCTTGAGATTTACATAGAACTCCGTTATCATTAGCTTGAGGTGAAAGCGGATCATGGAAAGACTGCAAAAAGTATTAGCCGAAGCGGGGATCGCATCCCGTCGGAAATGTGAGGAAATTATCACAGCGGGACGTGTTCAAGTGAATGGTGAAGTCGTCACCACGCTTGGCGTGAAAGTAAACACGGAAGAAGATGAAATTAGAGTTGATGGACGTGCTATTGGTCAACAAAAGAAGATCTATGTGATTTTGAATAAGCCCAAAGGTGTTATTACAAGTGCTACGGACCCAGAGGGACGTAAAGTGGTCACGGACTTCTTGCCTGGGATTAGAGAACGCGTTTATCCAGTCGGACGATTGGATTATGATACGGAAGGGTTGCTCCTTCTGACGAATGACGGTGAATTTGCCCATTTACTCACGCATCCCAAACATCATGTGCCCAAAACCTATCAAGCCACAGTCAAAGGGGTACCGCACGGAACGTTATTAGACAAGCTAAAAACGGGTATACAGTTAGAGGATGGCATGACGGCTCCGGCTGAAGTTGAATATGCGGATGTAAATATGGAGAAGAATGAGTCCATTATTCAAATTACGATCTACGAAGGTAGGAATCGACAAGTCAGACGTATGTTCGAGGCCATTTCCTTTCCTGTGATCAAATTAAAGCGGATTAAATTCGGTCCAATCTTTTTAACGGGCTTGCCTAGAGCCAAGTATCGTCACTTGACGCCAAAAGAGGTTGAGGAGCTTAGGAACGAGGCTCTCAAGACACATAACGTTCAAAAAGGCCAATAAGAATTGGCCTTCTTTTCGTTATAATATAAGGTATATACCTATGTGAAAAAACTAACATTGTTAAAAAAAGCGAAGGTGATTATACGTGGGTCCAAATAAGAAATGGGTGCAGATTGGGATTTTTGCGGTCGTGCTTATTATTGGCGTATTTACCATTATTACCAATTTATCGGCTTCTGACAGCAAGAAGTATCCGCAACAAGGCGACAAAGCGACGAATTTCTCCTTAGTTGGATTAGATGGTAAAACGCATGAATTATCGGATTATAAAGGCAAACCGGTTTTGGTTAATTTCTGGGGAACCTTTTGTCCGCCGTGCAAAGAAGAAATGCCTGCTCTCCAAAAGCAATATGAGAAATGGAGCAAAGAAGGCGTGGTTTTCTTAGAGGTCAACGTTGATAAGAATAAAGTAACGGTTCAAAGCTTCATGGATCAATATAAGTTGAATATGCCCGTGCTTTTGGATGCCAAAGAAGTCGTACGAAAGCAGTACGGTGTCATGGATTATCCGACCACCTTCTTTATTGGAACAGACGGCAAAGTAAGCATCAAAAAAATCGGCCAAATGACTGAGACTTTTATCGATGAATCGATCGCAAAGTTAGTTAACAAATCTTAAAATGAACGAATGCTTAAAGTTTTCAGGAGGTCATCATGTTCTACAACACCAAATGCGATTGCGGGCATCAGAATCCCACAGGCACTACGCTTTGTGAATCTTGTGGTAACCCGCTGATTGACACGGAGGGCAGAGATATACTAGAAATGCGGTACGACGGTATGGCCCGTCGTTCTCAGAAATCGAACCCTACTTTGCTAGATAAAGTCTGGAATTTCTTTTCCTCGGTTAAAATAGCGGTATGGATCATTATTTGGACGGTCGTCGCATCTGCTGTAGGTACTATTTTTCCACAAGAAAATACGTTCTTAGATATGGATCCGGCTCAGTATTACTCGCAAAACTATGGGACACTTGGGACCATTTATCACTTTCTAGGCTTCTCTCACACGTTTAGTTCTTGGTGGTTCATAACACTGTTATTCATGATAGGAACATCTTTAGTCATTTGTAGTTTGGATCGGGTTCTGCCCTTATATCGCGCGCTATCTAAGCAGCAAATCCGCAAGCATTTGAATTTTCTCACGAGACAGAAAGTAACCCTTGTTGCCGAATTGCCGCCGGGTACGGATGAGGAAGCATGGACAAAGAAGCTCGGTGATCATTTGCGTAAAAAAAATTACCGTGTACATACAGATGGAACAGCCCTTTTAGCTGAGAAATACCGTTTTAGCCGCTGGGGCCCTTATATCAATCATATTGGTCTCATTATTTTTCTGATCGGTGTATTAATGAGAAGCATTCCAGGTTGGCATATGGATGAGTACATGGGTATTCTGGAAGGGGAAACCAAGCAAATCCCTCACACTTCTTATTTCATCAAAAATGAAAAGTTCACGTTGGAGCTGTACGACGAGAAAGATTTGCCAGAAAGTATTAAGGCTAAAGGACAAATTGTCCCGAAAACCTATGAAACTCAGGCAGTTTTGTATCATTGTTCCGCGGATTGTGACGACTCATCCAAAGAACCGGTGCTAACCGAAGTGCACAAAGAGAATATCATCGTGAATCATCCGCTTGATTACAAAGGGCTTCAAGCTTATCAATTTGATTATAAGTCTACTCCAATGCTAATCTCCGTGAAGCCCACACTTAGCAATCCTGCAACGGGTGAGTCTTATGGAAGTTTTGAATTGCCGATGAATAATCCTAAAGATGAATATCAAGCAGGTCCTTACAAGCTGACGCTGAAAGGGTATTTCCCCGAGTTTGGTCTTGAAAAGGGACAGCCCATCAGCAAGTCGAATGAGCCCAAAGCACCTGCATTTATATTTAGCATCACAGGTCCCGATCTAGCAGCAAACGGCGTACCTTACCTGTACTTCCCAAGACAAATAGATAAAGAAGCGTTCTCTCAAGATACAATTAACGGCCCCATAAGCCAAAAACTGAAACTAGCTGTCGGCTCCATGGAAGGTGTTCAATTTGCCAATTACACAACCTATCTGAACATTCGTGTAGACAAGGCTATGCCTTATATCTGGGTAGGATCTGCGATATTCATGATTGGTGTGATTATGGGCTTCTATTGGCAGCATCGCCGGATCTGGATTCGAATTGACAGCGGGAAGTTAACTCTTGGTGGACATACGAATAAGAACTGGTTTGGACTTCGGAATGAAGTAGCAGCAGCACTTAAAAAGAACAATTTGGAAGTTTCACCGAAATCATTAGATATTGGAGGGGACCAGGGGTGAATGTGAACTCACTGAGCAGCACCTTTTTACTTATAGCTTTTTTCGTTTACCTCATTGCATTTCTATTATTTGTCCTCTCGATAACGGGTAGGAAATGGAGTAACCGGGACCCTGAACAACATACGAAGCGATGGGGATTTGTTGCTTTCATAGCTTCACTAGTTGGATTTGCGTGTCACGTGACTTTCTTTTTTACCAGATGGGCAGAAGGTAATCATATTCCGACATCGAATATGTACGAATTCATGACCTTTCTAGGTATGATGATCATGTTTGCCTTCTTGATCGTGTATCTCATTTATCGCACACCAGTCCTTGGTGTTTTCGCATTACCCATTGGCTTTATCATTATTGCTTATGCTTCTGTTTTCCCGAGTGAAGTACAACCCTTAATACCGGCCTTGCAAAGTTACTGGCTCAAGATCCACGTAACAACTGCAGCTACGGGAGAAGCGTTCTTCGGAGTCGGCTTTGCCGGGGGACTGATGTATCTGCTTCGTGCTGTAGATTACAAAGGAACATCCAAAGTGGATAAGCGTGAGCAAAGAGGTGTGGAGCTTACCATCTTTTTCATTCTGATGTTAATCGCCTTCATTGCTTCCATCTTTACATTTAATGGTTCTGGCTATAAAGCCGTTTTCTCAAGCGAAGTCACGACCAATGCACAAGGTCAACAAGAAACGAGTATTCACAAAGAAACGTATGTATTGCCTCCAATTGTGAAGCCTTATGATACGAAGGTTGATGAAATGAAGCCTTTCTTGGGCATGACGGAACCTTTATTCACAGCTCCATCTTGGATGGAAGGTGCAAGTGCAGGACGTAAGTTGAATACGGTCATTTGGTCGATTCTTGGAGGTCTTCTGCTCTATGGACTCGCACGTGTTGTTGCACGTAAGCCAATAGGAGCAGCGATTGGACCCATCGTCAAAGGAATGGACCCGGAGGATCTGGATGAAATCAGCTATCGTGCCATTGCGATCGGCTATCCGATTTTCACATTAGGCGCATTGATTTTTGCGATGATTTGGGCTCAAGAAGCATGGGGCCGTTTCTGGGGTTGGGATCCCAAAGAAGTGTGGGCCTTAATTACGTGGTTGTTCTATGCGGTGTTCTTGCATCTTCGTCTCTCCAAGGGCTGGCAAGGTAAGAAATCAGCTTGGTTGACTGTTATTGGATTTATTGTAGTTATGTTTACATTAGTTGGTGTGAACCTTGTTATTGCAGGTCTTCACTCCTATGCAGGTGTATAAATCATTCGAACTTAATTAGATAAGGATGTGAAGCTCCATGGAAATGAAAGCTAGCATACTCGTTGTTGATGATGAGGAACGAATTCGTCGTTTACTCAGAATGTATTTGGAAAAAGAGGGCTATATCATTGAAGAAGCAGAAGACGGTGAGACCGCGCTGCGGATGGCCACAGAAACGGACTATGACTTAGTGCTGCTAGATGTGATGCTGCCTGGTATTGATGGGATTGAAGTTTGCGCACGGCTTCGTCAAGTGAAGTCAACCCCTGTCATTATGCTGACAGCCAAGGGCGAAGAGACGAACCGAGTGAGTGGATTTGAAGTTGGTGCAGATGATTATGTCGTCAAACCTTTCTCACCGCGAGAAGTCATCTACCGGGTTAAAGCAATTCTGCGTCGTTCTTCGGCGACAGCGTACTTGTCCAAGGATGCGAGTTCGAGCAACAATATTGTATTTCCTAACCTCATTATCGAACATGATGCGCATCGGGTAACCGCTGGAGGACAGGAAGTAGCGTTGACTCCGAAAGAATATGAGCTGCTGCATTATTTGGCCGTATCTCCGGATAAAGTGTTCTCACGTGAGGAACTGCTTAAGGATGTTTGGAACTATGAATTTTTTGGAGACCTGCGTACTGTAGATACTCATGTAAAAAGACTCCGTGAAAAATTAAACAAAGTATCCCCGGATGCTGCGGCAATGATCACGACCGTATGGGGAGTAGGCTATAAGCTAGAGGTGCCCAAATAACGTGTTTATTTTCAGAAGTGTCGTAGGTAAGCTCTGGTTAACGATTATTGGCCTAGTTGGGGTTGTTCTGCTCATACTAGGTTTTTTTCTTGTCAATTACATGGAAAATTATTTTGCTCAAGCGAATGATCAAACGAAAAACATGAAGAATATGGCCACCAAATTCTCGGAAGAAGCTTCGAATCACATGTATGATGAGCAGTTTTATCAATTGAGTAATGAACTGTTAAGCTTTCAAGATGCTAAAATGCTGGTGATCTTCACCGATATGAAGGAAATGGTTATTCCTTCGACTCAAGGAAGTAATTTAGCCAGTTTCCATGTAACTGATTTTTTCACAGAAGCGGAGCTCAAACAAGTATTCGCAGGACAGACGAAGGACAAACAAGTCAATAAGTCCAGTACAGGGAAAATTAAATCAGGGGCTGAGTACCTCGTTGTTGCCGTACCGTTAAGAAATCTTCAAGGCACCATCGTTGGCGCAACGCTGCTGTATCAATCACTACAATCGTTAGAAGCAACGCAGTCCTACATGTTGAGATTGTTTATCTATGTATCCATAGTCGGCTTCCTTATGACGACTTTCTTCGCGTTCTTCTTATTTTCTCGAATTACTAGACCGCTTCAGCAGTTGAAGAAAGCAGCTGATTTCATCACCATGGGGGAGTATGGTACCCGTGTACCTATTCTGTCCAAGGATGAAATTGGCGAGCTGGCCAAAACGTTCAACCACATGGGCGAGAAGATGCAGGAAAGCATACGAGCCCTTAGTCAGGAAAAAGAGCATTTATCCAGTATACTGCGAAGCATGACCGATGCGGTCATTACGCTCGATGCGAATGGATCTGTTATGCTGACCAATCCGCAAGGTGAGAAGATTGTGCAAGAGTGGAGCAAGATTGAGTGGTCAGAGGATGATGAGGAGACTAGGCGTTTCCGCAAACCGGATACAGCGCTCGGAGATTGGGGATTAATGAGCTACAGCAATCCTTACTCGATTCCAATTCCTGTGCCGCTGATTCCGTTGTTTGAAGCGGTGGTTGACGAATCCTCGGAAGCAGCCACGAAGCTTCACGTGCAAAACGGTGTGTGGTCCGTCGCGATGACACCGTTGTACACGAGCGATCAGGTGCGCGGCGCCGTGGCTGTACTCCGTAATGTCACAGAGGAGGAGCGCCTCGATAAGCTGCGCAAGGATTTCGTGGCGAACGTGTCGCACGAGCTGCGTACGCCGATCTCGATGCTGCAGGGCTACAGCGAAGCCCTGCTGGATGACATTCCCTCCACGCCGGAGGAGCGCATGGAGCTGGTGCAGGTCATTCACGACGAGTCGCTCCGCATGGGGCGCCTCGTACGTGACCTGCTCGATCTGGCGCGGATGGAAGCCGGCCATCTCGAGTTGGTCTACAGGGAGGTCGAATTCGACTCCCTGGTCAGACGCATGCACCGCAAATTCGCGGTGCTGGCCAAAGAGCGCAGCATCACGCTAAGCGCTTCGCTGCCTGAGGAGCCCCTCATCCTTGGGCGGGGGGATGAGGATCGGCTTGAGCAGGTGTTAACGAACCTGCTCGACAATGCTTTTCGGCATACGGCCTCTGGGGCACGTATTGCCATTAAGGCAGAGACCGCCGTCTACAAGGATCGGCCGGCGATCCGCATTGAGGTCTCCGACGAGGGGCAGGGGATTCCTGCCGACGACCTGCCGTTCATATTTGAACGCTTCTACAAGGCGGATAAAGCCCGAACGCGCGGTTCATCGGGTGGTACAGGGCTTGGACTTGCCATCGTTAAAAATATCATAGATGCGCATCACGGCAGCGTGACTGTACAAAGTACTTTGGGACATGGAACGACTTTTACTTTGCTTTTACCATGTGAGCCTTAATAAGCTATAAATAACGTAATTCGACATAAGAAGAGGCGTTTGCTGAGAAAACTCACAGCAAACGCCTTTTAATTTGTAGAATATTCAGACAAAATCTTGTTGTTCGTGAAACACTTTGTTACTTAAACGCTATTAGGTTATACCGTAAGCGCACGTACATTCACGATTTCTGCTTGATTTGTAAGGTCAGCCAGCACTTCAGCAGGAGCTGATTTATCAATAGTAAGGACCATGATCGCTGATCCACCAATGACTTTACGACCTACTTGCATCGTTGCGATGTTCACATTATTGCTACCTAGAAGTGTACCAACACGGCCGATAATACCTGGTTTGTCGTTGTGGGAAATCAACAACAGGTTGCCTTCTGCTGCGAAATCAACCGGATATTGATCGATACGAACGATTCGTTCTCCATAGCCTGCAAGTAAAGTACCAGCAAGTGTTTTCTCTTCTTGCTTCGTTTTTACAGTAACTGTAACTAGATTTGTAAAGCTGTTGGATGTGTTTGATGTTTGAACAACGATATTCACATCGCGTGATTTAGCCAAGTGCATGGCATTCACGATATTAATAGACTCTAGTTGGTTCTCGAACACACCTTTTACGATGTAACGTGTTAATTGACTTGTATCTACATCAATCAAATCACCCGCATAGTTTACAACAATTTCATAAACAGCGCCTTGTGCGATTTGACCAAGAATGGAGCCGATTTTTTCGCCGAGTCCAAAGTAAGGTTGAAGTTTATTCAATACATTAGCTGGTACTGGCGGTAAGTTAACTGCATTTTTGAAAGGTTCATTACGCAGGATATGAAGGACTTCTTCAGAAACGTCAATCGCTACGTTTTCTTGAGCTTCAATTGTAGAAGCACCAAGATGTGGGGTTACAATGATTTTAGGGTTGTTCAAGAATGGGTGATCCTTTTGTGGTGGCTCTACTTCGAATACGTCGAATGCAGCTCCGGCTACAATTCCTTGATCAATCGCTTCAACCATTGCCATTTCATCAATAATACCGCCGCGTGCACAGTTGATAAGGCGCATACCCTTTTTCATAATGTCGAATTGCGGTTTAGAGATCAGGTGGCGCGTTTCTGGCGTTAGTGGCGTATGAACCGTGATAAAATCTGCTTTTGCAACAATTTCATTAACTGTACCAAGCTTTACGCCAATTTTCTCAGCGCGTTCTTCTGTCAAGAAAGGGTCATACCCGATGACTTCCATACCAAATACTTTAGCACGTTTGGCTACTTCGCTGCCGATACGTCCCATACCGAGAATACCAAGCGTTTTGTTACGAAGCTCAACACCGATAAATTTACGATCCCATTCACCGCCAACTGTTTTCTTGTAGGCTTGCGGGATCATACGTGCTGTTGACATCATCATGGCAAATGTAAGCTCACAAGTAGCAATCGTATTTCCGTCCGGTGCGTTGATGACGATAATACCGCGTTTTGTTGCTGCTTCCAAATCAATATTGTCTACACCAACACCTGCGCGGCCAATAACTTTAAGCTTCGTTCCGGCATTCATGATTTTCTCAGTTACTTTCGTTTGGCTGCGAACTAGAAGCGCATCATATTCACCAATGATGGCAATGAGCTCATCTTCGGATAAACCAGATTGCTTAACCACTTCAACATCGTCTGCATCGTAAAGCATTTGAATTCCCATGTCACTAATTGGATCGGATACTAGAACTTTGTACATAATTCGAACCCTCCTTAGAATATGAACATAAAAAAACTCCCAACCCCTCGGGTACAGACACGTATGTCTGTAGCCAAAGGGACGAGAGATTGCTTTCGTGGTACCACCCTAGTTCGCTGCCCATTCACATGGGTAGCCTCAATTGGTCTTGCGACCTGGAACTGTAACGTGTTCCTATTCCGATTGCATCTACTTCATTCAATGCAATAACTCTGGAGTGCTCCGCAAAATGTTCGCTACCGATTCGCACCTACCATCGGTTCTCTGAAAGCTACTTTACTTGCTTGGCTCCGTCAACGCTGTGCTGTGATATAGAATTTTCATAAGATTAACATGCGTTTGAAATCGTGTCAATACATGTCGAATCAATTTCACATGAAAGTCATAATTGAAATATGAATGACTGATTTTCCAAAGCTTTTCGTTTATTTTAAAGCAAGGACGCTTAGAAAGCAATGCTATTTCACTTGTATTTTAGCCCGATTTTCGCTATTGTACTCGTTAAACAGCAAGTAAGGAAGGAAGTGCCGTCATCGACATAACGAGTATTCATCCAAATAAATTCCTTGAAGCATTGGAACAGCAGGAACTGAAAGATAGCCTTATTATCGACGTAAGGGAACTTCATGAATGGGAGTTTTATCATCTGGAAGAAGCACAGCTTATCCCGATGCAGCAAATCCCACATCGGATGGGTGAACTGCCGGATGATCGGGATATTTATCTCGTATGTGCACATGGTGTGCGCAGTTATCGCGTTGCTGAATATTTGCTTGCGAACGGTTTTGATCGTGTCATTAATGTTGATGGAGGGATGGCAGCTGTCGCCATGCTTCGAGGTTTCCAATATGATTAAAATCAAAAGCCGAGCGCATCTGCGCCCGGCTTTGATTCAATTCACATCTGAGAAAAATGGTAGCTGTGGTAACAACTCATTGGCATACCACTTTGATTTCCCTTTGACAAAGTCTCCAGGACGAACGGCATTTGTACTTAGCAGTAGATCCATCGTTTGATTGACATCGTTCACGTTCATTTTCTTAGCTTGACCTGAGGCAATGAATTCATCAATACGTATCGTCAAATCCTGGGGGTAAAAAGGGGCAAATGCTTTATTTTTAAGTAATTTTGCTGTTATGTAATGATTCTTGACGTTAATGTTCATCGCACGCCATTGATCCAAATTGGCATTATTGTTTGGATCGAAATTTTCAATATCGTGATCGATCGTTCCGTTCCAAGCAACAATGGAATCAAAATAATTTTTCTGAGCCGTCAAAGCTTGTGTTTTCGCTTCTAGGAAGTAGGCATCCTTCTGAATGACATCGAGCAATTGTGGGCTAGTGAGTCCGTTGGCCTTGCTCTGATAATTTTTTAATGTATCAGCAAAAAGTTTCAAACTTTTGAGATAGCCTTGGTGAGACTGCACAAGCAGCGGTGAGGAGGCCGGCATACTCTTTTTTTGCAACTCTATATATTTCTCGTCAGCAAGCTTGTACAACTCTTTAAGAACGGCAGAAGCATCGACTGTAGAGTTGCCTAATTCGATTTGACTCATCAACTCAAACCATTTATTCTGAAATTCCCTAAAGGGCAAAAAGATGGTATGGTAATAAGATACGAGTACTTGTTGGTCGTAGGCTCCAATTTCCGGAACGGCAGCCTTGTCGGCGTGCAATATTTTATCGTATTTTTGATCTGATTTCTCCTGGCCGACTCTTAAACCGTAGAAAAAGGCGCCAAGTATACAAACAAGCATAAAGATAAACATGAGGGCGAATAAATAATCAGTGCGGGTTAGACGTTTATCCATAATTAAAGCTCCTTATTCTCTCTTTTTCTTTTAACTTAGTATAGGGGAAATAGCTATAAAAGGGAATATGTGAGGAAATGAGGCTGCTTCCTTGAAAAAATTCGATTTTAAGAACATTCGCTTCGGGAAAATTGATGTGAATGAATTAAATGACCGAACTTTATTGCTCAATCTTTACATAACTCAGCTGCTTACGCTTATTATCGGTATTATCATCTTGTTTTTTCAGAGCAATCATAAGATTCTTTCCATGTTCACCTTTCAAGGGGGCTGGAAGATTCTTATATGGGGAAGTTTGTTTGCTCTTCTTGTCCTCGGGATCGATATTTTGATTTCTAGGTGGGTGCCCAAGGAAGTGTCAGATGACGGTGGAATTAATCAGATGTTATTCGGGAATCGACCTGTATGGCATATCGCTTTGATTTCTCTCATCGTTGCGATCTGTGAAGAAGTGCTGTTTCGAGGTGCGATTCAGTATGCATGGGGTCCTTATTGGACCAGCATATTGTTTGCAGCGATCCATATTCGGTATTTGCAGCATTGGTTAATGACAGGAATGGTTTTCAGTATAAGTTATGGTCTTGGATGGATTTATCTTCAAACTGGGAGCTTGTGGACTCCGATCATAGCTCATTTTATTATTGATCTTGTAATGGGCTGCATACTTCGATACGGCAAGGAGGAAGAACAGGGCACATGAGTGTAGGGGAAAGATCACCTTTAGGGTCTGATCGGAGGCCACTAGAGGTACAGGAAGACGATACATATTTACCGCCGCGTAATGCTGTGCATCCCTCTGAGCGAGGAAAGTGGACGCGTATATTCTATCTAACTTTACTGTGGTTATTCATTATTCTTGTGGTTAGTTTAACGGTTTGGGGCATTAAATATTATTCTTAAAAACTAACATATGACAATCAACCTAAGTTGTGTAAAAGAAGCGGAGAAGCTATGATAGATTCATAGTTTCTTTTATTTATCATCACAGTTTCTTTTTAACAGGAGGATGCAGCGATTATGTTGGCGAATCACACATCAAGATGGATTTTTAATGTAAAATTAATTGTGATTATATTTGTTTTATTGTCTAGTATCTTTTGGTCAGCGAAACCATCCTATGCCCTATCTTATGGAACCTTGTCTTATCCGCAAGGCGATGTTGGGCTCTTACGTCCAGATATTGGTGTCACGCTTGAGCTTAGTGAAGGAAAAACGCCAGAAAGCTATCATTTTTATTTAAACGATAAGGAATTAAATGTTAACTACGATCCGGTTTCTGTTAAATTTGTATATCGTCCAACAGCTGATTTACTGCCAGGGAACTACAATGCTCGTTTAATGCTTTCTTTTAATGGTTATCAACCAATAAATATTAATTGGAAATTTACAGTGATTAAAGATGCGGTTTCGTTAACGTCTGAAACGAGCAAAGAGCAGGAGGATGGACTTCAGGCGATCAATGATTATCGGGCTAAA
This sequence comes from Paenibacillus andongensis, assembly GCF_025369935.1. Classification (NCBI taxonomy): domain Bacteria; kingdom Bacillati; phylum Bacillota; class Bacilli; order Caryophanales; family Paenibacillaceae; genus Paenibacillus; species Paenibacillus andongensis. Next base: position 4,607,065 of record NZ_CP104467.1, on the reverse strand, counting down.
TTGGGGCTGTCGAAGGTCAAATTCAGCAATGCTCTGAATACAGCGGCCCAGAAGCACGCACAGTACTTATCTCGAAATAAAATCGATCCTATTCGGACATCTGTTTCTTTGCATGATGAGGACCCAGCGCTACCTGGTTATATCGGCAAGTCATTAAGAGAGCGGGTACAATTTATCGGTTACTCGCGTTCAAGCAGTGAGGATGTAGCTTACAATCGGGTAACCTTAGTTGAAGCTATAGATAGTCTATTTGATGCCCCCTACCATCGTTCGCCTTTTATGGTGCCGGGACTCGTAGAAATCGGTGTGTTTAGAGATGGCGATTATCATGTTATCGAATTTGGTTTTTCGGACGGGATTGCACCAGAACTTGTTGTTTCTCCAGGTAATAATGATGTGTATGTGCCAACTCTTTTTGATGGCCATGAGACTCCGGATCCAATTCGTCTGCATGCGGGGGCTGAATATCCAGTTGGCTATCCGATCATGGCTTCCTTAAACGGTCCAGGAGTAAAGAAGGTAAGTTTGGATGAGGCGGAGTTAAAAGATGAGAGCGGTAAGGCTGTATCTCTACTGAAGAATGAGCCGGGTAAAGATGATCATCTGGATACCGAAGTGATCATAATGCCTTCGAAACCATTGGATTTGGATACAACCTATAAAGCCAAAATCAAATTGACAGCAATCATGGAAGATGGAAGTACTAGACCATATTCGAAAGAATGGACATTCCGCACGGAACCTCGGATAGGTGTTGGTGTACTTAAACTTCATAAGGATGCTGTTGCTTACACTCTGCAAATGGCTAATTTCGGGCTAAACCGCAATCACATGGTTTCATTTGGATTAAATGAGGACAAGTATCTACTTGACTTAATTCCTTATCCTATGAAGCAAAAGCCATATATTCAAGAGGGGACTTCATACCTTTACATTAGAGACCTTGCCGCGGCACTAGGTGCAACTGTTGAATGGGACGACAACCAGAAAGCTGCTATTTACAAAAAGAAAGACAAGACGATTAACTTCTATACGAATCGAAATGCGTATAGTTTGAATGGTGTTGAGTATACAACTGAATCTGCTGCTAAGCTTATTCATGAAACAACGATGATTCCAGTGCGGCTACTTTCTGAAACACTAGGAGCAAAAGTGACCTACGAGGAAAGTACAAGAACAGTAAATATTAGTTATTAATGAACAAGAGCCCTGCATACCGACACCTGACGTGTAGGAAATGCAAGGCTCTTTTCTCATTTCATTTCCAGCTCAATGGCATTCGGATCCACGAATGAATATCCTTGTTCCTCAAGTTTGGTAAGAAGAGTATCTAAGGCTTTCACTGTCCAAGGCAGCTCGTGCATCAAAATATTGCTGCCGGGATGCAATTGTTTCATCACGTTTTCGATCACTTTACCGGAATCGTTATTTTTATTGGTCATATCCCAGTCTAATGAACCGTTGGACCATGTCATATAAAGCATCTTATTGTCTTTTATTTTGGTTTTCAAATAGTCATTGCCCGAACCAAAAGGAGGTCGGAAAAATACAGGCGATTGTCCGGTTAATTCTTTTACTATTTTTTGGACATCATCCACTTGTTGGTCAATCTTTTCATTTGTCATGCTTTTCAAATTATCGTGGTCCCAGGCATGATTACCAATGATATTACCGCTGTCATGAATGAGTTTGACAAGTTCGGGCTTTTGTTTGATACGGTATCCATTCAAGAAGAAGATTGCCTTGGCATTATGTTTTTTTAGGATGTCGATTAATGCCTGATTCATAGCTTGTTCTTTAGGACCGTCATCAAAGGTTAAAAGGACGATCTTTTTGTTTCCATTGGGATCGTTTGGTACAATATCATAGTTTTTGTTCATATGATATTCTTTTTTGACGGCTTCTGGAACTGATGGTGTCGTTGTTGGTGTTGGAGTTGGTACAGGTGTTGCAGAAGGTGCAGGACTCGGTGTTGTAGTGGCAACTGCTACCGGTGTAGAGCTAGTTGTTGCGACTGGACTTGTCTGGTTCGCACTGCATGCTGCTAATAAGATCATGACACTCATCATTAGTACACTGGCTTTTTTGTTCATTATCCTTCGTTCTCCTCAGGTCTTTATACTTATAGGTCAATTCTTATAGTACCACATTTCGCAGATAACTTATCTCCTTTGTTTTCCTCTATCCTTTACGTATGCCCTCTTAGAAACTCGCACAACCTATGGAGGAATCATACTACTTGACATGGAGGGAGACCCAATGAAGATAGGTACATTTTTGCTCGGCGGTATTGCCGGTGCGGCAGCGGTTATATATCTCAATCGTAAGAGTAAATCTATGTTGTTCTCAGCATTCAGCTCGTCCAGTGAGTCGATGGGTAAAGTTGTTGATAAAGCAAAGGACTCGTTTGTGAACAAATCATTTGGAAGTTCGGCAGCTAAAAGTTTCTCGACTTCAAACTCGAATGGCCTGAATCAAGTTGAAAAAATTGTGAAAGAAGATCCTCATTTAAAAGCAACTGTCAATGAAATCATGCGTGAAAATAAAGAGAGTTCGTCGACGATCCAATGAACATAAGTAGAAGCACAGTCCGGCATCCCCATGGTGCCAGCTGTGCTTTTCTTTTTATACATAACTTATCGCGTGCAATTGTACGCAATTAATGTTAACATGATAGGTGAAAACGAAAGCAAGATGCGTGTCCATTTCGTTCTCAAAGGTTCACCTTTTTGTTTTTTTATCATATTCTGTTTTAATAAGATGACCATGCTTTCGATGCAAGCTTTCCAGTCGGAAAGCTCAAAGGAGGATCCTATCATGAAAATAGAACGCTTAAGTCAGGATAAGATACGGATTTTCCTAACATTCGATGACTTAACTGAACGCGGTATTCAAAAGGACGACATGTGGAGAGAAATTCCCAAAGTACACGAATTATTTAGTGAAATGATGGATCAAGCCTATTCAGAGCTCGGATTTGACCCGTCCGGCCCGCTTGCTGTTGAGGTGTTTGCACTTCCGGCACAAGGAATGGTTGTAATTGTAACCAGAGGGAAGCTTGATTTATATGCAAACTCAGATGCATATGACGATCATGAAGCTGAAGAAGTGTATGAAATGGAAGTAACGCTTGAACAAAGCGATTTAGTCTCCTATGCTTTCCGTGATTTTGAAGACCTGCTGCGTGTATCCAAAGTAATTAATCCCCTTCTCATGGAAGGCGGTACCCTTTATTCCTACAAAGGGAAATATATTTTACAACTCGAGCCTGTTGACCTCGAAGAAACGAAATACCAAGCGTTAATTGCAGTCTTATCTGAATTTGGCGAAGCCGCTTCCGTTACACAAGCTGTGCTTGAAGAATATGGGAAGACCATCATTGCAGATGATGCCGTTAAGGTACTCTGCCGTCATTTCAAATAAGGCCATCTTCCTTACTTTTTAATGTAGAATGAAACAAGCATTTTCAAAAACGATTGTTTTTGTGGATGCTTGTTTTGTTAGTTAATTGTGATCATTTATCAACGTAGCGAAGAGATAATGGGGGAGACCTAGATGACTAGCATAGATCTCAAACGACTGGCGCCTACTCTGGCTGCTGTTGATTTGGACGGGTTATTGGCCTATTACCAAAAACAGCTCCGCGAGGAGGCTTATTTCTATTTACAAAAAAGAGGGATAACAGAAGAAACGGTTATACAGTACCGTATCGGCTTTGAGATTGGCAAGATAGGATTCTATGTTAATCAGAATCAGCTAGGTGATTATTTCGAGCATAGAGTTATTGTTCCTATCCGGAACTACGACGGCGAAATTGTCGACTTAATCGGACGCTCGATAGACAATAGAGAACCGAAATATAAACCCTTATATGGTTTAGATCAGTATCTATTTAATTATTCAGCACTTGAAGATTCAGATGAAGTTGTTCTTTGCAACGGGATTTTCGATGTCCTAACCTTAACTCAGGCCAAAATGCCAGCTGTTTGTGTACCTGATAACGGTATATTTAAAGAACAACATTTATCATTATTTGCCGGTAAACGGGTTTATATTTGCCTGGGGAATGATGAGACCGGAAGAAGGGATTCTGCACGTATAGAAGCCTTATTAAGGGAACAGGGTAATGAGACGTATATTATTAATTTACCCGAAACAATTCGGGATATTAACGATTTGTTCATGCGAGCTCAGAATCCGGTTGAGACTTTTCTGGCATTAGTGAATCAAACCGTTGAGGAAACCAGGCTAGTCCCTGTAGCTCCGGATATTAAAAATAGCACTGTTTATTTAGAAGAATATATGAAACGGTTCCGCGGGCAAGTCGCTAGTATCCGCACTGGCTTTGCTAAGCTGGACCATTTACTTTTCGGCGGCTTCGGGAATGGCTTGTATTTATTAGCAGGTTCTGGCTCTATTGGCAAAAGCATGCTGCTTAAACAAATCGCCGATGAACTTGCTTTTCAACAGAATCCGGTCATTTTTGTGTCATGGGATATGACGAATTTCGAACTATGGGCACGCAGCATAGCAAGGATTATTGGCATAGCTCCACAGAAAGTGCTCGGGGGCAAAATTGAGCCTGAACAGGTTGCAGAAGCGAATAAGCAATATGTGAAAATTAGTAAAATGCTTTGGATGCTTGAATGTACGATGGATACAACGCTTGATCAAGTAGCCGCTTCCATTGAACGGATTGCGGCTGTTGTTGGCAAAGAACCTGTAATTTTCATTGATCATTTGCAGCGTATTCCTGCAGTTAAAGGGGTAACACCACTAACTTGGGAGCAGCAGCAGGCTGCGATTGCCTATACGCTTAAACAATGGTCCAGAGAATGGAATTGCCCTATTATCGCAGCTACGGCTTTAGAGCTTGGCCAAGATAACGTGCCTTACAATGTCCAAGCTTCAGCAGATGTGGTCATGATTATGCAGCCTAATGAATCAGAAAAGGATCAACCGCAGTCCATATCGCTTGTATTGAAGAAGAATCGTAATGGTACAATAGGGAATATCCCACTCATTTTCCACAATGATCGTGCATTGTTTACCGAATAAGACATAGAAAAGTCATTAGAAAATGACTATAATGTTCATATTATGTATGGAATAAATTAGCGGTTCTACATGGTATTGATCGAAAAGGGGGGGCTGCATTTGCAAATTCTGCCGATTATTATGGCAGCCATAGCACCAGGTCTCTCATTGCTAACGTACTTTTACTTGAAGGACCGATATGAAACTGAACCGATTCATTTGGTTATTCGAATGTTTTTGTTCGGTGTTCTGCTTGTATACCCTACGATGGTACTGCAGAATGCGTTGATAGAGGAGTTTGGAAAAGGTACGTTTTTCTCGGCCTTTTTTCTATCTGGTGGCATTGAAGAGTTTATGAAATGGTTTGTCCTCTATCATTTGATTTTTAGGCATGAAGCCTTTGATGAACCCTATGATGGAATTGTGTATGCGGTGGCCGTAAGCTTAGGTTATGCGACATTGGAAAATATCATTTATGCTTTCCTGAATGCCTCATCATTCTCTGCACTGATGATTCGCGCCCTGCTGCCTGTTTCAGCGCATGCTTTGTTCGGTGTCATGATGGGTTACTACTTGGGTAAAGCTAAATTCATTCCGCACAAAGCGCGAAGGTATCTTTGGATTTCGTTGCTGCTGCCTATTTTGTGGCATGGATTGTTTGATTATATTTTGCTTTTATTCAAATCGAACTGGATTTGGATCATGATTCCTGTTATGTCTTTTTTATGGATTCGTACAATTTGGCGGGTCGACCGTGCGAATGCTCATTCCCCACTTCGCATCGCGACTGCAGAAGAGAAGATTAAAGTGAGCTAAAATAGGTCATAATGGACAGTATAGATGGCGATTTCAGGTTGTAAGCTCGGAACGACCGGGAGGGTATATATGTCCACGACAAGAGTTAAAGTAAAGATCCGCTGTCGGCTATGCGGTGAAAAGTTTGTGCTGAAAGGCAAAAAAGAAAAAGGGAAAATTGAAACGGGATTCCGTCAATGCATTTGTAGCAATGAGCAAAACTTTGAAGTAGAGACGGAAGATTAGCGGGAGGCCATTCTTTTAAGAATTGGCCTTTTTTTGTTGCCAATCTTGTATAAACCTGTCTCCTCACGTAAAAACTAAGCGCAAGTTTGGGTATGAAAGGAGCAGTCGCGTGTATAAAAGATTAAGTATTGTCATGTTTCCATTCCTCTTGATTGCCTTGATTGGTGCTTCAGTGTGGGGATACTTGGAACATCAGGAGAAGAATACGATTTTGATCAAAGCGGAGAATCAGTATCAACGTGCTTTCCATGATCTTTCTTTCCATGTGGATAAGCTTCATACAGAGCTTGGTAATACGTTGGCTGTTAACGCAACCTCGGAGCCATCTTACCGAAAGGGACTGGTGAATGTATGGCGGCTAACGAGTCAAGCGCAAAGCGATATTACGCAGCTCCCGCTAACCCTGCTGCCGTTCAACAAAACCGAAGATTTCTTAGCTAATATGGCTAATTTCTCATACCGAATGTCCGTACGTGACATGACGAAACAGCCTCTAAATGAGCAAGAAATAAAAACGTTAAACGCTCTCTACGATCATTCCTCCGAGATAACGAAGGAAATTCGCGGTGTTCAGGAAAAGGTTTTGTCTAAAAACTTGCGATGGATGGACGTCGAGGTCGCCCTAGCTTCTAAAAATGAACCACATGATAATGCGATCATTGATGGCTTTTCAACCGTTGACAAAAAAGTTGGAGCCTATGAGGAACTAAACTGGGGACCGGGGAATTTAAGTATTTTTTCAAAAAATGATGGTAGCGTTTTGTCAGGGAATGACATGACGGCAGATCAAATTAAGCAAAAAGCAGCGCAATTTCTGGGACAGAGTGATACGAGCGCGATGAAAGTAGTTGAGAATGGCAGCAGTGCGCCAGAATTTCAAAGCTTTAGCGTAGTGGTTCCAGGCGGAAACGGCAGTGAAAATGATATTCAGATGGATTACACCAAAAAAGGCGGCCATCTCATTTATTTTATGAAGCCGCGAACTGTAAAAGAATCCAAGTTTGATCTTAGACATGCGCGGGATATTGCTAATGAGTTCTTAGATCAACATGAATATAAAGATATGAGCGCAGTTAGCTATGATCAATATCAAAATATCGCTAACATCATTTTCGCTAAGCGAGAAAAGGATGTTACGATTTATCCACAGCAGGTTAGTGTTAAAGTAGCTTTGGACACGCTAGAAGTCATTGGTGTGCAGGCAACAGATTATATATTTGGTCAGAAACAACGCGCGATTGGTCAGCCCAAAATGTCTGCAGCCGAAGCACGTAAGCAGCTTAGCCCGAAAATGGAAGTGACTGGCGAGTCTTTGGCGATTATCAAAAATGAATTAGACGAAGAAGTGCTTTGCCATGAATTTATTGGGAAAATGAACAATAACATATATCGTGTTTATATGAATAGTGAGAATGGAATGGAAGAGAAAATTGAGACCATTCGCCCTGAACAGGCAGAAGCAGCAGCTGCCGCAAAGAAATAATCATCGAGAAGAAGCGGGTTCAATCCTAGCTTCTTTTTTTTGCTATCATAATTAATAGGTCATTGGTATAATTAAGATATATTACGTCTCGGAGGTGCAGAAATTGCTTCCTAAAGTCAACCAGATCTTACATATGCAAGTGAATAGCATCGACGATGAAGAATCCAAAATTGAGTACAAGTCGAGAATTGCTGACGTTACGGATAGTGTGATTGCCATTGAGGTTCCGCTAAATGAGAAAACAGGCCGACTCAAGAAGCTTTATCAAGGTGATGAATTAAGCACATTCTTTTTAGGTCAAGGCGGAGTGAAGCACTACTTCACAACTTCCGTTACTGGTTTCAGAGAAGACGTGATTCGCTTAGTGGAACTGCGTAAACCAGAGCCCGAAGCCATTACGCAAGTTCAACGCAGAAGTTTTCTAAGGGTACTCGCAGAGCTTGAAATTGCCGTTAAATTGTCAGATCAAATTCAATTCATTGGTGTGACAGACGATGTCGGCGGTGGCGGGATTTCGTTTATCTGTGAGGGACATATCCCAATCGGAATGAATGCCATTATCTCTTGTTGGGTTCTAGCTCCATTCAAGAATGGTAATATTGAACATATTCCGTTTATTGGCGAGGTTGTCCGCGTTAAACAGCTAGAGTCTGGCAAGCAATTGGCTATGATTAGATTTACGGATATAGCCGATCGTGAACGTCAGAAACTTATTCGCTTTTGCTTCGAGCGACAAATGGATTTCCGTAAACGATAATATTGGGATCTTTTGACTACGTCAAAAGTCTCTCCGCTTGTAAGCATGAGATTTCACCTGCATGGGCATACTACCAAACAATATGTCAATGTGAGCAGGTGAGGCATCTCATGTCAAGGGATCAGGACCATAAGTCATACGAGCAGCTGTTTGTCCTATTTTCTGCGAAAGTAGAAAAGGTGATCATTCGGACAACGCTCGTATTTTTCGTTGTACTTATTTGTGTTCAAGCAATGCTTCAAATTCCCTACATACGAAAGCATTTTACACGTGTTGAACCACTTGAGGGAAAGCCCTACATATGGCCTCAAAATGGGAAGGAAGAGCGCTCTTAGGTACGACTTAACGCAATCTAATATGCGTCCAAGTTTTGCATATGCCTTTTTAATGTGCTATAATTTCAATTAATTAGCAGGCAGTGCCTGCTTTTTTGTTCGTAAGGTACTGTAAGGTATTGTTGGGAGGAACAGCAGCTTGGAAAAGTTCAATATTGCCATTGATGGTCCTGCTGGAGCCGGTAAAAGCACCATTGCGCGGCTAGTAGCTAGGGCACTTGGTTTCGTTTACGTGGATACAGGAGCCATGTATCGGGCAGTAACGTGGAAAGTACAACAAGAAGGGCTGCTACCTGATCAAGAACTAGAAGTGGCTGCCTTGGCGAATCGCATGAAGATTGAGCTCATTCCTCGCGAGGAGGGACAACAGGTTATCGTGGATGGCGTCGATGTGACCAAAGAAATTCGTACGACAGCCATAACGGATCATGTCTCCCAAATCGCTAGCTACGGAGCTATACGCCAGCTCCTGGTAACTCTTCAGAAGCAAATGGCCATAACCAAAGGCGTAGTCATGGATGGCCGTGACATCGGTACTCATGTTATGCCTGATGCCGAGCTCAAAGTATTTCTGACAGCTAGCGTAAAGGAAAGAGCAGAGCGTCGATTCAAAGAGATGCAAACCAGCGGGACTTGCACCCTTACGCTCTCTGAACTTGAACAGGACATTGCTAGGCGCGATCAACTGGACCAGGATAGAGAGATTTCACCGCTTAGACGAGCTCACGATGCAGTATTAATGGACAGTACTTCAATGACCATTGAGGAAGTTGTGGACGAAATCCTTGGGCTTTGCAAAGACAAAGTCGGAGGTGGCAAATAAGATGCTTTATCGCATCGGCAGGGCTTTATTTCGTTTTGTATTTACTTTGTTTTTCCGTATGCAGGCTTTAGGAATGGAGAATGTTCCTACACATGGAGCGGTTGTGCTTTGCGGGAATCATACCAGTTTGTTGGATCCGCCTTTGTTAGGAACTCCGCTTAAGCGTATGGTTCATTTCATGGCGAAGGCCGAACTGTTTGATATCCCTGTGTTGGGTTCCATTATTTCTAAAGTAGGTGCTTTCCCTGTCAAACGCGGTGGCGTTAGCAGAGAATCGATCCGACTTGCGGTACAATTGCTTCGCGATGGTAACATGTTGGGCGTTTTCCCAGAAGGATCGCGGAACAACGCCGGAGGGATGGGCAAGAAGGGCGCAGCCAGTCTTGCACTTAAATCTGGAGCTGCCGTAGTTCCTGTGGCTATTATAGGCAATTATTCCTTATTCCGCCGCATGACAATTGTATATGGAAAACCGCTTGACCTAAGTGCTTATGCGGGTGCAAGCTCCGAAGATTTGGAGCAGGCAACGGAAGCTATTATGAAAGAAATTCGCCGATTACATACTGCTTATAGCAAAGGTTAACAAAGATGTATGGAATCGAAAGCTTGGAATTATACTATCTTTAAAGCGAATGGTAGTTATTGTTTTGTTTGAAACAGAGTAGAAGCTTTCAATACTGCTTTGTGACTTATAAATTATTTATTGTTGGTTGTAATTAGAGGAGGGTAATCCCATGTCAGATGAAGTAAAAGTTGAAGATCAAACGCAAGAAGTACAAGAATCAGCCGTATCGCAAGCAGAAGCTGAGCACGCTCTTAACAACGTTGCTGTGCTGAAGAAAGGCGCTACCGTTAAAGGTAAAATTGTTAAGGTAGACGCAGATCAAGCCTTCGTGGATATCGGTTACAAATACGATGGTGTTATCCCTGTTCGCGAGCTGTCTTCCGATGCGGAAGCAACTTTGCTTGGACAAGAAGTTGAACTGAAAGTTGTTTCAATCAACGATGCGAAAGAAACTTTGGTTCTTTCCAAACGTGTTGTTGACAACAGCAAAGTATGGGAGTCACTGCAAGGTCAACTGGATAGCAAAGAAATCATTGAAGCTGCTGTAACTGAAGTTGTAAAAGGTGGCCTTGTTGTGGATATCGGCGTTCGTGGATTCGTACCTGCTTCCATGGTTGAGCGTCAATTCGTTGAAGATTTCTCCTCTTACAAAGGCCGCACATTGCGCCTTCGTGTAAAAGAAATTGATCGCGAGAAAAACAAAGTGATCCTTTCTCAAAAAGATGTTCTAGATGAAGAATTCGAAGCTAACAAAAAGAAAATCATCGAAGGTCTTCAAGTGGGTCAAGTACTGGAAGGTACTGTTCAACGCTTGACACAATTCGGTGCGTTTATTGATATCGGTGGTATCGATGGACTTGTACACATCTCCGAGCTAGCTTGGCACCATGTAGAACAAGCTTCTGATGTTGTCAAAGAAGGCGATAAAGTGAAGGTGCAAATCCTTAAGCTTGATCCTTCCAATGATAAAATCAGCTTAAGCATCAAAGCTACACAAGCAGGTCCATGGTCCAATGTGGAGAATGATTTCAAAGCTGGCGATATCGTAACAGGTACAGTGAAACGTCTTGCAGCTTTCGGCGCATTCGTTGAAGTGGCTCCTGGTGTTGAAGGTCTTGTGCATATTTCCCAAATTGCTCACCGTCACATCGGTACTCCGCATGAAGTATTGAAAGAAGGCCAAGAAGTTCAAGTGAAAATCTTGGAAATCAATACGGCTGAGAAACGCGTTAGCTTGAGTATTAAAGACACTGAAGAAGCTCCAGCAGCTCCTGCTGGTGCAGCGGCTCCTTCTGCTGGTAAACCAGAGAGAGAAAGACAACCAAGAGGCGATCGTGACCGCGGAAACAGCGCAAGTCACCAAAAAGAGATTGCTGGCAATGAGAACGTGTCCTTGAGCAATCAAGGTCTGTCCATGACACTTGGCGAGCGTTTTGGCGATAAACTTTCCAAATTCAAAAAGTAAATGATACGACGCTTAGGGGGACCATAAGAATGCGCATCTCACGCAAAATGGAGCATGTCCATTACGCGCTGGAGCTTGGTCAATCGCGGCAGCAAGGGCTGTCGGATATCAAGCTTGTGCATAACTGTCTACCTGAGACTTCGACGGATCATATAGCATTAACTACGGAAATCGGCGATCTCATTATGAGTTCGCCGATTTTAATTAATGCAATGACGGGCGGCGCTCAGGAGACGGAAAGCATTAATCGTGAATTGGCCATCTTGGCAAGGGAAAAGGGCATGGCTATGGCTGTTGGATCTCAGATGTCAGCAATTAAAAACAGTGAGGTTGCTTCGAGCTATCAAGTTGTTCGCCGCGAAAATCCCAAAGGGATCGTATTCGCGAATTTGGGAAGCGAGGCAACCACCGAGCAAGCTGTCCGTGCTGTCGATATGATTGAAGCGGATGCGCTTCAAATTCATCTGAATGTGATGCAGGAGCTCATTATGCCGGAAGGGGATCGCAGCTTTGTGGGCATGCTCGGGCGCATTGAGGCGATTGTTCGGCATGTACAGGTACCCGTCATCGTGAAGGAAGTTGGCTTTGGAATCCTGAAGGATAACGCCAAACAATTGCAGAGCATCGGCGTCCGCTTTTTAGATGTCGGCGGCTCGGGCGGCACGAATTTCGCCGCTATAGAGAATGCCAGACGTCCAGCGGCTTTGGAGTGGTTGAACGATTGGGGCACGCCAACCAGCATCTCCTTACTAGAGGCGCTCTCGGTTTATCCGCGAGGCGGAGTTATTGCTTCTGGCGGCATTACGAACGCTTTAGAAGCGGCCAAAGCGTTGACGCTCGGAGCATCAGCGGTTGGCATGGCAGGCGCATTCCTGAGGGTTTTGCGCAGCGAGGGTGTCGATGAGCTCCACCATTTTGCTGATGAGCTACATCAAGGACTTATTCTTATTATGACTGCGCTAGGAGCTAATACGATTCAGGCTTTGGGGAATTGTCCAGTTGTCATCATGGGCGAAACGGCAGAATGGTGCCAAACAAGAGGGATTAATTTAACTTCATATGCAGAAAGAGCCAATCGGAGTAAATAATCGAAATATTGCCATACTATAGATCAGGCGGCGCTTCCCTCGTTGTGTGGGAGTGGAAGCCTGAAGATCCGCAGGCAGGTCGGTGGCATATGTCACCTGATCGCCTATGCATGGTAGGGTGGTCCGATTATGAACGCCGGTTATTTGTCTCTAATTCTCCTTTGTATCACGTTGATCTTATTTGCCAGCGGATGGAAAGAACTGTACATCAGAAGTATATCGCACAAGGGCATGCTTCTTTTTTTTGCCTCATGGATTGTCTTTTCCAGGTTTACCGTAACGATTCAGCATATTCAAGTAGGGCTCGTTTATGTTTGGGTTCTGCTCATTAGTCTAGGAATTCTTTATAAGACAAAAGGGTTCATACATAAGCTTCATTTACTTTCCATCGGCCTTTTATTAGGTTCTCTTCATTTCTTGCTGCATCAGCTGCTTGAGATGGATCCCATACTTATCGTTCGTAACTCGGAGTGGGATACAGCTTTATTGCTTGCCGTTGTAGTTCTCGTATTACAGCGCAGTGCATGGGAGCAGATCGCAGCACTCTCGATTGGCTACTTATTAGGAGATATGTATCAAGCGGGAATTCATCCGGTAAATGGTTACCATCAAGTCGGTAAGGCGACTTTTCAAGACCAATGGTGGCTATCTGTTTTTGCGGCAAGAACGATGACCATCATCCTTCAATCCGCTTATAACGGCTGTCGAAGTATCATACGCAGCTGGATGAACCGAAGAGGAGGCTGGAAGAAGTAATGGATTGGTTCTATTCGCACCGTTATACGATAGGTATCGTTGTGGGGGTAATTTTTGGTATTCTGGCACGTCTGAATATGCTGAGAACGGATTATAGGCAGTATCCGACCTATCCTCATGGTAAGATTATACATATCTCCCTTGGTGTCATAGCAGCTGGACTAGGAGCCGTGGCTGTCCCAGCTTTGCTGGACAAAAACTATACGGCAGTGACTTTCTTATCGCTAGCCGCTCAACAGTTTCGTGATGTGCGCAATATGGAAAGACAAAGTCTATCCAAGGTTGATGAATTAGAATTAGTTCCAAGAGGGGCGGCATATATTGAAGGAATAGCGATGGTGTTCGAGGGAAGAAATTATCTTGTTATTTTCTCAGCATTTCTTGCTTCTTTATTCAGTATTTTGTTTGCTTGGTACTGGGGAATCGTTGCGGGTATAGTGTCCATTTGGATTGCTAACTATTTTAAATCTGGTAACAAACTAGCGAAAATAGCAGACATCGAGCCTGCCGATATTCGGATGGATGGCCCGGATCTGTTCGTTGGCTCGGTATATATCATGAACGTTGGACTCACTGACAGCCGTGACAAAATACTAGAACACGGGCTTGGTTTCTTAATTAAACCCAAAAATCGCAATGCCCGCGTGACGTTAGCTCATTTAGGCCAAAGACAAGCTATTCTTCATGACATTTCAACTTTATTCGGTGCTTATCGAGATGAAGGGGAGCCTTCACTGCTTCCGATGGCTAAGCTGGATATGAATACAGGCACATTAGCCGTTCTGCTCCTCCTTCAGGAGAAAGATGTTGAGAAAACGTATATTGCACTTCATCGGGTACCTGTGTTGGAAAGTGCTGTTCGCATGCCGTCTGAAGCGGGGATAAACAAAAAGAAGGAGGCCTAAATCAGGATGTCGCAAATCCTTGCTATTGTAACCTTGACGAAGGAACGAATAGGTGGAGGGGCTCCAATCTTTGTGGTGGATCAGGAAGACGACCTCCAGAAGGTCTCTTTCTCTCTAGAAAAGATATTGGATGCTAGTGCACACGATTTGAAAAATGGCACGATGATTTTGGTCAAGCATACCTGAATTAGCTGGTGTGCCCGCATGGTATCGTGCGGAGTCTCAAATGAGATTAGCCAAGTCGTGTCTTTTTTGTTATGATGTAAGTTGCGTATTTTTCCATGGCTGATCATGGAATTCGAAGGAGTGAATGAGTAGTGGCTAGACCTGTACTTGCAATTGTTGGCCGACCCAATGTCGGCAAGTCCACCATTTTCAATCGGATCGTAGGCGATCGGCTTGCGATTGTGGAAGATAAACCGGGTGTTACACGTGATCGATTATACGGTGTAGGTGAATGGCTTAATACGTCATTCAGTGTCATTGATACAGGCGGTATTGAAATTGATGGGGAGGATGCGATCCTCAAATCTGTTCGTATTCAAGCGGAGCTTGCTATTGAAGAGGCGGATGTTATTGTTTTTATGGTAGATGCCAAAGCGGGCGTAACACCTTCAGATGAAGAAGTTGCCCAATTGTTATTCCGTTCCAAAAAGCCGGTCGTACTTGCCGTTAACAAAGTAGATAACCTTGCGCGTCAAGATGATATTTATGAGTTCTATTCTTTAGGCTTCGGCGATCCGGTTGGGATTTCAGGTTCCCACGGTATCGGGATCGGCGATTTACTTGAAGTTGTTTGCAATTTGTTTCCTGATAAGAAAGACGATGAATACGGCGAAGAGGTCATTAAATTTGCCCTAATCGGTCGCCCGAATGTGGGGAAATCTTCGATGACGAATGCCATTCTTGGAGAAGAAAGGGTCATCGTAAGTGACGTAGCAGGAACGACGCGCGATGCAATCGATACGCCTTTTGAACGGGATGGACAAAAGTTTGTTATTATCGATACGGCGGGAATGCGTAAGCGGGGTAAAGTCTACGAGAACACGGAAAAGTATAGTGTCATGCGTGCTATGAAAGCGATTGAGCGTGCTGATGTTATACTCGTCGTTATCGATGGTCAAGAGGGCATTATCGATCAGGACAAGCATATTGCCGGTTATGCGCATGAAGCAGGAAAAGCTATCGTGATTGTCGTAAATAAATGGGACATCGTCGATAAAGACGATAAAACGATGCAGCATTTTACACAAACCATTCGTGATCACTTCTTATTCTTAAGCTACGCGCCAATTGTATTTGTTTCAGCCAAAACGACCCAGCGCTTGCACAAGCTATTGCCTGTTATTGTTCAAGTTGCGGAGAATCATTCCCTGCGTGTACAAACACATCTTCTCAATGATGTTGTTTCGGATGCTGTAGCCTACAATCCGCCTCCTACGGATAAAGGTAAGCGCCTGCGTATTAACTATGTGACACAAGTTGCAGTTAAGCCTCCTGTCTTTGTGCTCTTCGTGAATGAGCCTGAGCTCATGCACTTTTCATATGAACGGTACTTGGATAACAAGATTCGTGCTGCCTTTGGTTTTGAAGGAACACCGATTCGTATCTTAAGCCGTAGGAAATCATCGGACAAAGAATAGGAGATGTTGTGCATTGCTTTCGATAATAACAATTGTAGCGGGTTATTTATTAGGCTCCATAAGCTTTAGTTATTTATTCGGAAAATGGTTCAAAGGCATTGATATACGTAAGCATGGGAGTGGCAATGCGGGGGCGACAAATACGCTTCGTGTTCTGGGCAAGGGGCCTGCCATCTCAGTTCTCTTGCTGGATGCCTTGAAGGGAGTTGCTGCCGTGTGGATTGGAACATGGGCAGCTCCTGAACCCGATGACATCTGGATACGTGTATTATGTGGTCTCGCAGCCATCGTCGGGCATAATTGGCCGGTTTACTTCGGCTTCCGAGGTGGTAAAGGAATCGCAACCACCATCGGTGTTATGGCAACGCTCTGCTTCATTCCGACGTTAATTGCTGGTTTAACAGCGATCGTCATCATTGCGGTCACCAGATTCGTATCGCTCGGTTCCCTTATTCTAACTGCACTTTTACCTTTCCTTATTTGGGGGATGGACCGACCTTTGCCTATTTTGTGGATTAGCATCTTGCTGTGTGCGTTTGCCTTTATGCGTCACCGTACGAATATTGTGAAGCTCATTCAAGGCAAAGAGAACAAGCTGGGTCAGAAAAGGGCTTAGCTTTGCTAAAGCAAAACTTTTAGGAGGGGTAACCTTGTCAAACAAAGTATCGGTCCTAGTAGCTGGAAGTTGGGGGACGGCACTTGCCTCGGTACTGGCGGATAATGGCAAACAAGTGCTTTTGTGGACTCGTAATGAGGATCAGGTAATAGAAATAAATGAAAAGCATCGTAATAGCCGTTTTCTTCAAGATGTGGAGCTATCGCCGCTAATCGTAGCGACAAACTCGCTGCAGGAAGCGGTAGAGGATGCAGATGCGATCATAATGGTCGTACCTTCATCCGGCATGCGCGAAGTAGCGTCACGTATGCGTCCTTTTTTGAAAAAGGATGCATTAATCATTCACGCGACCAAAGGCTTTGAAATAGGGACGCTAAAGCGAATGACCGAAGTTCTTGCCGATGAGCTTCCTGACGTGGATGCCAAACGGCTTGTCGTCCTTTCCGGTCCAAGTCATGCCGAGGAAGTTATTCGCAAATACCCGACCACTGTCGTTGTCGCGGCCCAAGAGTTGGGAGCGGCAGAAGCTGCACAGGATTTGCTAATTAACTCTTACTTTCGAGTGTATACGAATCCAGATGTTACAGGCGTAGAGGTCGGGGGAGCGCTAAAGAACATTATTGGTCTTGGCGCTGGTTTGACAGATGGTCTAGGCTTTGGTGATAACGCAAAGGCTGCTCTTGTAACGAGAGGACTGGCCGAGATTGCTCGTTTGGGTACCGCAATGGGAGCCAATCCGCTTACATTTGCCGGCTTAGCAGGGATTGGCGATCTGATCGCGACCTGTACAAGTAAACATAGCAGGAATTGGCGTGCCGGCAATGAGTTAGCGAAGGGCATCCCCTTGGACGACGTGCTCAGAGAGATGGGAATGGTCGTAGAAGGCGTGAAAACAACGAAGGCTGCTTATGAGTTGTGCCGCAGATTTGACGTCACCATGCCGATTACGGCTGAGCTGCACAATGTTCTCTTCGAAGGGAAATCGCCTCAGTTAGCAGCGCAAGATTTGATGGGACGCGTTAGAACCCATGAGATTGAAGAGGTTGCCAGCGGCTCAGCAACAAATGTATTGAAATAGCCTACACCACATCCTTACCGCATTCATACTATACCTTAGAAGATCCAGTCATCCATAGGTATAGGGAGGCGGCACATTTGTCGAATAAGGATATCTCGAAAGACGTATTAAATGTGGTGAAAAAGAAAACGGGTAAATCCGTTACATCAAAAGATATTGAGAAGTTAGCCAGTGGTGTAAACCAATCTACTCTGCAAAGTGAAACTCAACTTCGCCAACTTATCAAACAAGTTTCAGGTTTAGTAAATGTAAAGGTATCTGAAGAGACTATCAATGATATCGTTCAGGCAGTTAAAAGCAGTAAACTGGATTCCAATAATATGCAGCAATTAATGAACATGATGATGGGCAAGAAATAAAAAGCATGAAGGGGAGAAAGTTCCCCTTTATGCTTTTTTTCTCATCCTATGCTATACTTACTGATGATTAATTTGAATGTTTCATACATAAGGGGTTAAGATTATGTCAAGTTTAGACAAAATGTGGGCATCATTCGTGGCGATCGGACTCATGGTAGTCGCGTCATTATTAATTTCTTACGCAAGAACTCGAACCACAGGGGTGCTTCGTGTTGTGTTATCCGTCATTGCTTTTTTCCTATTTATTCCGATTTTACTTTACATGCTGCTATCTTTGTTTTAGCAATCTGGAGGCGAGATATCGATGTTAGAATTGAAAACACGCAAAACGCAGAAAACGATAGAGTCAGTTACCGGATTAACGATTCTGGACCATGCTCTCAAAGAAGATTTGGATTGGGGCTTTTCGTGTACACGGGGCACTTGCGCAAGATGCAGGTGTTATGTAGCTTCAGGCCAGGAGCTGCTGTCACTGCCTTCAGATGAAGAAGAGAGCCGTTTGGAGCCAGAGGAGATCGAGCAGGGCTATCGGTTAGCTTGCCAGTGTGTAGTGAAGCAATCCGGTGATATTTCCGTTACGCATAAACCTTATTTCTAAAATTTCTGCCTGAAAGGTGTGGGCATCTTGGTCCTGCTTGAGCCGTTACTGCCAACGATTACAACCATCCATACACAATTATTGCAAGTTCCAGACGTACGATGGCTCATCGGTGGAAGCTGCGGACTGCTTTTACAACATGTAGAAATTGGAAGAAGTCCGAGAGATTTGGACATTTATGTAGATGACAACGATGTAAATGCTGTACATACTTCCTTATTAGATTATTCGGTGGATGCACCGAATTATAGTGAAACTCCCATATATGCTTCAATCCTAAGTCATTATCATATCGGTGGGAATGCTGTGGAAGTCGTTGGTGATTTTAGGGTTAATGCCCTCCATTCTTTTTACCAGGTCGAAGCTTCTTATCTTTGGGAAAATCATAGCCATTCGGTCACGATCGACGAACAGGAAGTTAAATTGATGCCGTTAGCTCATGAACTCCTCTTTAATTTACTTCGTAATCGTCCTGATCGTTATGAGGCTATTGCGAAAACAATAAAAGCTTTTCCAGAGCTGCACATGCAGGCGCTAAGCGATTTAATGCAACGAAATCGCTGGGGCAGCGAGTTTGAGCGGAAATTGGAGCGGCTGATAGATTCAAACAAATAGCAGGAAGATAGCCTATCAGAAGGTGGACACGATGAGTGGATCAGAAGTACATTTTTGGCCTGATGACAAAAAAATAAGCGTTCGACCGGGAACGACCTTGCTGGATGCAGGACGCAAAGCTAAAGTTCACATACGTACCCGTTGTGATGGCAAGGCGGCTTGCCTTATGTGTAAGGTCAAGGTTAGTGATCCTAGTGGCCTTGCACCAATGAATGTGAATGAGCGGCTAAAGCTAGGCACTCAGGCTGACGAGGGCTTTCGACTTGCTTGTCAGGCTCGTGTGAATGGCACTGTACAGGTAACGGTGCCAGAAGATCCTCTTAAGGCAGCCATACGTGCCCAACTAGCGAGGCAGGCGGAGGATGACGATTTATTTTAGAAAAAAGATAGGATGAGTATGTCGTGAAAATAGCTCGAAACCTTTTACACGGTAGATGGGTAGGTATCATTCTTTGTTTAGTTCTGCTTCTCAGTGGTTGTGCTTACCCTAAGGAAATGCGGAAAGAGAATCAAATGAATCCAGCTGAGTTTATTACCGTTGTTCAGCAGGCTATAGATCTCTACCACGAGAAGAACGGCGTTCTTCCGATAAAGAATAGTGAGATGACTACACCCCTTTATGAGAAATATGTGATCGATTTTGGTAAATTGAAAAAAACCAACCTGTTGAGTACGGTTCCGGCAAATGCGTTCGAAAGCGGCGGCATATTTATCTACGTGCTGGTCGATGTGGAAACAAAGCCAGTGGTTAAGTTGATGGATATATCTGCTTATCAAAGTGTGGAGGACGTCCAGAAGAAGATTAATGACTATAAAGTGAAGCATGATGGTAACCTGCCTCCGGGCATTGCTATTAATGAAGCTTTCGACTACGTTGATTTTGATAAGCTTGGCATGAAAGCTCCCGAGATCAAGTCCGTTTACAATCGCCAAAATTTCATATCCTATTTGGTGAACAAGCAAACGGGTGATGTGGCGATTGATTATGCGATGGACATTATGCAGCTAATCCAAAGCAATTCGTTAGGAAGCTCTTTGAAATCCGATCAGGATTTGCGAGAGATTCTCGTAAATAAATCGTATTTCGTGCCTATACGCAGCAACCCGTATTTATGGCAAAATAATCAGCCAATGCCTCAGAATAAACAATAGACGCAAACCTCTTGCAGAAATCTGTAAGAGGTTTTTTTATATTTTCAGAATAACCTCTACAAATCAATCATATATTTTTTCAATGTGGTGAGACTTTGATCTAGCATCGAGGTCCCTAGAATATGGTTCTATAAGGAAAGCCGTATGTGCTTCATAAAATATGAGCGGCAAAAAAAAGATTATACGCATCTATCATATTTCTATCGAAAGTACATATATTTCTTACTAGTCCAAATGAATGTACGAGTAGTCAATTGTTACCGTCACAAAAGTCAGTTGACGACCAAACTGTAGGAGGGATTCTCTTGGAGAAAGTGGATATCTTTAAGGACATTGCAGAACGAACGGGAGGGGACATTTACCTGGGGGTTGTCGGAGCGGTCCGGACAGGAAAATCAACCTTTATTAAGCGTTTTGTGGAATCTGTAGTGCTTCCTAACATTCAAAGTGAAGCGGATAGGATCCGGGCTACCGATGAACTCCCGCAGAGCGCTGCTGGCCGTACGATTATGACAACGGAGCCGAAATTCGTACCGAATACGGCGGTCCAAATTTCGGTGGCCGAAGGGCTGAATGTGAATGTTCGCCTTGTTGATTGTGTAGGTTACGCAGTCGATGGCGCCAAAGGCTATGAAGACGAGAATGGACCGAGGATGATTAATACACCTTGGTTCGATGAACCGATTCCATTCCAGGAAGCGGCCGAAATCGGAACTCGCAAGGTCATTCAGGAGCATTCGACTCTCGGTGTTGTTGTAACTACCGATGGTACGATTTCTGATATTCCGAGGTCTTCGTACGTGTTGGCAGAAGAAAGAGTCATTAATGAGCTGAAAGAAGTAGGCAAACCTTTCATTGTCATCATTAACTCACAGAAACCGAATAGTGAGCCTGCTCTTGAGCTGCGCAGCGAGCTGCAAAGTCGCTATGACGTCCCTGTTGTGACAATGAGTGTAGCAAGCGCAGGCGAAGAGGAAATGGTCTCTGTGCTGCGCGAAGTGCTTTACGAGTTCCCTGTTCATGAAGTGAACGTGAACTTACCAAGCTGGGTGATGGTTCTGGACGAGAATCATTGGCTGCGGACTCAATTCGAGGCTTCCGTACGTGATACGGTTCAAGATATTAGACGTCTGCGCGACGTTGATCGTGTCGTCAGTCAATTCGGCGATTATGAGTTCATTGATAAAGCGGCTTTGGCCGGACTTAATATGGGGCAGGGTGTAGCTGAGATTGACTTGTTTGCGCCTGATGAGCTTTATGACCGCATTCTGGTCGAAGTTGTCGGGGTAGAAATTCGCGGCAAAGATCATCTGCTTCAGCTCATGCAGGATTTCACGCATGCGAAACGAGAATATGATCAATTCGCCGAGGCACTCGAAATGGTGAAAACGACAGGCTACGGCATAGCGCCTCCGACGCTCGCTGAGATGGCTTTGGATGAGCCGGAGTTAATCCGTCAAGGATCAAGGTTCGGTGTCCGTTTGCGGGCTACAGCACCGTCTATTCATATGATTCGTGTGGATGTAGAGTCGGAGTTCTCGCCAATTATCGGTACAGAGAAGCAAAGTGAGGAACTCGTCCGCTATCTCATGCAGGATTTCGAAGATAATCCGCTTAAAATATGGGAGTCCGATATATTCGGAAGATCGCTTCATTCGATTGTTCGTGAGGGGATTCAAGGGAAACTTGCCCAGATGCCGGACAATGCTCGTTATAAACTGCAAGAGACGCTTGGCCGAATTATTAACGAAGGATCAGGCGGTTTAATTGCTATAATTTTGTAAATATGTTGACAAAAAACACTCAAAAGAGTGTTTTTTGTCGTTAAATAGCATAAATACCCACATAAATTGGAAAGCGATACTTGAAATTGCTGTCGGAGTGTATTACTATAAATTTATTCGTCTGCTTTCGAAGTTCATTTTTACTAAGAAAATCAACGATTTTTCATTGGATAATGTATATTTTCTGAAGAAACGGTGAAAACAGGAAGTAACGGAAGTGAGAAATCTTGGGGGGAGGTGAATGGCATGAATAAATCTGAATTGATTAACAAGGTTGCTGAAACCTCTGAGCTTTCCAAGAAAGATGCAACTAAAGCAGTTGATGCTGTTTTTGATGCAATTTCCGAAGCGCTGCAAGGCGGGGATAAAGTACAACTAGTTGGATTCGGTAACTTTGAAGTTCGTGAACGTTCTGCTCGTAAAGGACGTAATCCACAGACTGGTGATGAAATCGAAATTCCAGCAAGCAAAATTCCAGCTTTCAAACCTGGTAAAGCACTTAAAGATGGCATTCAATAATTGCGTTTTACATACTATTGAACGTTATATAACAACAAAGCCGTGACCGCTTAATAGCTGTCGCGGCTTTATTTATTGGTATTAGAAAATGCCTTTACAATTCCAAAATCTCCTACTATAATTACAAAAGTGAATAAGTAAACCTGAGCTACAAACGGGGTATGGCGCAGCCTGGTAGCGCGCACCCTTGGGGTGGGTGAGGTCGCACGTTCGAATCGTGTTACTCCGATTATGAAAAAGACATCGAAAGTCCGATGTCTTTTTCTCATGATGAGGACTTGTTCCAGAAAACAGATAGAACTTCTTAGAAGATGTAGGGGGAACGGTCTTGAATAAGTTGAAACTGAACGCGCTCGTGAAATCGCAAGATTGGACGATGTTTGGCATTATCGCTTCTATTTACTTGGTTTGGCGCATCGGTACGGTTGGGAATTGGAGCAAGGAATGTTGGATCCTGCTGTTAATTTGTTTGCTAGGTATCCGCAAAGACCAAGTTGACGTGGATTGGAAACGATTCTTCCTTTTTGGTATTCCATTATTAGGTGTATTTTATTACTTCTACGGGACGGGAAATGGTTTCTGGTGGAGAATCGCCAATTGGATGTTTGAGAATAACCGCCATCCTTGGCATTGGGATGCGTATATGAACGCAATTCCGTTGAATACAGGCGGCTGGGCGAGATGGATTGCGTCTCCTTTTCTAGATAAGGCGATGGTTTGGATTTATAACTATGGCTTTGTCTTATCTTTGTGGATCTGCATTGTGAGGAGTTTCTGGACACGCAGTATTAAAAAAATGCTTTCTTATGCCTTATCCGGTCACATGCTGCAATTCCCGCTGATTTTGCCCTTTTACAATTTAATTTTGCTGCATGAAGTCTGGTATGTTAATAAGCAGCCTGATTTATTACACCGCGTTTTTGCAGATGAAAACTCTTTACTTGTCGCTACGATGAACTGTTTCCCTAGTATGCATACATCCATCTCTTTTGCGATGCTTCTTCTCGCCCTACGAGAAAAGGACCGTATATTCAAAACGATGATGGTTACCTACTGCGCGGCAATCATTTTCTCAACCTTGTACTTACAAATTCATTGGCTGATCGATGTATTCGCGGGTATGTTATTTGCATATGGCACGGTCAAGCTATCTGATTTACTCATTCGGATAGGATCCAAAAACATACTGCCAACGACATTTAAGAAATTTTACCAAAAAGGAACGAAAGCTGCCTCCAATGAGATCACTGTTTAAGGTTGGTTGACTTTCCGGTGCTTTTTTTGGCATCATGAAGGTTGGGATTGTAGTTTAGGGCAAGAACGGAGGATGAAAATGGAACAATCGAATAAATCAAATAATCCGAATACGAACGGCAATGAATATTTCGTTATTAAAGCCAAAGATAATGGTGTACATGTAATTGGTTTAACTCGTGGTCAAGATACTCGCTTTCATCATACAGAAAAACTGGACAAGGGCGAAGTTATGATTGCTCAGTTCACGGAGCATACATCCGCGGTAAAGGTAAGAGGCAAGGCGATTATTATGACCAAATACGGTACGATTGACACAGAAGAATAATTTATAATTATTAAAGCAGGCATAGCCTGCTTTTTTTCTATGTAGAATGGTGTATAGGGCTTAGAATTATCGAATGTGTAGTTATATCGTTTTGTGCTTTCAAAGTGTAGGAGGTGCTTGTTCATGCAATGGTCGATGCGTATTATGATGACGTTAGGTCTATCTATTATTATGGTCGTCTGTCTATCTGTACTTCCAAAGATGGATCGTTCCACGGGGCTAGGCTCGCCTCATAATTGGTCAAGCAATCGTGCAGGGGAGCTCACAAATAATAATATGGTAGATTTACTTGTTCAAGTCCCACTTCAGCTGCGGATTCGCAAAGTCGAGCTGAGCAACTCCCGCATGTCCCTTGATTTGAGCTTACCGAAAAACGCAGATTCAGCAGCCGTCTATCGAGATTTGTACACCATCGCACAAACCATGATCACGAAAACGAAAAATGTAAATCAAATATGGGTTCGCGTCATCGATTATTCTGGCGTTACAGATTCAACATCTACACAGCTTGTGCTGGCGATGGTTGCAGAGCGAGAATATGGGAAAGATATGGAGAAGAATGCGAATGAACTCAGCCTTATTCAACTTGAACAGCAATTACAAAACCGTTTTCGTATCACATACACTTCAAAATGGCAGCAAAGATATCCCTTATAATTAAATGTGCGTCTATTTACGTGTTATGATATAATGACTTGAATTGAGCATATTTTGAACATAAATGATTTGGCACACGGTTACGGAGGCTTTTGCATGAATTCTTATCGGATCCCAGAGATCGCTAAGCAATACACAGAGTATGATATGATTCAAACTCACACAGACTTGCCCGATTTTCCGGAGCTTCGCACACGTCTGTTGTTTGCATTCTTGAACGGAAACAGTAAGTTTAGTTCTTCAAGCGAGTTGTATACGCTAGCTACGTCGCTTGTTCAACTAGCGCTCGATACCCATGATTTGGTTACAGCTTCCAATGAGGTCAAAGAGAAAAAAGCAGCAAGATCAAGGCAGCTAAAAGTTCTTGCAGGGGATTATTTCAGTTCCCGCTTTTACAATCTCCTTGCTCAGGCTGGCCAGATCGAGATGATTAAGCAGTTGTCGAATGCAATCTGTGAAGTCAACCGACTCAAGATGAATATCTACATGAAAATGAAGCAATTGAAATTGACGGCAGAAGATTACATCCACCTAACCGTGGAAATTAAATCTCAGCTGTTTTTGTCTTTCTCTGAATTTATGACTGAGGTGTATGATCAAGCATGGCCAGATATTCTGAGAAGCTATGCAAAGTGTGAGGTCATATTTGAAGAAATTTTCCGTATTGAATCTGCGGCGAATTTCAAGGACAGCTGGGGATTCTGGCACATTCTGCAGCATGGTACGAAAGAAGAACGGAAGCAGTTGCACGCGGAAGAATCCGATCAAGCCAGACTTCGTACACTCATTCATAAATATAATATTACTTCGCAGCTTTATCAGATGCTGGAATCTCACACCAAGCAATTACAGTCCAAAGTACAGCAACTTGAATCGGATAAACTAATAAGTGAACTGTTTCACATTGGGGAGCCGTTTCTTCGATTCTCAGCGAAGCAGCCCAAAGTGCTAGAAGAAATTTGAGGTGACATCCAAGATGAATATGACAAAAACAAATACCAAATCGAATACAACCAAAACCAAAGAAGAGTTCGTTCACTCTGTCTTTGAAAGTATTGCACCCAAATATGATCTTATGAACAGTATTCTAAGTTTCCGCAGGCATAAAGCATGGCGTAAATTCACAATGAAGAAGATGAACGTGCAGCCTGGGGAGACAGCCATTGACTTGTGCTGCGGCACATGTGACTGGACGATCAGTCTTGCTCAGGCAAGTGGAAGCGGTAAGATGGTTGGGCTGGATTTTAGCCAAAACATGCTGGATTACGGTGCAGTGAAAATCAAGCAGCTTCACTTGGATCAGCAGATTGAGCTCATTCAAGGCAATGCAATGAGTCTTCCGTTTGACGACAATACGTTTGATTACGCAACGATCGGATTTGCGCTTCGTAACGTTCCCGATTTGGAGCAGGTCATCCGTGAAATGCAGCGTGTCGTTAAGCCAGGAGGGCTAGTTGTGTCTTTAGAGCTCTCTAAGCCAACTTGGCAACCATTTAAGTCCATTTATTATTTTTATTTTCAACGTGTCCTCCCTTTTTTGGGCAAGCTAATTGTAAAGAAGTACGAGCAGTACAAGTGGCTGCCGGAATCATTGATCCATTTTCCGGATCATAAACAGTTAGCCGCTATTTTTACGAAGCAAGGATTGGAACATGTACAGGCGCACCCCTTAACAGGTGGAGTTGCAGCTTTGCATATAGGCACTAAGGGGAAAACGAAATCAGGAGTGTAGTCAGCATATGTTTACTAAATTGAAAATATTTTTGGAAATGATTAAATTTGAGCACAGTGTGTTTGCATTGCCTTTTGCTTTCATGGGAGCCATTCTAGGCTCAGTCGTATTAATTGGACATCTGCCTAGCTGGGCCCAGATCGGTTGGATAACGCTAGCTATGGTTGGAGCACGAACTGCAGCGATGGCCTTGAATCGTGTCATTGATAAAGCCATTGATAAAAGAAATCCAAGGACAGAGAATCGAGCCATACCCGCGGGTCTTATCTCCATTCAACAGGTAATTATCTATATTATTATTTCGTTTGCAATGCTTTTCTGGGCAACGTCTAATTTAAGCTCTTTATCCATGAAACTGCTGCCAATTGCAGTGTTTTTTCTTGTCTTTTACTCATACACCAAAAGATTTACGTGGACTTGCCACTTTGTATTAGGATTGACATTAGGGTTAGCTCCACTTGGGGGCTGGGTTGCCGTAACCGGGCAATTTACATGGTCTTCTATTATTTTTTACTTGACGGTAGTCTGTTGGAGCGCTGGTTTCGATCTGATTTATGCCTGTCAAGATGCAGAGTTTGACCGGAATGAAGGTCTTCATTCATTACCTAGCCGATTCGGGATCAAGGCTGCCTTGAATACCGCTCGTGTCCTGCATGTTCTTACGGCCGTTGGTTTGGTTACATTGTTTTTCATTACGCATTTGAGTTGGTTTTACTTAATTGGACTCGTTATCGCTTATTTTATTTTGTATAAAGAACATCGACTTGTCTCACCGCAAGACTTGTCCAAATTGAACACAGCGTTTTTCACGATGAACGGTGTACTAAGCTTAGTGATGTTTGCCTTCACCTTACTTGATGTGTTAGTGAGTCAACATTCATGAGCGGCAATTGGGTTGTAGGAATCACTGGTGCTAGTGGTGCTATTTATGGCGTGCGGCTCAGCCAAATATTGCTGGATCAAGGTTTAAGTGTACATCTAATCATTACGGATGCAGGCTGGAGAGTGCTGCATGATGAATTGGATTGGAACGCAAGCAAACGACAAGAAATGCTGCAGGAACATTTTGGCGGGCGTGCAGGTTCTTTTGACTATCATCCAATTGCTGATATAGGGGCAACCGTGGCCAGTGGATCTTTTCGGACCAAGGGCATGGTTGTTATTCCTTGCTCAATGGGAACTTTATCAGGGATCGCACATGGTTCATCCGATAATTTATTGGAACGAACAGCAGATGTCATGCTCAAAGAAGGAAGAAAATTAATCCTGGTGCCAAGGGAAACGCCATTGCACGCCATACATTTGGAGAACATGTTAACCTTGTCGAGAATGGGCGTACGCATGCTTCCGGCTATGCCGGCCTTTTATAATCGTCCGCGCTCAATCGATGAGATGGTCGATTTTTTGGTGGGTAAAGTGCTGGACAGCATGGACATTGAACATTCCTTGTACCGAAGATGGGGAGATAACAATGAGCAACCTAGACCCTAAAATACGAATTGGCCGGATTAATTATACAAACGTTTGGCCGATCTACTATTACTTTCCTGAACTAATGAACAGCTCAGAGGTCGACATTATTGAACAAGTCCCTACCTCACTGAATCGAGAAATGGCTGCTGGGAACATCGATATGGGGCCTATTTCTTCCTTTGCTTACGGAGAATCCTTTGAAAATTATGTGCTATACCCGGATCTTTCCGTTAGTGCCTATGGAGAGGTGAATTCCATTCTGCTGTTCCATGAAAAGCCATTACGCGAAATTGCGAATGGGCATATTGTGCTGCCAACAACCTCAGCTACGTCAGTGAATTTACTCAAAATCATTCTCCAGAAATTCTATAACGGGAATCCGACTTATGAATTTGCGAAACCCAATTTAGAAGAGATGATGGAAAAAGCAGACGGGGCTTTATTGATCGGAGACGATGCAATTAAAGAGAGTTGGCGCAATAAAACGTATATGATTACGGATCTTGGGCAAGAATGGGCCAAATGGACAGGACAATGGATGTCATTCGCTGTATGGGCGATTCGTAAAGAGACAACTCAAAAGTATCCGGCATTAGTTGCAGCGGCGTTTGAGGCCTTTATGGCAAGTAAAACAAAGGCACACAAAAATCCGGAAGAGATGATACGCGAAGCACAAAGTACAGTAGGCGGGACATCTCAATATTGGCATCATTATTTTCATACGCTATGTTATGACTTCGCATCGGAGCAATGGGAAGGTCTTGCAATGTATTACAAGTACTGCTATGAGCTTGGTTTCCTGCCGAAGCCGGTAAGCATTGGGCTATGGTCAGAGAAAAAGAACGCACGGGTGACGGAATGAAAAATTTAATGGAAATCTATACAAGAAAGAAAAAGGATATAGCTGCTATTGAAAAAGAGCTTGAAGAAAGCGTGTATACAGATCATGCAATGCTTCGTGAAACTTCAATGCACTTACTGAAAGCGGGAGGGAAGCGGATTCGCCCCGTCTTTGTTTTGCTTTCAGGCGAGTTTGGGAACTATCAGCTCCAAACGATGAAGCATGTCGCAGTACCTCTCGAGCTGATTCATATGGCATCGCTTGTTCATGATGATGTAATTGACGATGCAAACACAAGACGCGGACAACTGACGGTCCGATCCAAGTGGGATAATCGGATTGCTATGTTCACGGGGGATTATATTTTTGCCAAAGCTTTAGGAGTCATTACCCAAATTCATAAGCCGGCAGTCCATCAAATTATGTCTAAAGCCATCGTAGAGATGTCGATTGGGGAAATGGAACAGATTCGTTTCTTTTTCCACTCCGAACAAACAATACGAGATTACTTATTACGGATTAGACGTAAAACGGCACTGCTAATTGCCATTTCATGCCAATTAGGAGCGATGGCAGCGGATGCACCCGCCTGGATAAGCAGCAAACTGTATGCTTTTGGCTATAACGTAGGAATGGTGTTTCAAATCCGCGATGATATTTTGGATTTAATCGGAACGGAAAAGCAAATAGGGAAACCGCCGGGCAGCGATGTCAAACAAGGAAACATAACGCTACCTGTCCTGCTCGCGATGCAGGATCCATCTTTGAAGCCGCTCATTTTATCGGAATTAGACCGTATTCATAAGTTGGATGGACAAACTGATGTAAGCAGATTCTTGGATATGATCCGTGGCAGTGAAGGGATAAATAAAGCAGAGATACTTTCTCAGAAGTATCTTGATAAGGCCATAGCTTCTCTGGACAAGCTGCCAAATGTTCAAGCTAAGAAAGATCTCATTGAAATTGCACATTTTATCGGAAATCGTTCTTATTAATGTTTTGTCTTTCGATTTGAGAAAAACTGCCAAAACGTGTAAACTAGTGGAGAATACATAGATTGAACTTGAGTAAGTTAATGCACAAGTTTTCATACGGAAACTATAAGGAGGAAGTCCTTACATGGAAAAAACATTCTTGATGGTTAAACCGGATGGCGTACAACGGGGCCTTGTAGGCGAAATCGTAAAACGCTTTGAACAAAAGGGCTTTCAATTAATCGGCAGCAAGCTAACAGTTATTTCGAGGGAGCAAGCCGAGCTTCACTATGCGGAGCATATAGGTAAAGATTTTTTCGAAAGACTCGTGACGTTTATTACGTCCGGACCTGTATTTGCGATGGTGTGGCAAGGTGAACAAGTCATTGCTTTATCTCGCACGATGATTGGGAAAACGAATTCGCTTGAAGCCGCTCCTGGAACAATACGTGGTGACTTTGCCGTACATACGCATTTAAATCTCATTCATGGATCGGATTCACCTGAAAGCGCTGAGCGCGAAATTAGCAATTTCTTTCAATCGGACGAGCTTTTTGAATACAATAAAGTCATTCAACAATGGATCTAGTCCAAAAAAATCAAAGAACCTGACATCTTCATGGATGCGGGTTCTTTTTTTTGTCGTTTTATAAAGGATTTTGGCATTTGCTTACAGAATGTATGTTAACAGAAAATGACCAAGGTGGGTGGACAGCATGGAAGATCAAGATTTTTTGTTATTTATTAAAAAAGTAAAAGAACACACGTCCATTGATCTTGCTCTTTATAAAGAAGCGCAAATGAAAAGACGTCTTACAACTCTACGAATGAAGCGTGGCTACAATACGTTTGTCGCTTTTTTTGATGCGATGATGAAGGATAAAGAATTATTCTATGAATTTTTGGATCGTATGACGATTAATGTCTCTGAGTTTTGGAGGAATCCGAATCGTTGGGAGCTCGTCGAGCAGAAATTTGTACCCGAGATGTTGAAGAAGAACAGACGCTTAAAAGTATGGAGTGCGGCTTGTTCAACCGGAGAAGAGCCATATACGCTAGCGATGATTCTTGCAGAACAGGGAGCGCTTCATGAAGCTCATTTACATGCGACGGATATCGATGATGGCGCCTTGGAAAAAGCACGCAAAGCGATCTACCTTGATCGTTCATTGCGAGATGTGCCTGAAAAGTATGCGAAGAAATATTTTCGACAAGAACAAATGATGTATCATATAACGGACGATCTGAAAAAGTCCATTAAATTTCAAAAGCAAAACCTGCTTGTCGATACATTTGATACGGGATATGATCTCATCGTTTGCCGTAATGTGATCATTTACTTTACGGAAGAAGCAAAGCATGTCCTGTACCAGAAATTTTCTAAAGCGCTGAAACCAGGTGGTTTATTGTTCGTTGGTTCTACCGAGCAAATTTTCTCCCCAGGGCAATATGATCTAGAACCGGCGGATACTTTCTTTTATCGCAAGAAGGGTGTATAAGATCTTCCATAAATTCCAATACTAAGATGTACGATGCAAGTTATTGCTAAGGCAATACGCTTAGGAGGCAATTATGGACAAACGCAAAGTGATTACCGCTTATCGCAGGGGAATGATCTCCATTCAGGAATGTGCGCAGATTTTGGGAGTCGACTCATCACAAATCGTGGGTCTCATGAATGATCCACAGCTCTCCGAACTCCCAAGAGTCGTCCAAAAGCAGCCTATGCACGGGTAATCTTTGCTCATGACTAGATGTAGACACGCTCTCGCTAAGGGGATTCTCCCTTACGTGCGAAGCGTGTTTTTGCGTTTGTGCTGTTGCCAAACCTGAGTACCTATACTATAATGACAAAAGATAATCGCGCGTCAAAGCGCTAAAGTGTTTGAAAAAAGCAACAACTCAAGAGCAGATGCTTATGAAGTTCGTATTGCTATGCAAATCTTTATATTCAATACTTACGAGGTTAGTTTTATTCCGTAATACTCAAAAGTGTATGCTTACGAAGCTGTAATGCTTCGCAAAACTCATAGGGGGTAACAGATTGTGAGATATTTAACAGCAGGTGAAACGCACGGCCCGCAGCTTACTGCGATTATTGAAGGGTTTCCAAGTAATGTAACTCTAAACTTTGAAGATTTGAACTTCCAACTACATAGACGTCAAAAAGGCTATGGCCGCGGTCGTCGGATGCAAATTGAGAAAGATACAGCGACCATTGCAGGCGGAGTACGCCATGGTAAAACTACAGGAGCTCCAATCGCGCTAGTTGTTGTAAATAACGACTGGAAGCATTGGACAACGGTAATGGGTATTGAGCCCGTAGAAGAGGATAATGAAGGCAAGCGTCGTGTAAACCGTCCTCGTCCGGGACATGCGGATCTAAACGGAGGTCTCAAATATAATCAAAAAGATTTGCGCAACATTCTTGAGCGTTCAAGTGCTCGTGAAACGACGATGCGTGTAGCAACAGGAGCTGTAGCACGCCAATTGTTGGCCGAGTTCGGCATTAAAGTAGCAGGACAAGTCATCCGTATCGGCGATGTAGAAGTAGAGCGTCAAGAGCTTCCTGTCGATGAACTGATTCGTATCACAGAAGAATCTCCGGTACGCG
This sequence comes from Paenibacillus andongensis, assembly GCF_025369935.1. Classification (NCBI taxonomy): domain Bacteria; kingdom Bacillati; phylum Bacillota; class Bacilli; order Caryophanales; family Paenibacillaceae; genus Paenibacillus; species Paenibacillus andongensis. The sequence goes on along the minus strand of NZ_CP104467.1, from coordinate 4,574,573 downwards.
TGGTTGATAAAGAGGCTGAAGCCAAAATGATCGCCGCGATCGACGCAGCCAAGGAAGATGGAGATACACTTGGCGGGATCGTTGAAGTTATCATTGAAGGTGTTCCTGTAGGGCTTGGCAGCCATGTACAATGGGATCGTAAGTTGGATGGTAAAATTGCGCAAGCGGTTCTTTCCATTCAAGCTTTCAAAGGTGTTGAATTCGGAATCGGCTTCGAGGCTGCAGAGCGCAGAGGCTCTAACGTTCATGACGAAATTCTGTACACGCAAGAAGATGGCTTTAGTCGCAGAACGAATCGCGCAGGCGGCTTCGAGGGCGGTATGACAACGGGTGAGCAAATCATCGTACGCGGTGTGATGAAACCCATTTCGACACTTTACAAACCGCTGCAAAGCGTAGATATTGATACGAAGGAAGTATTCACGGCTCAAGTTGAGCGTTCTGACACTTGTGCGGTCCCGGCTGCAGGAGTAATTATGGAGAATGTAATTGCTTGGGAAGTAGCGAATGCTTTCTTGGATAAATTCGGCGGCGACTCCATCGAGGAAATTCGTGCGAACTTAACCAACTTCTTAGCCCAAGTGGAGAGCTACTAATATGAGAGAGCTCACCGTAGATCTTGGAGAACGGTCTTATCCTATTTATATCGGCCAAGGCATTCTTAACGATATCACGGCTCTGTTTGACCGGGCGAAGCTTAGCCGCAAGTCGCCATTACTCGTAGTCACCGATGACGCGGTGGCTCCGCTGCACCTGGAGCGCGTCATGACGCTGCTCCGTGATGGCGGCTTCGCCGCCACGGCCTGCGTCGTGCCCGCAGGCGAAACCTCCAAATCCCTCGCGCAGCTCGAGGGAATTGTCACCGCCGCCCTCCAGGCGGGCCTCGATCGCAGTTCTGCGATCGTCGCCCTCGGAGGAGGCGTGGTCGGCGACCTCGCCGGCTTCGCTGCGGCGAGCTTCATGCGCGGGATCCGCTTCGTGCAGATCCCGACTACGATCCTTGCCCACGACAGTTCTGTCGGCGGCAAGGTCGCGGTCAACCATCCGATGGCGAAGAACATCATCGGGGCGTTCCACCAGCCCGAGCTCGTTCTCTTCGACATCGACTTGCTTCTAACCTTGCCGCCCCGCCAGGTGAAGGCGGGCCTCTCAGAAGTGATCAAGCACGGCTTGATCTGGGATGCTGCTTTCACGCAGTGGTGCGACGACAATGCGGAGAAGCTGCTTGCCTTAGATCCGGAAGCGCTCAGTTATGCGCTTTACATAGGTTGTAAAGTCAAGTCCATCGTCGTATCCCAAGATGAGCGTGAGAATGACTTGCGAGCCATCTTGAACCTTGGACACACGATAGGCCATGCCTTGGAAGCTGTTGCTGGATATGGCGAACTGCTGCATGGTGAGGCTATTGCGATTGGCATGGTAGGAGCTGCTAAGCTTGCTCAGCAGTTCGGTTATGCCGAGGACATCCATACGGTGACGAAGGGGCTATTCGAGAAATACGGATTACCCGTCAACATTCCGTCTCATTTGGATACGAATAGCATTATGAGTGCGATGATGCACGATAAGAAATTCAAAGAAGGCACCATGGTCTACATCATCCCAATGGAAATTGGCAAAGTAGAAATCCGTAAGGATGTTACGGTAGAACAAGTCAGACAAATTGTTGAGCTTTTAAAAGGGGAGAGTTAGCCGATGTTCTTAAGGGGAATTCGTGGAGCGACGACGGTTGAACACAATGAGGCTCAGGAGATTTTAACCGCTACTGGTGAACTGCTTGCAGCCATTGTAGAGGCCAATGATTTTCGTCCTGAAGATATTTGTTCCGTTTTCATTACAGTTACAGAGGATATTACGGCTACATTCCCGGCTCGGGCGATCCGCACGATGATCGGTTGGGAACTAGTCCCATTAATGTGTTCACTGGAAGTTCCGGTTGAGAACTCATTGCCCAAATGTATCCGATTAATGGTGCAGGTGAATACAACCAAAAGCCAAGCTGAGATCAACCATATCTACTTGAAGGAAGCTAAAGCGCTGCGACCTGATATTGTTAAATTGACAAATGAAGCAACACGGTAGTATAGTTTGAGTAGATGAGTTTAGGTAAGTAGAGAAGCATTTAGTCGAGTAGAGCTTAGCCCAGTTGAGTTGAGAAAAGGTAACATAGGTTTGTATGAAGAGAAGAGCGACTCTATTCGAGGGTGTTTGTTTGTTCATACGCAGCCATGGCTTCTTTTTTCATATTCTATTGATCTTCTACTTTTACTAAAGTCAACCTCTACTCCGGTAGAGGTTTTTTTGTTTTCGAATAGAGTTTTGTGCACCACTGCGATCGACGAGATGCACAAGCTGAGAGGGGATGTTTCCATGTATACACCTGAAATTCAAGAAGTTATTCGTTTAGCCAAAGATTATAATCTCATTCCTGTCGTACGTCATTTATTAGCAGATACTGAAACCCCGATACGTGTATTTCAACATCTTTACCAAGAACCGCGTGCCTTCCTTTTAGAAAGTGTTGAGGGCGGCGTGAAATGGGCTCGATATTCTTTTATCGGCAGCGATCCCTTCTTGATGATTAAAGCGAAGCATGGGAAGACCATGGTTGAAACACAAACCGAGAATAAGGTTTCAGACGAGAAACCCATCGATGTGTTGAAAGCCTATCTGAGATCCTACTCCAGTCCTCAGCTTGCGGACTTGCCGCGTTTTACAGGTGGTGCTGTCGGATTCTTCGGATACGATTTGCTTCAGTACTATGAGAATCTTCCTGCTCATCAAATTGATGATTTACAAATGAATGACATTCAATTCATGTTCTGCGATCAAGTCATTGTTTTCGATCATTTCAAACAGCAGATCAAAGTGATTGCCAATGTGCATGTGCAGCCTTTTGCTACGGATGCTGACATTGTAAAAGCTTATCATGCGACTTGTGAGAAAATCGATGCCACAATCGAGAAGATCAAGCGTCCGCTCGGCTCCGAGACGATGACCCATAATCCGATTGTATCTGAACCGGATCTTGGAGATATTCGATCCAACATCACGAAAGAAAAGTATATGGCCAACGTGAATAAAGCGAAGGAATACATTAGAGCCGGTGATATTTTCCAAGTCGTGTTGTCGCAGCGTTTTGAAATGGAAACGACCGTTTCGCCTCTTCAAGTGTATCGAGTACTGCGTACGATGAATCCTTCTCCTTATATGTATGTGCTCAAAATGGATGATGAAGTCGTTGTGGGTACATCGCCAGAGTTGTTGGTTCGCGTTGAAGAAGAAAAGGTGGAGACGCGCCCAATTGCAGGTACAAGACCTAGAGGGAAGACGCCAGAAGAAGATCTTGCTCTGGAAAAAGAATTACTCGCAGATGAGAAAGAACGCGCGGAACACTTGATGCTGGTAGACTTAGGTCGCAATGACATCGGTCGTGTATCGGAATTCGGAACTGTGAAGTGCGATACTTTCATGGACGTTGAACGGTATTCACACGTCATGCATATCGTTTCAAACGTTTCTGGTAAAATTGCAAAAGACAAAGATTTCTTCGATGCTTTTCTTTCCTGTATGCCCGCAGGTACGGTGTCTGGAGCACCGAAACTGAGAGCTATGGAGATTATTGCTGAATTGGAACCAGAATCTCGCGGTGCTTATGCCGGAGCGATTGGTTACCTGGGATTTTCGGGGAATTTGGACACTTGTATTACGATCCGCACGATTATTTTCAAAAATGGTAAAGCTTATGTACAAGCCGGGGCTGGTATTGTTTGGGATTCTGTTCCTGAGAGTGAATACCAAGAGACGGTTAACAAAGCGACGGCTTTGCTTAAATCAATTCGGATGGCGGAGGCCATGTTCAGCCCTGAGCCTAGACCAGTTAGCGATATTAACAAAGATTATTTTGTTAACTCTTAAGGGAGAAAAGGAGAGGAGACTCTAGTCATGAGTGGACTTATTCATATACAGCAAGCGCTCGGGAAAGTCATTAGCGGTAGTCATTTGTCACGTGAGGAAGCGCGTGGTGTCATGTCTGAAATCATGGATGGTGCTGCGACACAGGCTCAAATCGGCAGTTTGCTTACAGCACTTCGTATCAAAGGAGAGACGCTGGAGGAGATTACGGGATTCGCAGAAGCAATGCGGAGCAAAGCCGTTCAGGTCAACGTACTGCAGAATGATCTGTTGGATACATGCGGAACAGGCGGAGATGGCGCAGAGACGTTCAATATCTCCACAACGGCAGCGATCGTCGCTTCTGCTGGGGGAATTCGCGTAGCGAAGCATGGCAATCGGGCGATGTCGAGCAAAAGCGGTAGCGCTGATGTCCTTGAAGCTCTTGGCGTGAAGATTACGCTAAGCGGTGAACAAGCGGCTAAATGCTTAGACAAAACAGGCATCTGTTTCATGTTTGCCCAAGCGTATCATCAATCCATGAAGCATGTCGCAGCACCACGGCGCGAGCTTGGCTTCAGAACCGTATTCAACCTGCTGGGGCCGTTAACGAATCCAGCGGGTGCTGACCGTCAAGTGCTTGGTGTATTCGACAGTACGAAGACCGAGCTCATTGCGCAAGCGCTGCAAGCGCTTGGACTGAAACGTGCATTGGTCATCGCAAGCGAGGACGGGTTGGATGAATTCAGCATTTCGGCACCTACGAAAGTAACGGAACTGAAGGCTAACACCATTAGCACTTACATGATTACTCCGGATGATCTTGGTTTACGCGCACATAGCATCAAAGATGTAGCGGGTGGAGATGCGATACTTAACGCTGAAATCATTCGCCATATTTTTGCTGGTGAGAAGGGGCCTTATCGCGATATCGTACTTGCAAACGCAGCGGCCTGCTTCTACGTGACAGGGCAAGTCGGAACCCTTCAACAAGGTGTGAAATTAGCGGCTGATGTTATTGATTCCGGTCGTGCTGAGCAAAAATTGAATGATTTAATCCAATATACAGGAGAACTATGCCATGTTTCTTGATAAAATTGTTGCCACCAAGCGGGCAGAGGTTGAAGCAATGAGCAGCTTTTCAATCAAAGATGCTGAGAAGTTAATCTCAGACCTGCCTCCTTGTTTAGGCTTTGAACAAGCGTTAACTACACGGAAAAACCGTGCGATGGGTCTAATTGCCGAGGTAAAGAAGGCTTCCCCTTCCAAGGGATTGATTCGCGATGATTTTGAACCGGTTCTTTTAGCAGAAGCCTATGAAAGAGCCGGTGCCGATTGTATCTCCGTTCTGACGGATGTGGACTACTTCCAAGGCAGCAACGAGTATTTGAAAGCTGTTCGTAAGGCGGTCAATGTGCCATTGCTTCGTAAGGATTTCACCATTGATCCGAAGCAAATTTATGAAGCGCGCTTGATTGGCGCCGATGCTATCTTGCTGATTGCTGCCATTTTGACAACAGATCAAATGAAGCAGTATCTGAAGCTAGCTAGTGATCTTGGTCTAGATGCACTTGTTGAGGTCCATGATCGTGAAGAGCTTGAACGTGCATTAGAATTGAATACACAATTGATAGGCATCAACAATCGGAATTTGAAGACATTTGTTACCGACTTAGGCACAACAGAAGAACTGATTCAATACATTCCCGCAGGGAAAACGGTTGTCAGTGAAAGCGGCATTTCTACCGCCAAAGATATGGCTTATTTACAGCAAGTTGGTGCTCAAGCTGTTTTAATCGGCGAGCATTTCATGCGACAACCTATTGTTGAGCAGGCCGTTCATGATCTAATGGGAACGAGGGTTCAAAGGGCGAAGTAGTTGAAGGAGAAAGAGGCGAATTTGATGGCTGTGGGGACGGTTCCAACGGTAAAAATTTGTGGACTTCAAAGCGTTGAAGTGTTAAAATCAATCGTGCATTTGCCGATAGCACATATCGGTTTTGTATTTGCACCGAGCAAGCGGCAGGTAACGGCAGAGAAGGCTAGAGAACTGATTTCTTATTTGAAATCAGAAGAGGCAAATGGGGGATCTGTCCCTTTAACTGTAGGGGTATTCGTTAATCCGAGCAAGGAGGAGTTAACGGACATTCTGGCGGTGGCTCCACTTGATGTCGTACAGCTGCATAGTCAGGAAACACCTGAATTTTGCCGATGGGTTCGTGAACATTTTCAGGTGAAAGTGTTCAAATCCGTTTCGATTTCCAAAACAGATAATAAAATCCCCAATTTAGAGGATGTAGCCGCGCAGCTTGACCCTTATATGGGGACTGTCGATGCTGTTTTATTGGATACCTTTGACCCTGTTTATGGGGGAGGATCAGGCAAAACTTTTGCTTGGGACTGCATTCCTGTCTATCAGGAGTGGGCGCGTTCAGCGGGAGTGTCGCTGCTAGTTGCAGGCGGACTTCAACCAGATAATGTGGATCAACTAGTAACAGCCTATTACCCCGATGGCGTAGATGTTTCCAGCGGCGTTGAGACCGATGGCGTAAAAGATATAGTCAAAATTACAGCATTTGTGGAAAGGGTGACTCGAAAGTGACGCAAGTACCTGACCAGCATGGCAGATTTGGCAAGTTCGGCGGCCGTTATGTACCTGAAACGTTAATGAATGCTCTTATTGAGCTTGAAGAAGCTTATGAACAATATAAAGATGATCCTGAGTTTATTGCCGAGGTGCGTTACCTGCAAAAACAATATTCGGGCCGGCCAACACCGCTTTATTACGCAGAGCGACTTTCTGAGCTTCTGGGCGGAGCCAAAATTTATTTAAAGCGTGAGGATTTGAACCATACGGGTGCTCACAAAATTAATAACACCATCGGACAAGCGGTTCTCGCTAAACGAATGGGGAAGAAGAAGATTATTGCGGAAACTGGAGCTGGACAGCATGGAGTTGCATCAGCAACTGTAGCTGCTTTAATGGGATTTGAGTGTAAAGTATTTATGGGCGAGGAAGACACAAAGCGTCAGCAGTTAAATGTTTTCCGCATGAAATTGCTTGGCTCTGATGTTATTCCTGTTACGTCTGGTACACGTACGTTGAAAGATGCTTGTAATGAAACGCTTCGTTACTGGGTTAGCAACGTACAGGATACTTATTATATTCTAGGGTCCGTTACAGGACCGCACCCTTATCCCATGATGGTACGTGATTTCCAACGTGTCATTGGTGATGAGTCGCGTGAGCAAATCCTTGAAATCGAAGGCAGATTGCCCGATGCTGTAATTGCTTGCGTTGGCGGAGGCAGTAACGCCATGGGGATTTTCTATCCGTTCGTCCAAGACGAAACAGTGAAACTCATTGGTGTGGAAGCGGCTGGCCGCGGTATTCATACTGAGGAGCATGCAGCTACAATGACCAAGGGAACTCCTGGCGTTTTCCAAGGTTCACTTAGCTATTTGCTGCAGGATGAGTATGGTCAAGTACTGCCGGCTCACTCGATCTCAGCTGGTTTGGATTACCCC